>NZ_JBHTZD010000011.1:71231-254622 GCF_042790455.1 Streptomyces sp. NPDC056734
GTCTTTGTGTGTTTTCGGTGTTGTGTGTGGTGGGTGTGGGGGGTGCGGGGCCCCCACAGCCGTGTTGCGCACGGGTCTTGTGACACGGCTGTTACCGGAATTATGGCCTCCGTCACAGTCGCCGAGAGCTGCGGTTGATCGACTCTGCGGATGCGCCGCACCCCACACCCCACGCCCTCGGCGGCCGGAGCCCTGTTGCTCACGGCCCTGCTCACCTCCTTACTCACGGCCTGCGGAACCGAATCGACCGGCACCTCCACGGCGAACACCCCGCTCGCCTCCGGGTGCGGCGAACCGATCACCGCCTCCCCCACGACCATGTCCAGCGACCCGCAGGCACTGGAGAAGGACGGGGTGAAGATCCTCGGCTTCGTCGTCGGCAGGAACTGCGTGGAGTACGAGGTCACCAACTCCGGCACCGAGCCGATGACCTACACCATCGGCTTCACCTTCGCCGGTGGCACGCCCGCCTCGACGCAGCACGAGGAGGAGACGATCGACTCCGTCGAGCCGGGCCGCACGATCCGCCGCACGCTCACCGCGACCGGCGCCCCGGGCCTCACCGAGGCCACCATCGGCACCGTCCGCAGCGTCCCCACCGCCGAGGCCCCCGCCCCCGCCGCCACCTGCCCGCCCTCGGGCGTACGGGTCTACGCGAACCAGGGCGACGCCGCGATGGGCCTGCGGGCGCTGGGGCTGTTCGTCGAGAACTGCGGCACCGGCGCGTACCAGCTCAACGGCTACCCCACGCTCGAACTCCTCGACGCCGACCACGAACCGGTCGACGGCGTCGACATCCTCGACGGCGCCGGCGACATCGCCACCAGCACCGGAGCCGACACCCTGCCCTCGCCGATCACCCTGAACACCGGGGAACGCGCCCGCGCCACCCTGGTCTGGCGCAACACCACGGGCATGGGCGAGGTCGTGAACGCCCCCTACACCCGGGTATGGGCCAAGCCCGGCGCCGACCCGGTGACCGTCACACCGGAACTGGACCTGGGGACGACGGGACAGCTGGGGGTGGGCGCGTGGGCGAAGGACACGGAGTATCAGGCGCCCACACCGGGGGCCCTGCCGTAGGGGGAGCGGGGTCCTGCGGTGCTCACGCCGGTGGGCGGAGGGGGGTGCCGTGGGCCGTGGGTGGTGGGCGGCGGCTGTGGGTGGCGGACGCGGCGGCCGTGGGCCGTGGGCGGCAGGCCATGGCCTCCTTCCGCCGACCGTGTCGCGCCTTGGCCCGGATGCAGCAGCTCAGCGGGCCCGCGTGACCGGTGCCGGACAGGCTGGGGACGTCGTACCGGCCAGTCCGCACCTGGAGCCCTGATGTCGCCTCGCCCTCGCACCCTGCCGTCCCGTAGGTCCCGATTCCGGCCCCGGCTGCGGGCCGCGCGTCTGGTCGCCGTCTGTCTGACGGTGCTCGTTCCGGCCGCGCCCGCCGCCGCGGTCACCTCCCCGGGGGCCACGTCCGCCGCACACGGTGACGACGCCACGCTGCGAGGTCGGCTGGAGGCGTTCGTACGGGCTCCCGGCGGCCCGCCCGGGGCGATCGTCGTCCTTCAGCGGGGCCCGCACACCCGGGTCGTACGCGCCGGGGTCGCCGATCTGGTCACCGGCCGACCGCCGGGCCCCGACGACCACATGCGGATCGCCAGCGTGGCCAAGGCGTTCAGCGGGGCCGTCGCCCTCTCGCTGGTCGACCGGCAGGACCTGAGCCTGGACGACGCCCTGAAGAAGCGCCTGCCCCAGCTGCCGCGCCACTGGGGCTCCGTGACCCTGCGCCAGCTGCTCCAGCACACCAGCGGGCTCCCGGACTTCACGGAGTCCCCCGAGTTCCTGAAGCTCCTCGCGGCGGACCCGCACCACCGCTTCGACTCACGCAAGCTGCTCGACTTCGTCGCCGACAAGAAGCTGCGCTTCCGGCCGGGCGCGCGCTACCACTACTCCAACTCCGACAACATCGCCGTCGCCCTGATGGCGGAGGCGGTGACCGGGACGACGTACGAGAAACTGCTGAGCGAGCTGGTCTACCGGCCGCTCGGGCTGCGGAGCACCTCGCTCCCGTCCGGCTACCGGCTGCCCGAGCCCGCGCTGCACGGGTACGACCTCACCGACCCGGCATCGCCCGAGGACGTCAGTGAACTGTTCGGCGCCTCCGGTGTGTGGGCCTCCGGTGGGATCGTCTCCACCCCCGCCGATGTGACCCGCTTCATCCGGGGCTATGCGTCGGGAGCGCTGTACGGCGGCAAGGAGGTCCTGGCGGCGCAGCGGAACTGGATCGCCGGAGCCTCCGAGCCCCCGGGGCCGGGCGCGGACAAGGCCGGGCTGGCGATCTTCCGGTACACGACGCGCTGCGGGGAAGTACTGGGCCACACCGGGAACATCCCCGGCTACACCCAGCTCATCGCCGCCACCCCGGACGGCGAGCGGTCCCTGACCTTCACCGTGACCTCGCAGGTCAACCAGTCCCTGGCACCGGAACGGCTGCGCGAGCTGCGGACCCTCCAGGAAGACTTCGTCTGCGCACTGCTGAAGGAGAAGCGCTGAGCCCTGGGGCGTGCGTGAGTGAAGGGCGGGGGTCCGGGCCGGGGGTTAGGTTGGCGGTATGCCGACGACCCGTGTCTCCCGCCATGTGAATGCCGCCCCCGCCGCCGTCTACCGGGCCCTGATCGACCCGGAGGCGGTCGCCCGCTGGCGGGTGCCGGACGGGATGCGGAGCGAGGTGCACGCCTTCGAGGCGCGCGAGGGCGGCCACTTCCGGGTCTCGCTGACGTACGACGACCAGGACGAGGTGGGGAAGTCCGGCGCCCACACCGACACCTACCACGGCCACTTCGCGCGTCTCGTGCCGGACGAGGAGGTCGTGGAGGTGCTGGAGTTCGAGACCGACGACCCGGCACTGCGCGGTGCGATGACGATGACGACCACGCTGGTCCCCGCCGGGAGCGGGACCGACGTGGTCATCGTCCACGAGGGGCTGCCCGACGCCGTGTCCACCGCCGACAACGAGGCCGGTACGCGGATGGCGCTGGACCAGCTCGCGCGGCTGGTCGAGGAGGGTTAGCGGTCGGCGGGCGCCGCTCTGCGGGGCGTCACCCGGTCACTTCACCTCGCCGGTGAAGATCGCCGGCTCCGACTCCCAGTCGGGTGACACCTCCACCTGGAGGAATGTCTCGTCCTTCGGCAGCTCGCACGCCCACGGCACCGACAGGGAACGCCCCGCGAGCACGCTGGTGTCGGGCGACCCGTCGAGCCCGTCGTCGTAGATCGCCTCGCCCTCCTTGCCCTCGTCGCCGTAGGCGCAGCTGACCGACAGCATGGACGCGTCCATCTTGCTGCCCGAATTGTTGACGATCTTGACCGTGAACTTGGCGTACGGCGTGTTCTCGGGCACCGCGTAGTCGCTGGACACCCCGCGCGCGAACGAGGTCAGGGTGATCTCGATGTCGTTCTCGTAGGTCACCGTGTCGGTGAGCGCGTACACGCCGTCCTCGGCGCTGTCGGCGGGCTCGGACGGCTCGGACGGCTCTTCGTCGGCCGCGAGGGCGTCCTCGGCGCTCACCGTCTTGGTGACGGTGACCGTCGGCGCGGCCTTCGCCTCACCGTCGCTCCCCGCGCTCAGGGCCACGCCCGTGGCGACGACCGCCACGATCACGGCGGCGGCCGAGGCGATGATCACGGCGTTGGCCCGGCTCTTCTTCGGTGGCTGCGGCGGCTGCTGCGGCGGGAAGCCCGGCATGGGCGGCTGCGGCTGGTGCATGGAGTGATAACTCATGGGTCCCCCCAGGGATGGTGCGTCGTGACAGGGCCATGATCCCCTGCCGGGGGAGAAATGTGGAAACGTCGTGACTGAAGTGTGTCCTTGGGTGAGGAAGTGCAGGTCAGGGGCGTTGTCAGTGGTCCCCGATAGGTTCATTGATGTTCCCGCCGGACCGGTCGGGAAATCCCCCTGTGCGCAAAGGAGATGGTGCGTTGTCGGCCTGGGAGAAGTCGAGCACCGCGCGGGTGATCCCACCCGCGCGACCCCGCAAGCTCGCGAAGGTCCCGTTCGTCGAGCTGGCCGACGGACGTCTGCAAGGGGTGGTGTCCAGCGGCTCCGACATCGCGCGGGTCTATGTCTCGTCCATCGAGGCGGGGACGTACGCGTTCGCGTGCAGCACCAACAACAACCGGCCGTGCGGCGGCGCCCGGGGCACGTTCTGCAAGCACATCACCGCGCTGATCGACGAATCGGTCCTTCAGTACGGTGTCGTCCGCGTCGCCCGCTATCTGCGCGTCGACCCGGTGAAGGGCACCGACCCGAGCGAGATCGACGCGGCCCACCTCGGGTACGTGATGACCCGCACCCGCCCCGCGCAGGCCGACGCCAAGGCCGCGGCAGCCGTCTTCAGCCGTTTTCTGCGGCATCTGGCGTATCTCGAACTGGCCCCGGCGACCGTGCCGTTGCCGGAGATGCAGTGGTTCCCGCCGACGAGGGAGGAAGGCGTGGGGGTCGCGGTTGCTGCGGGGGCCGCCGGGGTCGCGGAGGTGACGGCGGTGACGGAGGCGACGGAGGTGGCGGCGGGCGTGGGTGCGGACGTGCCGGTCGTGGTTGCCGGTGCGGGCGGTGACCCGGTCGAGGGGCTCGCGGAGGCACTCGCCGCCGTCGACGCCTTCGACCGCGCGCTGTGCGGCGGACTGCTGCGGCCCCGGCCCGAGGAGGCCGACGCCCTCGCGGAGTTCGCCCGCTCGCTGGCCGGGACGCCGCTGGGCGTACGGGTGGGGGAGGCCGCCGAGAAGGCGGCGGTCGGTGCCGCGAGCGAGGACCACTTCCTCGCCCTCGCCGCCGCCCGCGCCGCACTGCTCGGCTCCGTCCATGACGCGCTGCTGATCCGCGCCGACGACCTCGCGGGCCGCTCGCGCACCGACCCGGATCCCCTCACGGCATCCGCCGAGACCCCGGCCCCGAATGTGCTGGCCGCCGCGCGCTCGTGGCTCGGCGACCTGGCCCGCGCCGGCTGGCGGGGCATCGACCACGACGTCATCTCCGGGGCGGCCCAGGTGGTCTCCGCGATGCTTCCGGACCCGGCGCTGCGCCGCCTCGCCACCCTGCTGGACGGCTTCGCCGCCGAACTCGCCGCGTCCTGCCCCGGCGCCACCCTGGAGCGGATCCCGGCCCGCCGCTGGGCCGACCTGTGGTCCCGGGCGATGCTCCTGACCGTCCCGGGCGCCGCCATCGCGCCCGTCACCGGCACGGCCACCGGCAGACTGCTGCCGCTCGGCATCGATGTCCACGAACACGCCACCGCCGCCCAGGCCCAGGTGCACGCCGTGTTCGAACCCGCCGACGGGTCCACGCCCCGTCTGGTGCGGGCCGGCATCTCGGTGCCCAAGCCGGACACGGTCGTCGGCGCGGGCGTCTGGCAGTTGATGCGCCCGCATCTGTCGCTGCTGGCCGCCGTGAGCGAGGGCCGCGCGATGGAGCTGACCGGTATGCCGGTCACCGCCGAGGGCGACCTGATCTGGAGCGACGCGCACGCGAGCGCCGCGGAGCCCGCCGACGCCTTCGCGACCGCCCGGGTCGCGCTGCCGACCGCCACCGTCGCGGCCACCGCGCCGCTGGACCGCCACCCGGCCCGGATCGCCGTCCCGGTGTTCCTGGAGGGGTATGCCGCGCAGGGCGGTGGCGAGGAGCCGCTGACCTTCACCGTCGCGGGCACCCCGATCGCCGTGGACACCGACCGTGTCCCCACCGCCGGACCGCTCACCCCGGAGGCCGTCGCCGCCTCCCGCGCGTGCATCGGGCTGGTGCGCTGGGACGCCGGGGCGTTCCGGCTTCAGCCGCTGGCCGTGGAGACGACCGTACGGAAGAAGAGCGTCACCGTGCACGCCGGAGGCTGGGCCGGCGGCTCGGACGGCAAGGGCGGCGCGAAGGCGGAGAAGGCGGCGACCGACGCCGTCGCGGCCCTGCGCGAGCGTGCGGGAAGGCTGCTGCGGAAATGACCGAGGGGAGCGAGATCGCTGGGGGGATGGAAATCAGCGGGGGGATGGAAGTCAGCGGGCGGAGCGAGAGCGCGGAGGGGACGGGGACGGTTGGGGATTCGGGGATCGCCGGGCCCATGGGAATCGGCGGGGGCATGGAAGTCAGCGGGGGGAGCGAGAGCGCGGAGGGGACGGGGACGGTTGGGGATTCGGGGATCGCCGGGCCCATGGGAATCGGCGGGGGGAGCGAAGCCGTGGAGGGGACGGGGACGGTCGGGGATTCGGGGATCGCCGGGCGGACAGGAGTTGCCGAGCAGGCGGAATCGACCGAGCGGAGGCCATCGACGGAGCAGAAGCAACCGACCGAGCAGAAGCAACCGACCGAGCGGAGCGCCAACGCCGACGACAATCGCCGGCAGGTCCTGTACTGGCGGCTGCTGGCCCGGCTCTTCGACCACGACGAGCAGGCCGCCCTGGAGTCGGCGAGCCTCGCCGTCGTAGAGGACATCGGGCTGCCGCCCGCGCTGCTGGACCCACAGGCGTCCGTCGACTCGATCGTGCAGCGCCATCCGGATCTGGCCGGGGAGTTCGACGGGCTGATGGTGCCGGAGCGGGGTTTCGGGGCGGACGGGGGGCCGGGCGCCGACACGGGCACGCTGCCGGGCACTGGCACGGCCGCACAGCCGGGCACCGAGACGGACGCGCGGCTGGGTATCGACACCGGCGCGCAGTCGGGCACCGACACGGGCGCGGGCCCCGCGTCCGAGAGGGACGCGGATGGGCGGGACCGGGCCGCCGAGGTGCGGCGGGCCGCGCTGGTGTCCAAGGTGCTTCTCAACGTCTTCGCCACCGGCACCGGCACGGTCACCGCCGGACAGCTGTCCCGCTGGCAGTCCGACGCGGGCTGGCTGGAGCGCGCCCTCGGCTGCGAGGTCGGCGGGCTGCGCGGCGGTGGCGGCCGGTCCGGCCCGGCGGGACCGGGCGTGAGCCCGTACGGCTCCGGTACTCGCGGTACGACACCCGACCTCGGCAATCTCCTCCCGGCCATCGGCCCCGAACTGGGCGCCCTGGAGGCCGACCTCGTCAAGCGGATGCGCCTGCGCGAGGTGCTCGCCGACCCTCAGCTGGCCGCGCGGCTCACCCCGAGCATGTCCCTCATCGAACAGCTGCTGCGGGACAAGAACAACCTCTCCGGAGTCGCCCTCGCCAACGCCAAGGCCCTGATCCGCCGGTTCGTGGACGAGGTCGCCGACGTGCTGCGCACCCAGGTCGAGAAGGCCACGGTCGGTGCTCTCGACCGGTCGGTCCCGCCCAAGCGGGTCTACCGCAATCTCGACCTAGACCGCACGATCTGGAAGAACCTCACCAACTGGAGCCCGGAGGAGGAGCGGCTCTACGTAGACCGTCTCTACTACCGGCACACCGCCCGCAGGACCACACCCCAGCGGCTGATCGTGGTCGTGGACCAGTCGGGCTCGATGGTCGACTCGATGGTCAACTGCACCATCCTGGCGTCCATCTTCGCCGGACTCCCCAAGGTCGATGTCCACCTCATCGCCTACGACACCAAGGCGCTCGACCTCACGCCCTGGGTGCACGACCCCTTCGAGACGCTCTTGCGCACCCAGCTCGGCGGCGGCACCGACGGCACGGTCGCCATGGCCCTGGCCCAGCCGAAGATCGCCGAGCCGCGCAACACCGTCGTCGTATGGATCTCCGACTTCTACGAATGGCGCACCGACGAGCTGTTCGAGTCGATGGCGGCGATCCATCGCTCCGGGGCGAAGTTCATCCCGGTCGGCTCGGTCACCAGCTCCGGGCGCGGCAGCGTGAACCCCTGGTTCCGCGAACGGTTCAAGGACCTCGGCACGCCGGTCATCTCCGGCCATATCCGCAAGCTCGTCCAGGAGCTGAAGAACTTCCTGACCTGAGCTGACCTGACCTGAGCTGACCTGACCTGAGCTGAGCTGACCTGGCCTGAGCTGATCTGACCTGCCCGCACCACCCCACCACTCCCCTCACCTCTCTTCAAAGATCCAGAAAGGCATGCCATGTCCGACCTGCTGCGCGCTCCCGCCGAGATCAAGTACGCCGAGGAGCTGGACTGGCTGGAGTCCATCGACGACAACCCCAAGCCGTTCTCCTGGCGGCTGTCGCCCAAGATGGTCCGGCTGTTCGTCCTCGGCTCCGAGCGCGCCGACGGGCTCGACCGGGAGATCTCCCAGAAGTGGTTCGGCGACCGCAGCTTCGTCGAGCGCTCCATCGTCACCCTCGCCTCCGACCGCGGACTGCTGCTCATCGGCGACCCCGGCACCGGCAAGAGCTGGCTGGCCGAGCTGCTGTCGGCCGCGATCAGCCGCAACTCCACCCTGGTGGTGCAGGGCACCGCGGGCACCACCGAGGACCACATCAAGTACTCCTGGAACGTGTCCATGGTGATCGCCAAGGGCCAGTCCCGGGAGTCGATGATCCCCTCGCCCATCATGACCGCGATGGAGACCGGCGCGATCGGGCGCTTCGAGGAGCTGACCCGCTCCACCAGCGATGTCCAGGACGCGCTCATCTCGATCCTGTCCGAGAAGTATGTCTCCGTGCCCGAACTGGGCAGCGACACCAGCGACAACATCGTGTTCGCCCAGCCCGGCTTCTCGATCATCGCCACCGCCAACAGCCGCGACCGGGGCGTCAACGACCTGTCGTCCGCGCTCAAGCGCCGCTTCAATTTCGTCCGCATCCCCGTCGTGACCAACAAGAAGGCCGAGGCGGAGATCGTCCGCTTCCGCACCGAGGAACTGCTGCGTCGCCACCGGATAGAGCTGGATGTGCCGCCGACCCTGCTCGATGTGCTGCTCCAGAGCTTCGCCGATCTGCGGGCCTCCGCCGCCGCGGCCGGCAGCGACGACGAGAAGCTGGAGTCCGCGCTGTCCACCGCCGAGCAGATCGGCGTCCTGGAGGACGCCATCCTGCACAGCAACTTCTTCGGCGAGCGCGCCCTGACCGCCCACACCCTGGCCTCCTCTCTCGTCGGCTCCCTCGCCCGGCGCGCACCGGAGGATCTCGCCATCCTCAACAAGTACCTGCATGGCGTGGTCGAGCCGCGCGGCAAGGAAGAGGGCGGCTCCTGGCCGGAGTTCCTCGAAGGCGGCCGCGACGCGATCGCCACCCTGTCGTGAGCGGCACGGACGAGGGGAGGGTGAGCGGCGTGAGGGAGGGCGGGGTGAGCGGAGTCAGCGGCGTGCACGGGATCGGCGTGAACAGCGCGAGCGGCGATAGCGGCGTGAGCGATACCGGTGGGACCGACGGGGCGGGTGGCACCGGCGATACCGGCGGCACCTTCACCACCCTGCGCACCCAGCTCCAGGACGCCGCCGCCACCTTCGCCGACGGCCCCGACGCGCTGGAGCGGATCCTGCTCGGCATCGTCGACGACGTGGACCGCGCGGTGCGCGAACCGCTGGAGATCTTCCCGGTCTGCCATCACTCACCGGCGTCCGCGCTCGCCATGGCCCGGCGGCTGCGCGAGAAACAGCCCAGGGTGGTCTATCTGGAGCTGTGCGAGGACATGGCCCCGCTCCTGACCGAGCTGCGCAACTGCAAGCTGCCGGTGGCGGTCCAGGCGTTCGCCAGCGAGATCGACGGCTTCCCCGCCGACTGGTCACCGCTGTCGGTGGTCGCCCCCCTCACCGAGGCGTCCGCCGAGTACCAGGCCATCGCGTACGCCCTGGACACCCCCGGCGTCGAACTCGTCCTGGTCGACCGTTCCTCGGACCATGTCTTCCAGTGGGACCGCCGCGACGAGACCCCCGACGAACCCACCGAACCCACCGAACACGCGGACCCGGATGCCCCGCCCGCCCCGGCACCCGACGAGGAATCCGCGCTGCACGGTGACTCCGTCGGCGTGGAGATCGGCGACCTGCGCCCGCGCTTCGCCGAACTGGAGGAACACCTTCTGCGCCACGGCCGGGTCCGGCACTGGTCGGAGTGGTGGCACCAGTACGTCGAACTGCCCCTCGGCGACAGCGACCACGACACCTACCGCCAGGTCATGCTGCTCATCGGCAGCCTCTTCCGCCGCCTGGCACCCGGCGACCCGCACCGGGTCCACGTCGACGAGGACCGCGAGCGCTACATGTGGACCCGGATGCGCGAGCATCTGACCGCCACCGGCACGGACCCCGCCGACTGCCTCTACGTCTGCGGCGCCTTCCACGCGGCCAGCCGCGTGGACGAGTTCGGCGTGCACGGCTCGGACGGCTTCGAGATCAGCCCGCGTACCGCCACCAAGTGGCAGCACGGGCTGATCCCCTCCAGCCACGCGGCGATCGAGGCACAGTTCGGCCTCGCGGGCGGCTCGGTGTCCATCGCCGCGACGGTCTGGGCGAAGAACCTCAAGCGCACCGGGATCAAACCCTTCCGCCTTGAGGGCCAGGCGGGCACAAAGAAGCCGTCCAAGGCCAGGAAGGCGGTGGCTCCGGCCCCGATGCCGGAGGAGGTCCCGGCGGCCGACAGACTCTCCGGCTTCCTCCAGCGCCCACCCGTCCTGGACCGGCTCGACCAGGCCGAACTCCTCGGCTGGTCGGTGGACATCGTGCGGGCCGCCCGCCGCGCCGGCTACCTCGCCTCCACCGCCGACGCCATCGCCGTCTTCGAGACGTCGATCCTGCTGGCCGGGATGCGCGACCGGGCCAAGCCGACGCCGTACGACTTCCAGGACGCCGCCGTCACCTGCATCGAGAAGGACGCCGTGCCGGGCCGGCGCGATGTGCGCCGGCTCGTGGAGATCATGATGGGCGGCGACCGGATCGGACAGGTCGGCTACGACTCGCTGCCCCCGCTCGCCCGCGATGTCCACGACCGGCTGCAACCCCTCGGGCTGCCCCTGCAACAGCGCGGGGTGAAACGGGCGCTGCTCGACATCGCGGGCCGGCCGGAGCTGCGCGTCTGCTCCGACGTGCTGTGGATGCTGCGCCAACTGCTCCCGCAGGGCGCCGCCCGGCCCATCATGGGCGAGCGCGGCCTCGGCGACGAGCCCATCCAGGAGTCCTGGGACCTGGCCCTGGGCACCCATCAGCGCGCACTCATCGAGCTGGGCTACGAGGGCGTCAGCATCGAGCAGGTGCTGGAACAGCGGCTGCGGCGCCGGGCGTACGGCCCGCGGGCCACGGCGGCGGACGTCCTGGAGACCGTCGAGGACGCGACCCGCTTCCTGCGCAGCCGCCGCCTCGCCGACGAACTGGGCACCCGCGCGCTGGAGGTACTGGCCGTCGAGCGCAGCGTCGACGGGGCACCGGAGGTGCTGCGCCGGGTACGCCGGCTGCTGGCGTACTACCGCACCGGTGAACCGGCGCTGCCGTCCTGGATCGAGTCGTTCGTCAAGGCCGGCTACGCGCACTACTGCACGCTGCTGCCGACCGCGTTCACCGACGAGGAGGCGGGGGTCCGGCAGGTCGCGGCGATGCTGGGGTTCCTGTTCAGCATGGAGAGCCTGGCCCTGTCCCTGGGCTGCGACCGGACTCAGCTGGAACTGGCCGTCGGCCAGTCGCACCCCGAGGAGCCCGCCAAGAGGGCCCTGCTCTGGTCGGCCCGGACCCACCTCGGCACCCTCACCCGCGAGGAGCTGCGGACCCGCGTCGACGCCCTCCTCGCCAACCCGCTGGCCGTGCCGTCCTACCCGCGCTACCTCAGCGGCTTCCTGCACGCCCTGGAGCCGGTCCCGGCACTGACCGACTTCGTCGTGGAAGCGGTGTCCAACGCCTTCGCCCGCCTGCCCGACCCGGTGCTGCTGCCCTGGCTGCCCACCCTGATCAGCACTCTGCGCGCGGGCGGCGCCGAGTTCGCCCCGTTGCTGATCAAGGAGGCCGGACGCGTCTTCCCGGCCCGGCTCCCGGCCCTGGACGCGTGGTTGCCACCTTGGCGGACCGAGCGCCCCCGCAGCCCCCTGCCGAGCACCGCCGACCCGGCACCCGGCCGCGCCACACTCCTGCCGGCCCACCCGGCGACCTGCGACACCCTGGCCGCCCTCCTCGGCTACGACGAACCGTGGGCGCCGTCCGACGCGTCACCACGGGGCGTGGCCCTCCTCACCCGCCACCCGGCGACGACCGCGGCGGTGGAGGCGCTGCTGGGGAGGGCGTGAGCGAGTGAGTGGCTGGGGCTGGGGATGGGGAGGGAGCGGGTGGCAGGTCAGCCCAGATTGCCCTGGCGGGCGTCCCGCCACAGGTCGACGCCGCCGTCGGTCGCGTACTTGTCGATCTCGGCGAGTTCCTCGGCGGTGAAGTCGAGATGGTCCAGCGCGGCCACGTTCTGCTCCAGCTGCTCGACCCGCGACGCGCCGATGACCAGGGAAGTGACCCGCCGGTCGCGCAGCGCCCAGGCGAGGGCCAGCTGGGCCAGTGTCTGGCCGCGACGGGCGGCGAGGTCGGCCAGCGCCCGCAGCCGCCCGCGCATCTCGTCCGTCAGCCACTGGGTGTCGAAGGACTTGTCCTGCGCGGCGCGCGAGTCGCCCGGGATGCCGTCGAGATAGCGGCCGGTCAGCAGGCCCTGGGCCAGCGCGGTGAAGCCGATGATCCCGAAGCCCTCCTCCTGCGCCACGTCGAGCAGGCCGTCGGTCTCGATCCAGCGGTTCAGCATGTTGTACGACGGCTGGTGGATGAGCAGGGGCGTGCCCAGGTCGCGCAGGATCGCCACGGCCTCGCGGGTGCGCTCGGCGTCGTAGGACGAGATGCCGACGTAGAGCGCCTTGCCCTGGCGGACGGCCGTGTCGAGCGCGCCCATCGTCTCCTCCAGCGGCGTGGTCGCGTCCAGCCGGTGGGAGTAGAAGATGTCGACGTAGTCCAGGCCCGTCCGGGTCAGCGACTGGTCGAGCGAGGCGAGCAGGTATTTGCGGGAGCCGCCGCCCTGACCGTAGGGGCCGGGCCACATGTCCCAGCCGGCCTTGGTGGAGACCACCAGTTCGTCCCGGTACGGCTTCAGGTCCTCCCGCAGCAGCCGGCCGAAGTTGATCTCGGCGGCGCCGTAGGGAGGGCCGTAGTTGTTGGCCAGGTCATGGTGGGTGATCCCGAGGTCGAAGGCGCGCAGGGCGATCTCGCGCTGGGTCTCGAAGGGCTTGTCGTCTCCGAAGTTGTGCCAGTAGCCCAGCGAGAGCAGCGGGAGATCGAGCCCGGAACGGCCGGTGCGGCGGTAGCGCATGGTGCCGTCGTAGCGCTCGGGGTCGGCGACGTGGTTCATCGGAAGTTCTCCGGGGGTGGTGCCGTGCGGGAGTCCCACCGGGATCGAGGGGACTGACCCACACTGCCTGTGCGGGATCGTGAAGTCCAACCGTTCTTTCGCATCGTATTCAGCGATGGATCTTCTGAATCGTCCGTCGGGCTCGCCTCTGGCTCGCCCCTGACCTGCCCCTGGCTCGCCTCTGACTCGTCTCCGGCTCGTGCCTCACTCACCTCTGGCCTGACTTTCCGATGGTCTCATCGCTCCCGGCGCCCCGCAGAGGTCGCCGCCGCCCCGTCCGCCGTACGGGGCGGGGGCATCGGCGTCGGTGTGCCGCCCGGACGGCGTCGTTCGATCTGGGTGAGCAGACGCCGCAGGGGGACGCTGCCGTGCGGTTCGGGGAGCCCGGCGTCCAGGCCCTCCAGAGCCCGGTGGCCACGGCGCCAGGCACGGGCGGTACGGCCCAGCCGGTGGTCCACCAGCGCACCGGCATAGCGGGCGACCAGCGACGTCCACGCGTCGTCGCGGATGCCGGGAGTGGCGAGGGCGCGGCGGGCGCTGCGCCGGGCGGCGCGCGGGTCGAGGCCGGCGAGCGCGAAGGCGACGCTGGCCCGGCTGAGCGCGCCCGAGGGCCCGCCCGGCGCGTACGGCGGGACCAGATGGGCGGCTGACCGGAAGTGCTCGGCGGCGGTACGGGCGTCTCCCGCGCGCAGCGCCAGCACGCCCTGCACATGCGAGATCCGCCCGATCAGCGCGTCGTCACCGGCCCGCACGGCCGCGGGCCAGGCCCGCCCGAGCAGCGTGCGCGCGGTGCGCGGATCGTCCGGCGCGCACAGCCACGCGGCCAGCACCTGTGCCCGTACGGTCAACGGCCCCTCCGCCTCGCACAGCGGCAGCAGGCGCAGCGCGTACGCCCGGCCCTCCTCGGCGCGGCCGTACACCGCCCACCAGAACCACAGGTGGACGACGGTCTCCAGCGCCGCCTCCGCGTGTGCGGGCTGGGCGACGGCGTACCGGATCATCGCCTTGACGTCGGCCTCCCCGCCGAGGGCGAGCCGGGCCGCGCCGGTCTGGTCGCCGGAGTTCCAGAAGCTGTCGGCGACGGTGGCGACATTGCGGCAGTGGACCATACGGCGCTCGGCGGCCACCGCGAACTCGCCTGCGGCGCGCAGCCGTTCCGCACCGAACTCCCGGGCCGCCAGGTTCATCCGGTAGCGCGGGCCGCGCAACCCGTCCGGCGGCTCGACCGGCTCCAGCACCCCGAGCGCCGACAACCGGGCCAGCGAGCCCGGCACTCGCTCCGGCTCGACGCCGCCGCCCGCGCACAGGAACACGGCCGCGTCCTCGGCGAAGGCGCCCGCGAACATGCTGGTCCGTGCCCACACCGTCCGCTCCGCCCGCTCGCACAGGGCGTACCCGGCGCCGATCGACGCGCGCGGCGAGCGGTTGCCCGCCCCTTCCGGATCGGGCGTGTCCAGCCAGCACTGGCTGTGGGTGAGCAACTCGGCGAGCACGCCCGGGGGATGGCGGGTGGTGTGGCGGGCGGCGAGTTCGATGGCCCGTGGGTTGCCGTCCAGCACCGCGCAGATCGCCGTGATCGCGCGCAGATCGGCGTCAGCGGTGAAGGCACGGCCGGTGAGGGCCTGGGCACGCCGGAGGAAGAGGCCGACGGCGGGGCCGTCACCGGGCCTGCCGTCGGGGGAGCCGACGGCCAGCGGCCCGGCCTCCAGGACCCGTTCGTCGCCGAGTCCGAGCGGACGGCGGGAGGTCACGAGGAGGCGCAGCGCGGGGACGGTCGTGAGCAGTTGCCGGACGAGGGCGGCACATTCGCCGTGCACGGCGTCGATGCCGTCGAGGACGAGGAGGGTGGGGGTGGGGGTGGGGGTGGTTCGGTTCCGCCGTTTGCCGGTGCCCCCGGCCGTGGCCGCAGCCACGGACACGGTCTCGATCTGGGCCTCACCCAACGCCCGTAGCGCGGCCTGGGTCAGACTCCCCGCCTCGGCCGGCCCGTCCCCGTCCCAGCGCAGCCGGATCATCCGCCGCCAGGGCGCCGCCGCCCCCGGCATCGCCTCCGCGCCGACCCTGGCCAGCGCACTCTTGCCGACCCCGGCCGCGCCCGCCACCGTCACCAGTCGATGCCGGGCCAGCAATTGGTGCAGCGCGGCGACTTCTGGCTCCCGGCCCACCAGGCCGCGGGGGCTGTCGAATTCGTCCGACGGGATCGATGGGATCGATGGGCTCGACGGGGTCGACGGGGTCGACGGGCCTGAGGCGCTCGACGTACTCGATGCACCGGGCTGCCTCTCCCCGTCGGGCTCACCTGGCTCACTCAGCCCCTTCGGCTCACCCAGCCCCTCCCTGTCCTTCGCTCCGCCGATCCCCCCGCCGCAGGACTGGGGCAGTTCCTCCGAGTCGCCGCCGCTGGTCCACACGTGAACGCCCCCCGTTGTGCCGTTGTTCGCTCGCGCCGCACGGGTGCCCGGCGGCTCCAGGCGTCGGCGAACCGTCGCAGAACCGTCACTGCGGCGAGGTCATTGGCTACCCAACGCGGCAGGGGCGCGCGGGGTGGCGCAGGCGTACGCCGGATCACACCAGCCGACGAACGATCGAACGCCCGTACCCGCGAACTCCTCTGCGATTCGGAGGGGCTGCTAGCGTGCGGGCGGACGAGGGGGCGATCGGCGATGGTGACGACCACGTTTCGCATAGGCGGGGATCTACGGGTGGGGCGCCTCGGTTTCGGGGCGATGCATCTGCCGACCGAACCGGCTCCGGACCGAGCGAACGCCCTGGCGGTGGCCCGGCGGGCCGTCGAACTGGGCGTGACGCTCATCGACACCGCGTACATGTACGGCTGGGGCGCCAACGAGGAACTGCTGGCCGAGGCCCTCCACCCCTACCCCGAGGGCCTGCTCGTCACGACCAAGGTCGGGGTGGCCCGCCCGAAGGGCGAGTGGGCGCTGGACGGCCGCCCCGAGGCGTTGCGCGCCCAGGTCGACCAGGCCCTGACCAGGCTCCGCACGGAACGCGTCGAACTGCTCCAGCTCCATCGCGTCGATCCGCGGGTCCCCCTGGCCGACCAGATCGGCGCACTGCGGGACCTGCGCACCGCGGGCAAGGTCGGCCGCATCGGCCTGTCCGAGGTGAGCGTCGCCGAACTCGCCGAGGCGCGGGCCGTCACGGACATCGCCAGCGTCCAGAACCGCTACAACCTGCTCGACCGCGAGTACGAGCCCGTCCTCGCGGCCTGCGAGAAGGCGGGCATCGCCTTCCTGCCGTGGCGCCCGGTCGCCTGGGGCGCCGCCGGGGCACGGGCGGAGATCGCTGCGGTGGCCGCCGAGACGGACGCCACCCCCACCCAGGTCGCCCTCGCCTGGTTGCTCGGCCACTCACCGGTGATCCTCCCGATCCCGGGCACGGCGAGCATCGAGCACCTGGAGGAGAACATGGCGGCCACCGGCCTCCGGCTCACCCCGGACCAACGTGACCGACTGGACTGGCTGCCCGCGGGGGTTTGAGTACCCGTGCGACGGTGAGGGACGCTGGTGTGGGCCCGCGCCCTGGACGCGGCCCTCTGGCTGGGCCGCCGCGAGGGCACCCGGTACGGCTGTCGTCGCCGCCCGGCCTGTGGTCTGATGACGGCGTGCGCACCACCCCCACGGAGGACACCAACCGCCGGATGCTCCGGGCCCGGGACGCGATGGACCGCGCCTACGCCGAGCCCCTGGACGTCCCGGCACTGGCACGGATCGCGCATGTGTCACCGGCGCACTTCACCCGCACCTTCCGGGCCACGTTCGGCGAGACCCCGCACCGCTATCTCCAGCGCCACCGGGTCGAGCGCGCGATGTTCCTGCTGCGCGAGTCCGACCTGAGCGCGACGGACATCTGCTTCCAGGTCGGCTTCTCCAGCCCGACCACCTTCAGCAGGACCTTCCGGGAGATCGTCGGCCGCTCCCCGCGCGAGTACCGCAAGCGGGCGGCGGCCCTGGACGTCCCGACCTGCTTCACGAAGGCGTGGACCCGTCCGATCCACTGACCGGAGCCATCGAGCAGTTTCGGATAAGTACGCGAGGCCGTGGGCGACTAGCGTGAACTGCATGTTCACAGCCATCACGCACTCTCAGATCTTTGTTCTCGACCAGGACGAGGCACTCGCCTTCTACGTCGGCAAGCTCGGCCTGGAAGTCCACAGCGACGTCGACTTCGGCGACATGCGCTGGCTCACGGTGAATGTCCCCGGCCACCCCGACCGGCAGATCATGCTGGAGGCACCGGGCCGCCCGGCCATGTCGGAGGAGACCGCGCGGCAGGTCCGTGAGCTGGTCACCAAGGGGGCGACCGGCGGCTCGCTGATCTTCAGCACGGACGACTGCCGCAAGACGTACGAGACGCTGCGCTCCCGGGGCGTCGAGTTCACGGAGGAGCCGACCGAGCGGCCGTACGGGATCGACGCGGCGCTGCGGGACCCGTTCGGCAACAGCATCCGCTTCACCCAGCTGAAGAGCTGAGGCGGCCGGGCCTTTACCAGCCGATCCGCCGGCCGAGGATCTCGCCGCCGCCGACACCGCCCACACCGCCCACCGGGACGACACCCACCCGACCGAAGGACAGGACCGATGACCGTCAAGAGCATCGACAAGGACCTCGACACCCTCACCCTCACACTGACCGCCGACTTCCCCGCCCCACCGGACAAGGCGTGGCAGCTGTGGGCCGACCCGCGCCGACTGGAGCGCTGGTGGGGGCGGCCGACGCACCCGGCGACCTTCGAGGAGCACGACCTCACCCCCGGCGGTGATGTCACGTACTTCATGACCGGCCCCGAGGGCGACAAGCACTGCGGGTACTGGCGGGTCGCCGCCGTCGAGCCACCCGCCTCGCTGGAGTTTACCGACGGCTTCGCCCACCCGGACGGCACACCGAACGCCGAGTTGCCGACGATGAGCGTGCGCGTCCGACTCCTCGCCCAGGACGGCGGTACGCGCCTGGAGATGCGCTCGCACTTCGACTCCAGGGAGCAGATGGAGCAACTGATCAACATGGGCCTGGCGGAGGGCCTCACGGTAGCGGCCGGCCAGATGGACGCGCTGCTGGCCGAGTAGGGGGAGCCACCGCGGGTGCCGGGGGCGATCCGTCACCGTGGCAGGCGTTCGGGCACCATGGTGAGCATGACGGGGATGACGGATCAGACCGGCGCCGGGGGACGACGACGGAAGCCGTACGAGGGCACGCCCGACGAGTCGTACGGGAAACCGCCCGGTGGCTCGTACGCCGGACCGGTCCGGCGGTGTTTCACCGTCCACCATGACGGGGTCACCCTCCCCGTGTCGCGCGGTGGCCGTGGCCGCCCCCTGGTGCTGTGCCCCGGCCTCTGCTCCACCCAGGCCGAGCTGCACGAGCTGATCGGGCTGCTGCGGCGGGACCACGACGTCGTGACCTTCGACCACCGTGGCCACGGGTTCTCCTCGCCCGGCGACCGGTACACCTTCGACGCCTTCCTCGGCGATTTCGCCGCCGTGATGGCCCAGGTGGCCCGTCTCGACCTGCCCGAGCCGCCTCTGCTGGTGGGCTACTCCCTCGGCGCCGACCTCGCGTTGCACCACACCGCCGACCACCCGGAGGCGGTCGGCGGCCTGATCTTGATCGACGGGGCGAACCCGGTGCCCGAGCCATTCATCACGGAGGAGTTCCTGGCGGAGTTCCGTGCGATGGCGCGGGAGACACAGCGGGAGCTGGACCTGACCAAAGGGACCGATCGGCAGGTGCTGCTCACCGGACAGGACGTCCTCGATCTCCAGATCGAGATGGATGTGGTCCGTGCCTCGATCCTGGAGCAGTACGCCAGGATCGAGCACCCCATCACCATGATCATGTCCACCGCACTCGCGGGCCCCGGCACCGAGGGCCCCGCGGCCCGGCATAACCAGCTCTGGCGCGCGGGGATCGACCGGCTGCTCGACGCCCGCCCGCACACCGGCACGACCTGGCTCGACGCGGATCACCGCCTGGTCGTCACCCATGCCGGGCGGATCGCGGAGATCGTGGGGTTTGGGGTGGGGGAGAGCGGCCGGGGGTCTTGCGGAAACAGCAAGGAGTTTTGCGGAGGGGAGGGGAGAAGTGAAGGCTGCTGAAAGCAGGAAGACCTCTTTCGCCACTTCCGTCAGCTGCTTGTTTCCGCTGTTCAGCCAGGAGGCGCCATGACCGACATGCCTGTCACCGAACCCACCGAGTTCTGGGAGACCCGCTACCGCGACAGTGGGCGGGTGTGGAGCGGGAACCCCAATGAACTGCTGGTACGTGAGGTCGCCGCGCTGCGCCCCGCAGCCGCCCTCGACCTCGGGTGCGGCGAGGGCGCGGACGTGGTGTGGCTGGCCTCGCGCGGCTGGCGGGTCACCGGTACGGACATCTCGGCGACGGCACTGGCCCGCGCGTCCGAGCACGCGCGGGAGGCGGGCGTCGGCGACCAGGTCACGCTGGAGCGGCATGAGCTGGGGGTGACCTTCCCCGAGGGCACCTTCGATCTGGTCAGCGCGCACTACCTCCAGTCACCGGTGGCCCTGGACCAGGACGGTGTGCTGCGCGCCGCGGCCGATGCGGTGGCGCCGGGTGGGACCCTGCTGATCGTGATGCACGCGGCCTGGCCGAACTGGCAGACCGAGCCGCCGTTCGACGCCGAGTTCCCCACCCTGGACGGTGTGCTGGACGCGCTCGCGCTGCCGGAGGGGGAGTGGACCGTGCGGACGCGGGAGCGGGTGCGCAGGGCGAGCGTCTCGCCGGAGGGCGTACAGGGACATCGCGACGACAACGTATGGCGGATCGAGCGGACGGCCTGAGCGTGACCCGGCGGGGCATCGAGCCGGTCCGCCGCAGCCGTCGTAGCGGTCATCCGTCGCCGACCGCCGTCTCCGCCATCGGGCTGCGCAAGTCATACGGCGGAAAGCTCGTCCTCGACGGTATTGATCTGCGCATCCCGGCCGGGTCTGTGTTCGCACTGCTCGGCCCGAACGGCGCCGGCAAGACCACCGCCGTCAAGATCCTGTCCACGCTCATCACCGCCGACGCCGGTGACCTGCACGTCGGCGGGCACAACCTGGCCGCCGACCCACAGACGGTACGCGCGGCGATCGGTGTCACCGGGCAGTTCACTGGAGTGGATCGCGGCATTCGGGCTGATCACGCTGTTCTCCCTGGCACTCACCTGGATCGCGGTCGGCATGGGCGCGGCCAGTCCGAACCCCGAAGCCGCCGGCAACATGGCCATGCCGCTGATCCTCCTGCCGCTCATCTCCAGCGCCTTCATCCCGGCCGGTACGATGCCGGGCTGGTTCCAGCCGATCGCCGAGTACCAGCCCTTCACCCCCGCCATCGAAACCCTCCGCGGCCTCCTCCTCGGCACCGAAATCGGCAACAACGGCTGCATCGCGGCCGTCTGGTGCGTCGGCCTGATCGCGCTCGGCTATCACTGGTCGACGACGCAGTTCAACCGCGACCCGAAGTAGCCGGGACGACCGCATCGGCCGCCTCCCGCACCTCATCTCACCCCCGTCCGCGCGCAGATCCGCACCCGTATGCCCGGCCGGTGGCGGGGCCGATCGCCATCGCCCTTGGCGGGCTGGCTCTGGCCCGACCTCGGCACACCGCACTGATCCACATCGCCTGTGCCGGTTTCTCGTTGGGCCGCAGTCCCATTTCAGACGCCTCGACCACCCGGTCAGATCAACGAGGGAGTCATGGGGGGGGGAATGGGGCGCGTCCGGCTCAGCTCGGCTCCGGGGCCGCGATTGGTGGGCTGGGTGCGGTGGGTGGGTGGGGGAGCTCCGCGGGGCTTCCTTGTCGGTTTGTCAGTTGGTTGTTCGTGGGGTCTGTTCCCGTGGGAGTTGTTCCAGCCAGTTCCAGAGGTCGTGTTCGCGGTCGGGGTTGTAGGACTCGGTGGAAGACGGCATGGCTTTGGTTCGGTGGATGTAGGCGCCGGTCGGGGCGGGGGTGGTGCCGAGGATGGCGTCGGCGAGTTTCCTGCCCGCGGGGGCGGGGGTGTCCACCAGGGGTGTGGCCGCCAGTATCGGGACGATTCTCCGCATCAGGAAAGGGAACGCGCCGCCGGTTTCCCGGGCGAGTCCGGTTCCGATGACGAGGCTGGGGTTGTAGGCGATGATGTCGACGCCTTCGGGCAGGCGGCGGGACCACTCGTGGACCAGGTATATGCCGCCGAGTTTGCTGGTGACGTAGGCACGGCGGCCGGCTCGGACGTTCCCCGAGCGGTTGAACGCTCCCGGTCGGGAGATGTCCGGGACGGCCCACCGGGGCGAGGGCATGGTTCCTCCGGTGTGCCGGAGGTCGCCGAAGTGGGCGTCGCTGACCGTGACGACGATGCGGGCCGGCGGGTGAAGGTGGGGGTGGAGTTGCCGCAGGAGCTGGTGGGTGGACATGACGTTCACGGCGAAGGTCCGTTCATAGCCGTCGACCGTGGCCTCCAACGCGTTGGACAGGTGAACACCAGCGTTGAAGACCAGGCCCCACAGCGGAGGCAGGGCGCCGGAGTCGAGAAGGTCTTCCAGACGCGCGCCGGCGGCGGCGACGCTCGCCCTGCTCGCCAGATCGATGTCGACGTGTGAGACGTGTGGGGAGATCTCCCGCAGGCCCGGCAGTGTCCCGGCGGCGGAGGAGGCCCGCCCGAGAACGACCAGGTGGGTGTCGGGGCGGCGTCTGAGAATGTCCCGTGCGGCCTCCAGCCCGATCCCTCGGGTGGCGCCGGTCATGATCAGGGACCGGTCGGCTGTGGTCATGGGAGGTCTCCTGGGCTGGGGTTGGGTGGATGCCGGCGGTGGCTGCGGGCCGCGTCGACGTCCGCGTTCTGCGCTACCACCGACCCTGACGCGGCCTCCGGCGGTCAGGGAGATCGCTTCGAGCCTGGTACCCACAGGGCCACACTCCGACCGGAAGCCCGCCCCACGGCGAGGGACAATGAACCCATGCGGGGAGATGAGCGGCCAGGTCTGGGCGAGTACCTACGTCACCTGCGCTCCCAGATGGCGCCCCGGCATCGGCCCGGAGCCTCCCCTCTGTCCCATCGGCGTGTCCCGGGTCTGCGACGTCAGGAACTCGCCGACATGGCGGGCATCTCGGTCGAGTACTACACCCGCCTCGAACAGGGCCGCGCCGCCCGCCCGTCGCGGGAGATCCTCACCGCACTGGCCAGAGCGTTCCGGCTCTCGAACGCCGAACGGGACCACCTCTTTCGCCTCGCCGGCGAGCGCCCCCCGCCCTCGCGGGCACCCGCCACCGAGATCCGCCCCGGCCTCCAGCAGCTGCTCGACGGCCTGAACGACGTCATGCCGGTCACCATCCACGACGGCCGGCTCGACATGCTCGCCCTCAACGCCGCCGCCGCGGACCTGTTCGGGCCCCTCTTCGACGACGGACTTTACGGCCGCAACATCGCCCACCGGGCCTTCACCGCAACGGGACTCGGCAAAGTACTCGGGAACGAAGGGGCCGAACAACTGGCCCGGGTGGCCACCGCCGAACTCCGCAAGGCACTCAGCCACTACCCGGAGGACGAGTATCTCCGCTCCCTGTTCCGCGAGCTCTCGACAGGCAACCCAGAGTTCGAACGCCACTGGCAGAAGGGAGAGATCGGGACCTGGAGTTCCGTGATGAAACACGTCAACCACCCGGCAAAGGGCCCACTCACCTTCGACAGCGAAATGCTCCACGACCCCGAGAACGACCACTGGGTCATGCTCTTCACCCCCCACCACACCTGACCCACCTACCCCCCCACCACGCCCCGGCCCCGGTGTGGCGCTGCCGCGAAGCCGAACAGGCCCGGGCTGCTGTGCGGGAGGCCGACGCCCTTCTCCAGCGACGCGAGCGAGAACTTGCCGCGGCACAGGATGCCCAGACCGCGGCCGAGGGCAAGGCTCAGGAGGCGGCCGACCAGGTCCGCCGCCTGGAGCACGAGCTGAAGGAAGCCCGCCGCGCCCGGTCCGGAACCCAGACGGATACGACGAACTCCACCAAGACGGTGGAAGCAGCCAGGCACGCCCTGGGTGATGCGCACCATGCCCGCCGGGCGCGCCCGCCGCGCACTCGAACGCATCGAGCAGCATCCCGGCCAGTAGGAAGCCGTCCGGGGACCAGCCCGCCGAGTTGCTCTCGTCTGCCGGACCAGAGGGCCCGTAGAACCGCCACACCGGCTCACCGCCATCGCTGGGCGTGCGCGGGACGTGCATGTCGGTGAGCGGGTCGATGAACAACGCCCCCGGCTTGGCGTCCTGGGCGAGGACGGCGTGGGCGGTGGTCGGGTCGTACATCGTCAGCCGGTGGGTCCACCGGTCGCTGACGGTGCCCTGCTGGACGGGATCTCGGTCTGGAAGTGCCGAACGGAGGATCCCCGCTGCGCGGGGCCGACGCCGCCGGTGAGATCCCGGCCAGCGACCCTTCCTTCTAGCCATTTCCCGGCAGGGATCGGCACCCGCGACCCCAGGAACAAGACCGGCCCGGTACTGATCGTCTCCGGGACGGCCTGGGCATCGTTCGTCTGTCTCGTGCGCTCTGGACGCTGGCGATCACGCCCGGTCGGGGTTGCCCGGCCGGGCGTTCCGCTGAAGCGGTCGCTTCCGACCGCTTCCGTCACGGCATCATCCCGCCGCCCCGGTCACCTCCCTCCGACGTTCCTCGATCAGCGTCCGGTACTCGGCGTACCACGGTTCCGTCACAGCGCGTTCGCGCAGGAGCCGGGCTGCTCGTACCTCGCGGTCCTGGCGCCATCCCGACCACAGGGCGAACAGGGCCGCGACCGTCAGCAGATACGGCAGCCAGGAGACCGGCACCAGCAGGACCACGGTCACCCCGATCGCGCCGGCCGCGGTGAAACTCCCGGCCAGCCCCCACGCGTACGCCTTCGCCGATGGACGGGACGCCGCGTCCGCTTCGTCGTCCTCCACCTCGTCCAGCCAGGAGTACACCCAGGCGTCGCGGCTGAGGGTCCGGGCCACGGCGACCCCGACGAGTGCCACCACCAGTGCGTCGGTCACCGCGAGCCAGCGCACCGCCGTGTCCGGTACGAACCAGACCACGATGGCGACCACCGTGCTCAGCGCGAGATGGAGCCGCGGCATGAGGACACGCACACCCCCGAGAAGCCGCTCCGCCTCGGCCAGGCGGACCATGGGAGAGGGCTCTTGCTTCATCTTCTGCGCTTCCGATCACTTGTTGGCGGGCACGATGATGACGAGCGGGATCTCCTGGTTCGCCGGTGCTCCGGGAGATTATCCGGAAGAAACGGCCTAGGACGGTCGTTTGGATCATCCGGGCGCTTCACGGGGATGCCCTCCCGGCGGAGCGGCGGGCCGACTTCGGCCGGGCCGTCAACGCTGCGGACGTACCACACCCGACCTGCGAAGGTGCTCTGCTGAGTGCCCGTCCTTCCCCAGCAGCGACTTGGGGCTTGTTCGTTGCGGCCCGGACCGGCGGGTCCGCCTGTGTCTGTGGGGCGGGCCCGCTTGCGGTGGATCGGCTACCGGTTCAGCTGGTCTTGACGGGGGTCAGGGTGAAGCCGTCGTTGGGCTTGCCCGCGAGGAGGTCGGCCAGACCGCCGCTGAGCGCGTACGTCGTCGCGCTCGGGCCCGCGGTCACGTCGCCCGGATTCCCAGATGGACGGTCTCGTCGGTCCGCAGGAACAGGTCCTGCATGAACGGCACGGCGACCTCGATGAGGCTGCGTTCGGGGGCCGCCAGCATGCCCAGTTCGAACAGGCCGCCGCCCAGGCGGTAGCCGCGGTCGGTGGCCGCGAGCATCCGGGCGGCCACCAGATCCTGGGCGATCCGGTGCACGGTCGCCTTCGGCAGCCCGGTCCGGCGCGCCAGCTCCGACAGTCCCACGCCCCGGTCCTCCGTGCGGAAGCATCGCAGGATGCGCATGGTCCTGCCCAGCACGGAGCGCTCGTCCAGCGGGGCTTCGGGGTGGGTGTCGGGCATGCGGACCTCTCGAAGAAACGGTCCGCTCAGTGGACCACGGTCATGGTGCGGGGCCAAGACCGGCATGTCCACTGGACGGGTCAACGAAGGAGTGGTGCATGTCATCCGAGCAAACTCCCGGCGCACGGCGGGCGCCCGTCCCGGACTCGGTCGTCGACGAGGCCGCACACCGGCTCGCCACGGCCGCCGCCACCGGCGTGACCTGGTAGGTCACGCCCTGAGCTTGCTTCTGCCTTCCAAGGCACGCCGAACCCCCGTCAATCGTCAATGGAAACAGACGTCGTTGGTGTCGGCATTCCCATCCGGAAGAGCCCGCCCCCTGTGCCGAAGACAGGCGAAGCGGGCAGCCCCCGGCTCTCGTCCGCCTCCCGCCGGGCAGGCGAGAGCGGACCGTCCGCCGCGCGGCAGGAGCCCGGCAGTTGCCTGCGGTCCCAGGCCATGCCCCTCCATCACGATGACCTCGACGCCCGCCCCGACCGCTCAGCGCAGCACCGCCCCGTGTTCTTGGAGCCGGGGCCGCCGCACCTGGCCGGCACAGCCCCCAACTGCCGCACACCGTCTGATGGAGCGGCGCCGTTCCCGTGCAGCCACCGGGAACGCGGCGTGCCAGGACAGCCGGTGAGTCTTTGCCGGCCGAAGGCTGGGCGAACGCGTGGACGGTCGCCCTCACAGAGGGCTGAGCTTCGTGCGCCGACCACCGTCGACGACGATGGTCTCGCCCGTGATGAAGCTTGCGTTGCCGGACGCGAGGAAGGCGATCAGGCTGGCGACTTCTTCGGGCTCGGCCGCCCGGCCGAGCATGTTGCACGCCAGTGGTCTCCCGGTCACGTCCGGACGATCGAGGTCGCCCGCGGACATCGGTGTGCGAACCCAGCCGGGAGCAACTACGTTCACCCGAACTCCCTGTGGGCCGAGTTCATGCGCTGCGTGCGCGCCCAGCGCCTGAAGTGCGGCCTTGCTCGCTGCGTAGGCCGCCAGACCGCTCTGCGCCTGGTGGGCGGAGAGCGACGACACCCGGACCATGCTTCCTTGGGACTCCCGTAGGTGCGGGATGGCTTCACGCAGCAGGTACAGCGGGCCGAGAAGGTTGGTTCCGAGGACGGTGAGCCAGTCGCTCGGCGATGCTTCCTCAACGGTTTCCGCCGCGCCGACGGCGCCGTGGGCAACGATGAGGGTGTCCAGCCGCCCGGCCCAGGCAACCGTCTGCGAGACCGCATCCTGCGCCCACGCCTCGTCCGCCGCGTCGCCGCTCAGCGTGAGTACCTCATTGCCACGGGTCTCGGCCAGCGCATCGAGCCGGGACTGGTTGCGTCCGCCTGCTGCGACCCGGTAGCCGCGGTCCAGGAGCAGGTTCGCGGCCGCTCGCCCGATTCCGCTTGAGGCGCCGGTGACCAGGGCGCTGGGAAGGGTCATCGGCCCGACTGCGCAAGGTCGAACTTCTCGATCGCCTCATGGGAGACATCGATGCCGAGTCCGGGCCTGTCGGGAAGTGCGGCTCGTCCTTTGTCGTCCAGCGTGGGCTCCGGACCTGACAGGGCGTTCCGCAAAGGGGAGTCCCACAGGTCGGGGTGCATGACCTCGATCAGTGGCACGTTGGTGCGAGCCGCTTGGAGGTGCCGGCTCACCCGGGTTGTGCTCGGTCCAGAACACCAGCGACTCGGGCTGGAAGTTCTTGAGGTCTCCCTCGGCCCATACCGGGTTCAGGTCCCAAGCATCACCTTCGGGGTTGTCGACCTTGAACCATCGCCGCATCTTGGCGTTGACATCGGGGTCTCGATAGAGCGTCAGCCGCATCTCGATCATTTCATCGGTCATGCGGGACTTGTCAGCGACCAGCCACTCCATCCGGCTCTTCATCAGTTCGTACGTGGGCTCGGTGACGACCTTCAGTGAGCGGTCGGCCAGGTCGTCGTGCTCTTCGGGGGACTCCGGCTCATCGTTCAACCTGACCCGCCAGCCCAGCCCGGTGTTCATGATGAGCTTGCCCGAGCGCTCGGGGTAGCGCATACCGAACTCGAAGACGAGCTGTGCGCCCATCGACTCACCCTCGATGTGAGCCTTGTCAAGGCCGAGGGCGTCCATCAACGGCTTTGCCTTGACGGGCGCGGAGAGCTCGAATCGGTCGACGGGCATGCGGTCCTCCACTTGTTCCGGTCGGCCATCACAGCGTGGTCCATCCGGCCCGCCCGCACCATGCCCCCGTTCCAGGGTTTGGAACGTATGGGAGGAGTCCGGTGGTGACGGCTGTTCCCGACGGCCCAGCCTCGTGCCCTCCGTTCCCGATGCGGCGGAGGACAGGCGCCCACCGCCTCACCGGACTCCCGATCCGGTTTCTCCTGGGGGCGGTGACCTTTGCTCGCGCCCCGGGGCTCTGTCACTCGGCTGACCGGGCACGCCACCTGGTGCTCCACCGCCGTCGGCAAAACGCGTGTGCTGGGTGAGGACAGGTACCGGAGGATGGGCGGTGATACGGAAGCTGACCGAAGGCATCGGCACGCAAGCGGCCCCGGGGGGGGCGTACGCACGCGAGGAGGTGACCGGATGAGCGGCATCGACACGAGCCTCACGGTGTTCTTCCCCGACGTCGGTTGAGGCAGGGTGCGCCCGGACGAGGAGCCGAAGTGGTGAGTGACGCCCGGGAGCGGATCCGCCCGGACTGCCAGGCCACCGAGGTCGACAAGGACACCCGCATCACTGGCGTGCACAAGGACCCGGGCACGGATGAGTACTACTCGGTGACGACCTGGCACACCGATGAATGTCCCGCCTACGCTGTCCAGCGCATTCTCGACGAGGACAGCGCCCGCCGCACGGCGGTGCCGGCTGCCTGGGCAGCGCGGGAGTTCCCGGATGTCACCAACGGATCCTCCGTGTCCTGTCCGACGCGCAGCTCGACGGAACAGCAGCACCTATTGCCCACGACCTGCGTGCCGTGGCCGCGAGCACGTCCGGCAGGCACTCAACGGGCGGCAGGAACCGTGTGTGTTCCGCGTCACGCTCTACCACCCGAAAGCGACCATGAGCCGCTGGCCGACGCCGACGAGCCGCACATCCTGGTCATCCTTGTCACCGTACGGGGGGGCCGGCACTCTGCCCCGGCCGCCGCTGCGCGCGAAGAGCATCACCTGCGGACGTCACTCGCCCGAGGTGAAACACACCGGTCTGTTCGGTGCCCTGCTGGCCCGCGCAACCGCCCAGCACCTGGGCTTCGACGATGCCCTGTTCGTCGGCCCGGACGGGTTCGTGGCCGAAGGACGTACCTGGAACCTCGCGCTCATCGACCAGCAGGGCACGGTCGTACGGCCACAGGCATCCGTGCTGCCGGGCGTCGCCATGGCCCTGCTGCCGGCGACCCTCGCCCTTCCACCGTCAACCCCGTAGTCTTCCCCTCGCAATTTCTGTTATCCCGACGGCACTCACCGACCCTCCTCCTTACATGAACGACTTCTCTTCCTCCGGAAGCCATCGGCCGGGGCCGTTCGGGGCCCCGCCACAGGAGTCCGCCGTCGTGCGGGCTGCGCAGGCCGACGATCAGCGGGCGCTCGACGCGCTGGTCTCGGCGTATCTGCCCCTTGTCTACAACATCGTGGGCCGTGCCCTGAACGCGCCCTCGGACACCGACGACGTCGTGCAGGACGTCATGCTGGAGATGGTCCGCGACGTACGGCAGTTGCGGGACCCGGAGGCGTTCCGCTCCTGGCTGGTCGCCATCGCGATGCGGCAGGTCCGCCGGTACTGGCGGATTCGGCGCGCCGAGCCCGAGGACGACGGGAATGCCTGGCTCCAGGAGCGGACCCAACTCGCCGACCCCGGGTCCGACTTCGCCGACCTCACCGTGACCGTGCTCCAGCTCTCCGACCAGCGGCGCGAGACCGCGGAGGCGACGCGCTGGCTGGACGCGGGCGACCGTGAGCTGCTCGCCGTGTGGTGGATGGAGGTGGCCGGCCAGCTGAGCCGGACCGAACTGGCCGCCGCCCTGGAGATCCCGAAGGCGCAGGCGGGCGTGCGCGTGCAGCGCATGAAGGCCCAGCTCGAAGTCGCGCGGGCGGTGATCCGCGCGCTGGGGACCGTGCCCCGCTGTCCCGGTCTGGACCGGGTGGTGGCCGGCTGGGACGGCCGCCCCGCCGAACTCTGGCGCAAGCGCATCGCCCGGCACATCCGTGAGTGTGCCGTGTGCGAGGGCGTGTTCGCCGGGGTCGTGCCCGCCGAGCGGCTGCTCGCCGACCTGGCTCTGATGCCCGTACCGCCCGTGCTGCTCGCGCTGACGGCGGGTGGGCTGCTGGCTGCCGCGGGCGCGAGCGGCGGTGACGCGGCGGCCCTCGCGGCGGACTCCGTCAGCGCGTTCGACGAGACCACCCGTCTCGACCTGTCCGACGCGTACGCCACCAACGGCACCAACGCCCCCCAGGCCCCCCAAGGCTCACCCGGCACGCACAACGCCATGGACCCCTCCGGCGCCTACGACCCTTCCACCCCCTCCGGAGACATGGTGACGCACCTCTCGCGCGCTCCGCGCGGCGGCTCAACCTCCGCCGCCCACGCCGCCAAGGCATCCATCGGCAAGATCGCCGGGCTCACCTCGCTGGCCGCCGCCTGTGTCGCCGGTGTCATCATCGCCGCGGTCGCCGTCGTCGGACCGGACAACCCGGTGCCGACGGCCGCCGTGCCCGGCGCCTCGTCCACGCTGTCCGCGCCCGCCACCGCCTCGGCGTCCGAGTCACCTTCGACGTCGGCCTCGGCGTCGCCTTCTACGACATCCTCGACATCCTCGCAGTCCGAGTCCGCCGCCGAGGAGACGAAGGACGCCGCCGCCCCGCAGACCGATGCCGCCCCTGCGGCGGCGGCCGGCCCCGACACCGAACTGCCCGTGCGTGCCGCCTTCTACTACCCCTGGTACACCGAGGACCCCGGCGCCGACGGCGGCAGCCAGTACAACACCACGGAGGCGGACTACAACCAGGACGACCCCGCCACCATCGAACGCCAGATCAAGGACATGCAGTACGCCGGGCTCCAGGCCGGCATCTCCTCGTGGTGGGGTGAGGGCCGCCGCGAGGACGTGCGTATGCCGATGCTGATGTCCAAGGGCGCCGAGCTGGACTTCAGCTGGACCGTGTACTACGAGAACGAGGCGTACGCGAACCCGACCGCCGAGGAGATCCTCGGCAACCTCGAATACCTGCGCAAGTACTCCGACCAGCCGACCTGGATGCACATCGACGGCAAGCCGGTGATCTTCGTGTACTCCACGACCGGCGACGCCTGCGACATGGTCGACCGCTGGACCGAGGCGAACAAGACGGCGGGCTACTACGTCGTCCTGAAGGTCTTCGGCGGCTACCGGGACTGCGCCAACCAGCCGGAGGGCTGGCACCAGTACGCATCGTCCCTGGACATCCAGGAGGGCTACTCGGCGGCCTTCTCGCCCGGCTTCTACAAGAACGACGCCGCCGCGCCGGTGGATCCCCGCGACCTCGACCGGTTCCGCAGCGACGTCATCGAGGCCGCCACGTCGGGCGCCCCCTTCCAACTGCTGGTCAGCTACAACGAATGGGGCGAGGGCACGAACGCGGAGTCCGCCACGGACTGGCCCAGCGACAGCGGGCACGGCGACTATATGGACGTACTGCACGAAGTGTTCAGCCAGTATCCGCGCTAGCGGCTGCGGTCTGCGGTCTGCGGTCTGCGGTCTGCCCGGTGCCGGGCGCCTGCTGCCCGGTGGATCCCGCTTCGGGGATCTGCCGGGCAGGCGTCCATACGCAGCCCGCGTCGACGGACAGCGTGGCATCGTGAGGGCCGGGCGACACCGCACGGCCACAGTGGTACCTGAGGCACCGTCAGCGATTCGGCTGATCGCCGACCGGCTGAGGAGCGTGGAGTACGGTCACCGACGGATACGTCAACGTCTGCACCGGCCCGTTCCGCACGAATTCGACGCCGGCCTGGGCATGTCGCCAGCCCGGCCCGTCCGCGTCGGATGGCTGATCGACTCCGGACTCGGCCCGATCGACTCGGAGGTCGCCGCCACCGTGCAGAAGGACAGCGACCGTTCCGTTCAACCTGACCGGACTCCCGGCGCTGTCGATGCGGTTCGGCACCAGCAGCGACGGCATGCCGATCGGTGTGCAACTGGCAGCGAACTGGCACTCCGAGTCGACAATCCTGCACATCGCCTCGCTGCTGGAGTCGCTCAGCCCGGTCCGTGACCAGCACCCCACGATCTGACAAGCGTGACGGCCCGCCACGGTGAACTCGGGTCGAAGTGCGCCTTGCCGAGTGCGCCGACCCATGTGGTACCGGAGTGCTTCGACGTGCATCGCTCGCCCGGGCGGCGGCGTCAGGACCCGGTGACCGGCTGGTGGGCAGGTCGGGTGCCTGACCCTGACGCGGACCGTGGAGGGCGGCAGATTCCCTGGTGAGGCAGTTGCCCAGGAAGTCGGCCGCAGTTGATCATTCGGCCATGAGACCCGAAGTGCAGACGTTCGTCGCCGATCGCGCGCTTCCCGGCTGGGACGCGAGCGAAGAGGAGATCGACAGACGCGACCGGCAGCTCCGCGCGATCTGCGGGCCGGTCACGGGAGAGGAAGCGAAAGCGCTCGTCTCCTGCTTCGGCCCGGACGACTGCTACGGCGTCGCCTGGACGCTCCTCCATCTCATCGAGACCGGCCCGAACCCCGTCCTGAGCGCCGACCCTGGACCGGGCGCCAACGAGTGGCATCAGCGCCTCTACGACCGCGCAGTGAGGGGAGGACTCACCCCCTGAACTTGACGGCACAGTAACGTGAGGTGTCGAGCGGCCCGGCGGCGTGACAGCCCGTCGCCGAGCATCAGCCCCCGCCCGACGAAGTCCCTGCGCAGCGCCGCGTAGAGCCAGGTGAGCGCACCGGCCTTCTCGCAGGCTTCGCCAGATGGCACAACCAGCCGGCGAACATGACTTGTCGGACCGTCGGTTCACTCCCAAGCCCGATCGCCTCACTGGCCACAGATAGTCACGGCGATCGCAGGTGGCCACATGCCGGGGGCGGCAGCTGTACGACGACACGGCCGAGTCGTTCCCGCCTATCGCGGCCCCGACGGTCCAGCCGGTCCAGCCGGTCGATTCGGCGGAGCCTTGGCATTCTTGGCGGCGGCTGCCGCGACTGTTGCCAGGTCTTCGCCCGAGAAGCCCGCGCGGCTCAGCACCGCCAGGGACTTGTTCGTCGCCAGCGTGCACAACGCCAGCTCGGCCGCCTCCTGCTCACCGGCCCCCGCCGCCAGCAACGCCCGCTCCAGTGTCGCCCGCAGACCGTCGATCGTGGCGCGGACCATCGCCCGGCCCTCCGCGTCGAGCGCCGGGAGCTGCGTTGCTGACACCGTGAGCAGGCAGCCATCCGGGACCGTCGGGTCGGCGATACGGTTCAGGGCGACCTGTAGGAAGGCGGCCACAACGGCGCTCGGGCTCGGGTGGGGGCCGGACAGTGCCTGCTCGTACAGGGGGTGGTAGGTCTGCGCGTAGCGTTGGAGGCTTTTCCGGAAGAGGGCGCTCTTGTCGCCGAAGGTGCCGTAGAGCGAGCCCCGGCCCAGGCCCGTGCCCTCGGTCAGCCGCTCGATCGAGGTCTCCGAATAACCCCAGCGCCAGAAGACGTGCATCGCGCGTCCTAGCGCCTCGTCCACGTCGAATTGCTTGCGTCCTGCCATGGTCGTCAGCATACCCATCTTGTGCCGATCGTTCCAAGATGGGTTACGGTGGCCGGCATGACTACCTTGAGTTCGCTGCGACTGCCTGACGGGTTCCTCGACGTCTTCACCAGCCGGCTCGTGGAGCTGAACGGGCTGCGGCTGCACGCGGTCACCGGCGGGGACGGCCCACCACTGCTGCTGATCGGCGGGTGGCCCCAGACCTGGTACGCCTGGCGGGAGGTGATGCCCGCGCTGGCCCGTGAGCACACCGTCGTCGCCGTCGACTCGCGCGGGGCCGGGCTCTCCGACAAGCCCGACGACGGGTACGACGCCGGCACGCTGGCCGCCGATCTGGTCGCGTTGATGGCCGCGCTCGGGCACGACCGGTTCGACGTGGTCGGCCACGACATCGGTACGTGGACCGGATACGCCCTCGCAGCCGATCACCCCGAGCGGGTGGGCCGGCTCGCCATCGTCGAGGCATTGATCCCCGGTCTCACGCCGTCCCCGCCGTTCTTCGGTCCGGACGCGGTCAACCTCAAGCTCTGGCAGTTCGGCTTCAACCGGCTCACCGACCTCAACGAGGAACTGGTCCGGGGACGGGAGCGGATCTTCTTCGGCTGGCAGTTCGCCACCAAGGCCGCCACGCGGACCTCGATCCCCGCGTACGCCGTCGACGTCTACGTCGACGCGATCACGGCGGATCCTCGCGCGCTGCGGGCGAGCTTCGCGTACTACCGGGCGCTGGACGAGACGATCGCGCAGAACGAGCAGCGCAGCAAGACCCGGCTGACGCTGCCGGTGCTCGCCCTCGGCGGCGCGCTGTGGAGCGGCGCGGGTGCCGCCCAGACGATGCGGCTGGCGGCCGACGACGTCACGGAGGTCGTCCTCGACGACTGCGGCCATTACCCGGCCGAGGAACAGCCGGCGCGGTTTGTCGAGATCCTGGAGGACTTCCTCATGGCCAACCGGTAGCGGGCACGCCACACGGCTGAACTTCGCGAACGACAGACGGAGCTTGCTTCACAGGCTCCGCTACGTCGTCGAGCAGACCTTCGCCGGGAAGCTGCCGCCGGCCGGGCGAGACCAGGACCGTTGCCCGGGCGCGGGCCTGGGGCAGCCACGTGACGTCGACGAACAGGTCCGGCGGGAGCCCGACCGCGCGAACCGGCCATCAATGTCGCGGGGGACATCGTGCACCTCCGGCTGCCCCCTCCGTGGCCGCCTCCGACACGCCGGCGTACGTCACCCACACGTCGCGAGGGGCTGCCAGATGGCGGCGTCCTGGTCGGCCTTGGACCGGTTGGAGGCGGCGGACACCGCGATCAGGGCGCGGTCGTCGCCGAGGTCGTTGGCGTATGCCTGCCGTTCCGTGGCGGTCCAGGCGGAGGCGCCGGAGTCCCAAGATTCTGCGCGCGGGACGAGGCGGTCGATGTCGACGTGACCGTCATGGGTGACGGCAGCCCGAAATCAGCCCCGCGGAGCGGCGGGCGACTTCGACCGGGCCGTCAACACCGGGGGAGCGCACGAGATCCATGCCGGGGCGCGGCACTGGATGCTCGAAGCCGTCCCCGACCCCCGGGCCCACGCGATCGAGGACCGGCCGATGCGCGAAGAGGCCGGACGGCGAGGCGCCGCGTGAGGTACCGGACGCGATGCTCGAAAGCCGTGCCCTTCAGGGCGGGGATCAGCCCGCCGACGCTCGCCGCCACGCAGCCAGGCACGGTCAGCGACGCCGACGCCGACGAAGGGAGCAGCCCTGCCGCCCGCAGCCGGGTCCAGGGCAGCGGGACGCGGACCGTGGCCAACCGGGTCGGCGTCAGCCCTGGACGCCTATCGGGTGGACAGGGGCTCGGTCGCTCTGGCCGTCGGTCACCCGTGCTGGATCCAGGTGGTCTTCAGCCCGACGTAGTTGTCCAGCGCATGAGCGGACAGGTCCCGTCCGAAGCCCGACTGGCGGAAGCCGCCGAAGGGTGTCGTCAGGCCGAGTGCGTCGACGGTGTTGACCGAGACGGTTCCCGCGACGAGACGTGCGGATATCCGGTGTGCGCGCCCGAGATGGGATGTCCACAGGGAGGCCGCGAGGCCGTAACGGGTCCGGTTGGCGAGTTCCACGGCCTCGTCCTCGTCGTCGAACGGCGTGATCACGGCGAGCGGGCCGAACACCTCGTCCTGGTGGAGCCGGTGGTCGGCGGGGAGACCGCCGATGATCGTCGGGGTGATGTAGGCGCGGGAGTTCCCGCGTGTGAGACGTTCGCCGCCGGTGAGGACCTCGCCGTCGGCGGCACCCTGCGTGATCGCCTTCTCGACCCTGTCCGCGTGTTCCTCGCTCACCAGTGCCCCGTTCCCGCTGGCGGGGTCGAGGGGGTCACCGGGGAGGTAGGCGCGGGACGCCTCGACGAAGGCGGCGAGGAAGTCGTCGTGGACGGCACGCTGCACCAGGACCCGTGAGTTGGCGGAGCAGACCTCGCCCTGGTTGTAGAAGGCCCCGAACGCCGCTCTCTCCGCGGCGAGCTGGATGTCGTCGGTGTCCGCGAAGACGATGTTCGCGCTCTTGCCGCCGGCCTCCAGACTGAGCCGCTTCATGTTCGAGCGGGACGAGTACGAGAGCAACTGCTTGGCCACCGCGGTCGAGCCGGTGAAGGTGAGGACGTCGATGTCCTCGTGCAGCCCGATCGCCCGCCCGGCACCGGGCCCGGGGCCGGGGACCACACTGAGCACTCCCGCCGGGATGCCCGCCTCCAGGGCCAGGTCACCGAGGATGAGCGCGGTGAGACTCGATTCGGCGGCGGGCTTGAGCACGACACTGTTGCCCGTGGCGAGGGCGGGTGCGAGCTTCCAGGCGGCGATCTCCAGCGGGTAGTTCCACGGGACGATCGCCCCGACCACTCCCAGCGGTTCCCGGGTGACGAGTGCGGTCGATCCGGGCGGTGTCGCCGGTAGCTCGTCCACGGTCTTGTCCGCCAGCTCCGCGTACCAGCGGAAGGTCGCGACAGCGCCCGGGACATCGACCGTCGACGATTGGGACACCGGCTTGCCCATGTCCAGCGACTCCAGCAGGGCGATCTCGGTGGACCGGGCCTCCAGCAGGTCGGCGAGGGTGAGCAGCACCTTCTTACGCTGCTCCGCGCCCGCCCGGCTCCACTCCCCGGAGTCGAAGGCACGCCGTGCCGCGGCGACCGCCAGGTCGATGTCCGCGGCGCCGCCCCGCGCGACCTCGGCGATGAGCATGCCGGTGGCCGGGTCGACGGAGCCGAAGGTGGTGCCGTCCGCGCTGTCGGTCCTGGCGCCGTCGATCACGGCACGCCCGTCGGGTGTGATCGCGTCCCGGAGAGCATGCCAGTCGATCTGCTGCGCACTGCGTGTCATCGGTGAGTTCCGTTTCTCTGGGCACGGTCCGGCTCGGGAGGGAGAGCGGCAGGATCTGTCTGCGGTGCCGCCGGAATTTCGAGGCTTGAATTCAGTCGCCGACCGTCCCGATCCAGTCGCCGACCGTCCCGATCGCGCCGATATTCTATCGGCCGCCGACCTGATCCGGGTCCGTGGAAAACGAATGCAGAGCATCTGATCTCGTGATGAAGAAGCGGCCCGCCGAATCGGGCTGCCAGAGGAGATCGGCGTACTCGGTGCCATCGGTTCACCGGATGCACTGAGCCGGTTATCCATGTTTTACAGATAGCGCGGGCGGACTTCACACTGTGGACAGCAATCACGCTAGGAGGGCGGGGATATGAGCGAGCGGACGACAATAAGAACGCGCGACAACGGGGACGGGCCGCGCGGTTTCCTGGATGCGTTCTTCAAGTCCATGGGAAGAGCGGCGACCGGGGTGACGATCGTGACCACGGACGGTCCCGCGGGTCGCGCCGGGCAGACGGTCAGCGCGACGGCGTCCGCGTCCGACGAACCGCCCATGGTGCTGGTGTCCGTGCACGGCAGAAGTCCGGTGAACCGGATCATCGAGGAGAATGGCGTGTTCTCCGTCAATGTTCTCGGTGTCCAGCACGACCATGTGGCAGACACCTTTGCCGGTCGGCCGTGGCCCGGAAAAGGGAAATGGGATTTCACCTGCGGTGACTGGGAGTGTGACGGCGTCCGCCCGCCGCGCATTCGTGATGCCGTCGTCTCGCTCGAATGCGACGTCGAAACCATCCACGTCACCGGAAGCCACCTTGTCCACATCGGCCGGGTGCGGGAGATCCACACGCACGAGGGAACGCCACTGGTGTATGCGGGTCATGTCTACAACACCCCAGAACCCCTGCGGCCCTCGATTTTCCACGACTATCCCGACGCGCGCCCTCAGCCGCGAGTGAGGAAGAAGCCATGATCCGTACGGGAGACGAGTACCGCCGCTCCATTCAGGACGGAAGGGAGGTCTGGATAGACGGCGAGCGGGTCACCGATGTGACGACCCACCCGCAGTTCAAGCCGATCGTCGACGTGCGGGCCCGTATCTACGACCTGGCCCATGAGCGTGCCTCCGAGGACGTCATGACCTATGTCGACCCGGCGAGCGGCGAGCGCAACGCGATCGCCAACCGGCTTCCCCGGACGGGTCAGGACTGGCGGGACAAACGGGCCGCGGTCGACCTCGTGCACCGCGCGGCGGGCGGCCCCGTGACCCGTGTGGGTGACGAGACCATCGGTGAGATGTGGTCGCTCTACGACGGCCAGGACGTGCTCAACGAGGTCGACCCCCGGTTCTCGGCGAACATCCGCCGGCACCTGGACCGCGCGGTGCGCGAGGACCCGTTCCATGTGTCCGCGAACACCGACCCGAAGGGTGACAGGTCCAAGGCTCCGCAGGACCAGGACCCCGACATGCTGCTGCATGTGGTCCGTGAGACCGACAGCGGGATCGTCGTCCGGGGCGCCAAGTACGAGACGGCGGCGGCGTACTCCAACCAGGCGTTCACCAAACCGACCATCGCGAACTGGGGCAACAGCGAACTGTCCGACTACGCGGTCGGGTTCGTCATGAACATGGGCTCACCCGGCCTGAAGTACATCTGCCGCACCGGGTTCGCGGGCCGCCGGCCGGCCGCGGACCATCCGCTGGCGAACCGGGTCGACGAGGTCGAATCGCTGGTGATCTTCGACGATGTGCTGATCCCCTGGGAGGACGTCCTCTTCTACCGTCACACCAGGGCCGCGACGTTCATCCGTGCCACCCTGCACCGCTACAGCGCGTTCCCGTTCGTCCAGCGCACACTGCACCTGGCGGACCTCATGATCGGCGCCGCGCTGTGGAACGTGAAGCAGACGGGACTGGAGAAGCAGCAGGCCGTCCAGGAGAAACTGGCCGAACTCGCGGTCTACCGGGAGAACATCAACGCGCACCTCACCGCGTCGATCGCGCTCGCCGAGCCGAGTCCCGGCGGGCTGCTCATGCCGAACCAGTCGCTCCTCTACACGGGGCGCGTCACCGCGCTCTCCCAGCTCCCGCACATGATGCACATCGCCCGCGAACTCTGCGGCGGCCAGATCTGCATCACCCCCGACGCCGCGACCTTCGCCCACCCGGAGGTGGGCGCGTGGCTGGACAAGTACTACTCGATCAATGGCAACTGGCTCGCCGACGACCGTCGCAAGCTGCTGGCCTTCGCCCGTGACCTCCTCAACAGCGACTACGCCGGCCACCGTCTCACCTTCCAGCTGTTCGCCCAGTCGCCGCCGTTCGCCCAGCTCGCGGCGGTGTACCGCACCTTCGACTTCGACGGGCCACTCGGCCTCGTCAGGGCCGCCGCGGACCTGTCCGACCGGGTGGAAGGCGGCCCGGCATGACGACCCACCGGCGCATCCGCCCCTTCAACACCAAGGACACCTACCCCGAGCAGAACCTCGACAACGACCTGTGTCAGGCCGTCGTCGCGGGCGGGGTGGTGTACCTGCGTGGACAGATCGGCCAGAACCTGGAAACACGGGAGTCCGTCGGGATCGGCGACCCCGAGGCGCAGACCGAGCAGGCGATGGCGAACATCGCGCTGCTGCTGGACGAGGCGGGAGGCTCCGTCGAGGACATCGTCAAGGTCACCGTCTACCTGACCGACCCGCGCCACCGGGAGGCCGTGTACCGCACGGTCGGCAAGTGGCTGAAGGGCGTCTTCCCCGTGTCGACCGGCCTCGTGGTGTCCGCCCTGGCCCGGCCGGAGTGGCTCGTGGAGATCGATGCCACGGCGGTGCTCACCGATCGGGGGGCCGCATGACCTTCTCGATTCTCGCGGTCGACGGGACCGGCGCCATCGGCTCGGCGATCTGCTCCTCGTCGCCCGCGGTCGCCGCCCGCTGCGTCACCCTTGAGGACGGAGTCGGCGGTGCGCACTCACAGAACATCACCGATCCGCGCCTTGGCCCACGTCTGCTGCGCCTCGTACGGGAGGGACGCGGGCCGCGGTACGCGATCAAGGAACTCACCGACCGTGAGCCGACGGCCGAGTACCGCCAACTCCTGGTGATCGACGCCCGGGGACGCACCGCCGTCCACTCCGGGACCCGCACCCTCGGCGTCCATGGCGCGGCCAGGGGCCCCCACTCGGTCGCCGCGGGGAACATGCTGCGCGACGAGCGGATACCGCAGCTCATGGTGGACGCGTTCGAGTCGGCGACGGGCGAACTGGAGACCCGCCTGCTGAGCGCCCTCACGGCGGCCGTCGGCGCGGGCGGTGAGGCGGGCCCGGTGCGCTCGGCGGGCGTGTCCGTGGTCCGTGCCGCCGGCTGGCGGGTCACGGACCTGCGGATCGACTGGCACGACACGCCGGTCGAGGAGCTGGGGCGACTGCTCGACACGGTGTGGCTGCCCCAGCGCGACGACTACGTCACGCGCGGCATCGACCCGTCGCGCGCGCCCGCGTACGGAGTCCCCGGTGGCGAGTAGCGCGCGGGCGGCCGTCACCGCGGAGGCCGCCCGTCTCCAGCGCGACCTGGTGGCCCTGTCGCAGACCCTGCACAGCCACCCCGAGACGGCGTGGGAGGAGCACCGCGCCGCACAGTGGGTCGGTGACGCACTCGACGGGCTCGGATTCACGGTCACCCCCCGCTACCTCGGCCTCGACACCGCCCTCCACGCGGCCTTCGGCACCGGGAACCGGCGCATCGCGTTCATCGCGGAGTACGACGCCCTGCCGGGGCTCGGTCACGCCTGCGGGCACAATCTGATCGCGGCGATCGCCGTCGGCGCGGGCGGCGCGCTCGCGCGGGTCGCACAGGAGCTGGACCTACGGGTGGAGGTCTTCGGAACGCCCGCGGAGGAGGGCGGCGGCGGCAAGATCGAGATGCTGGAGCGCGGGGCGTTCACCGGTCTCGACCTGGCGATGATGGCGCATCCCGCGCCCGTCGACATCGCCGAGGCACGCCCGTTCGCGGTGTCCCACTCCCATGTCCACTACGAGGGCAGGGCCGCCCATGCCGCGGCCTACCCCGAGCACGGCGTGAACGCGAACGACGCCTTTCTGGTCGCCCAGGTCGCCCTGGGCCTGCTGAGGCAGCAACTGCCGTCCTCGGTGCGCGTCCACGGCATCATGACCAACGGGGGAGAGGCCCCGAACGCCATCCCGCAGTCCACCGACGGCCGGTGGTACATCCGGGCCGGGACACTGGCGGAACTGGCGGCGATCGAGCCCCGGGTCGTCCGCTGCTTCGAGGCGGGTGCCCTGGCCTCGGGCGCGGAGCTGACGATCACACCCGAGAGCAAGCCGTACGCCGAGTTCCGCAACGACGAGCGGGTGCTGGACCTGTACCGGAAGAACGCGATCGGACTCGGCCGGCGCTTCGACGCGTCGCCCGCTGCGGGGCGCATGAACCGCGCGTCGACGGACATGGGCAATGTGTCCCAGGTCCTTCCCGCCATCCACCCGTACATCGGCGTCGGTTCCCTGCCGGCGACCAACCATCAGCGCGAGTTCGCGGCACACTGCGTCGGCGCCGATGCCGAACGGGCGCTGCTGGACGCGGCGACCGCGCTCGCGCTGACCGCGGTCGATGTCGCCGAGAGCCGTGGTGCCCGAGCAGAACCCGAGCAGAAGGACGGCCGATGACCGGACGTCGGGGCGCGACCCGGACCGAGGAGGACTCGCTGGGCACCCTTGAGGTGCCGCGGGACGTCTATTGGGGGGTGCACACCGCTCGGGCCCTCACCAACTTCCCGGTCTCCGGCCGCCCGATCTCCGTCCATCCGGATCTCGTCCGGTCACTCGCGCTGGTCAAGCGGGCCGCGGCGCGGGCCAACGCCGCCACCGGAGTGCTGGACGCCCGCAAGGCGGAGGCGATCGACCGTGCCGCACGGGAGATCGCCGGTGGCGCCCTGCACCACCAGTTCGTGGTCGACGTCGTACAAGGAGGTGCCGGCACCTCGACCAACATGAACGCCAACGAGGTGATCGCCAACCGGGCGCTCGAACTGCTGGGTCATGAGCGTGGCCGCTACGACATCATCCACCCGCTCGACCATGTCAACCGGAGCCAGAGCACCAACGACGTGTACCCGACAGCGGTGAAGCTGGCGCTGATCCTCGCCCTGCGGCGGCTGCTCACGGAGCATGCCCGGCTCGGCGCGTCCTTCGGCCGCAAGGGCGAGGAGTTCGCCCAGGTCGTGAAGACCGGCCGGACACAGTTGCAGGACGCCGTCCCCATGACGCTCGGTCAGGAGTTCACCGCGTTCGCGGTCACCCTCGCGGAGGACCGCGCCCGTCTCGCGGAGGCGATTCCCCTTCTCTCGGAGATCAGCCTCGGGGCGACGGCGGTCGGCACCGGCATCACGGCGTCCCGGTCGTACACGGCACAGGTACGGCAGGAACTGGCGGCGGTGACGGGCCTGGACCTGACGACGGCCGCGGACCTGATCGAAGCGACCTCGGACACCGGGGTGTTCATGCTGGTGTCGGGGCTGCTGAAACGGGCGGCGACGAAGCTGTCGAAGATCGCGAGCGATCTGCGGCTGTTGTCCTCGGGGCCGCAGTGGGGTCTCGGCGAGATCTCCCTGCCACCGCGCCAGGCGGGCTCCTCCATCATGCCGGGCAAGGTGAATCCGGTGATCCCCGAGGTGATGAACCAGGTCGCGTTCTCGATCGCCGGAGCGGACGTGACGGTCACGATGGCCGCCGACAACGGCCAGCTCCAGCTCAACGCGTTCGAGCCGATCATCGCGCACAGCCTGCTGGAGGGTCTCGGCTGGCTGACCCACGCCTGCGAGACGTTCCGGGAGAACTGCGTGGACGGGATCCGCGCGAACGAACAGCGGCTCGCCGAGTCGGCGTCGTCATCGGTGGGCATCGTGACCGCCCTGACGCCTCGGATCGGATACACCCGAGCGGCCCTGCTCGCCCGCACCGCCCTGACCGACGGCCGCGACATACGGTCCCTGGTCCTGGATCTCGAACTGCTCTCGGCGCAGGAGTTCGACGAACTCACCCGTCCGGAGCGTCCGGCCGGGCCGGTGCCCGGCCCGATGTCCGGCTCGCAGTGACGGCGCCGCCCGGCCGCCGGTGCGGGAGCGGTTCAGCCGGAGTGGTGCGCCAGCCGGGGGACGACCGTCGCGCAGGCGTCGGCGAGGGCCTGCGCGCGTCCTGTCGGGCGGACCTTCGCCATCCGGACGAGCACGATCGGCAGCGGCTCGACCTCGTCGAGGAGCGGGACGGCCACCACCGAGCGGCCGTTGTACGTCGTGCCGTGGGCGGGGCGCTGGTTGAGCACCGCGTATCCGTGGCCCTCGGCCACGAGGCCGCGGACGGTCTCGTAGCTCGAACTCCGGTAGCGGACCCGCGGTTCGACTCCGGCGGTGTGCAGCAGTCGCTGGAAGTACTCCGTGCTGCGCGGGATGTCGAGCATGATCATGGGATCGTTCTCCAGCTGCCGGAGGTGGATTCCCGGCGCTCCCGACAGAGGATGGTCCCCGGCCACGATCACATAGGGGGGCGCGTCGGCGAGCTGGTGGCGTTCCACGTCGTCGCCGAGGCCGAGGTCGTACATGAGGGCCAGCTCGATGGTCCCCTCGTGCAGGCACTGGAGCAGTTCCCGGGTGCCGAGTTCGTGGACGCGGAGGTCGAGGCGGGGGTGTCGGCGGGTACACAGGCTGAGCAACTCGGGCATCGCGAAGGGCGCGAGAGTGACGAAGCAGCCGAGGGAGATCTCTCCGCTCACGGCGTCCGCCATCCCGCGTGCGGACTCCGCCAACTCGGCGGCGTGGGCCAGGAGCGCCTGCGATTCGATGTTCAGACGGTGTCCGGCGCCGGTGAGGACCAGTCCCCGCGCGTGCTGGCGGATGAACAGCTGGACGCCCAGGGAGCGCTCAAGGGCCGCCACGGCGGACGACACCGCCGACTGGGCGACGTGCAGCTCCGCCGCCGCGGCGGTCATGCTGCCGCTGGCGGCCGCTGCCACGAAGTACCGGACCTGAGTCAGGGTGAAACCGCTCATCGGATTGCCTCTCCACGGTGCCGACCGGTCATCGGGTGCCGTCCGGTCATCGGGTGCCGAGCGCGGCGAGCAGCGCCGCCGCCTTCGTCTTCACCTCCGCGAGTTCCTCGACGGGAACCGACGAGGAGGTGATACCGCCTCCCGCTCCGATCCGGGCGACGCCGTCCGCCATGACGATGGTCCGGATGACGACGGCGAGATCGGCCGACCCGTCGAGGAGGAACGCGCCGAGGGCCCCGGAGTAGACGCCGCGGGGCCCGGCCTCCCACGACGAGAGCAGTTCGACGGCGCGGCGTTTCGGCGCGCCCGTCATCGAACCGGCGGGAAAACAGGCGAGGAAGGCGTCGAGCGCGCCGCTGCCCGGCCGGAGGGATCCCCGTACCGTGCTCACGAGTTGGTGCACATGCGGGTAGCTGTGGACCCCGAACAGTTCCGTGACCTCGACACTGCCGGGGAGGCAGACCTTGTTGAGGTCGTTGCGCATGAGATCGACGATCATGACGTTCTCGGCGCGTTCCTTCTCGCTGGCGAGGAGTTCGGCGGCCAGTCGCCGGTCGTCCTTCGGGGTGCGCCCGCGTGGCCGTGTCCCCTTGATGGGCGAGGTCATGACCGTGCCGTCGGCCGCGACGGTGAGGAACCGCTCGGGGGAAGCGCTGAGCACAGCGGTTCCCCCGAGCCTCATGAACCTCGCCCGCGGTGCCGGTGAGCCGCGCCGCAGCCGCCGATAGGTCTCAAGGTCGTCGGTGACACCCCGTACGTGCGCGGAGGTGGTGAGGCACAGCAGGTAGGCGTCGCCGTCCCGGATCGCGTCCTGGCACCGCGCGATCAGCCGCAGATACGTTGCGTCGTCGTCGGCCCAGACCGCGCCGGAGCGCGCAGGGGCGGAGGTGACCTGGGCGGGGACAGGGGCGGGGCTCCGGGTGCCGGACCACCAACCGGACACCGCTTCGTGCCAGCTGCCCGTGTCGTGCCCGCCGCCGGCGGAGCGGCACCGGACCAGCTCGGCGGAGCGCCGGGCGTGGTCGAAGACGATCGCCCGGTCCACGCGGAGCAGGCACAGATCGGGGCGCTCGGGGTCGGCGAGGCGCCCGGCCCACTCCGGGTCGGCGGGTGCCAGGGTCGCGGCGGCGGTTCCGTACCCGATCCAGCCGTACCACCCGAGCGGACGGGAGTTCCTCTGCGGTGCGCGGAGCGTGCCGCGGAGCCGGTCGAGGGCCTCGGCCAGGCGCTGATGGTCCGTGGCACGGGCGGCGAGCACCTCGCTGCCCCAGCCGAGGACGCTCAGCCCCCTCCGGGCGCCGTGCCCGGCGTCCATCCAGACGAGGTCGCCGTCCCGGCCGAGGGCGAGCGCGGCCTCCTCCGGGGACCGCCACCCCGGAAGCCTGGCCCGTACGACCGTCTGCGCGCCCGCGGGGAGGTGCGGTGTGCGGCCAGGACAGGGTGGGAACCGGAGTGCGTGGTGCTGGTCGACGGCGGTCATCGGTTCTCCTTTCGGCATCGTGCCCACAGGCGCAGGGGACGGCGGATGCATGGGCGCACCGGGTGCGCGCGTGCGCCGACGGGGGAGCCGGAGGCAGGGAACGGTCGCCGTCCGGGTGGCGGAGGGGGCTGCAGGGAGCGGACTCAGCCGGCGAACCGCTTCTTCGCCGCGGCGGGCGACGGTGCGGGTTCCGCGCCGTTCCCGGCGGCCGGCGGTGCTTGGGGTGCGCGGCCTGCGCCGTGCTCCGGGACGGGGGCGTCGTCGACGCGGCCGAAGCGGCGCATGAGCACGTAGTAGAGGGGACAGATCACGACAAGGCCGACGACCCACGCGATGTCGATCCCGTCCAGGGCCACCGCGGCCGGACCCGTGTAGAGGGCGTTGCTGAGGAACGGGATCTGGATGGCGATGCCCAGCAGGTACGAGATGATGGCCGGCCCGTTGAAGCGCCCGTACCGTCCGCCGTCCTGTTCGAACATGGCCGCGATGTCGTACTTCCCGTGCTTGATGAGGTAGTAGTCGACCAGGTTGATGGCCGTCCAGGGGATCAGCACGCACAGCAGGATGAGCAGGAAGTTGGTGTAGTTGGTCAGGAAGTCGCCCCGGCCGAGGAGCGCGAGCACCACGGCGACGGCGAACAGAGCGGTGGCGGACAGGGCGCGGGCGCCGGCCCGCGGGACCCACCGGTCGAACAGGGTCTGCCCGATGGTGATGACCGAGAGGGAGCCGCAGTAGACGAACATCGCGTTCTGCGAGACCAGGGCGACGCTGAAGATCACGACGATGAGGCCGCTGATCCCGTCCGTGAGGGTGGTGAGACCGGTCACGGTGTCCGTGCCGGCGACCGCCGACCCGATGAGCGCCCCGAGCGTCATGGGCAGGATCGCCCCGAGCACAGCGCCCCAGTACGTGGACCAGAACGCCGAGCGGACGCCCGTGTCCCGGGGCATGTACCGGGTGTAGTCGGAGACGAACGGTGCGCAGGCGATCAGCCAGAGGCTGGCCAGCGAGACGGCCCCCATCAGCCCGGTACCGGTGAAGGTCCCGCCGGTCCAGGTGGAGCCCGGTACGCCATTCACGCCGAGGGCCCACACGAAGACGAGGACCAGGGCGATTCCGGCCACCACACTCATCGCCACGGCGAGGCGGTGGATGAGCCGGTACCCCACGATGGCGGCCAGGGTCGACACGATCCCGATGAGGAGGATCGCGGGGGTGTCGTCCAGGGAGGACACGGCGGCGACGGACTGCGCCCCGAGCACGAGGTTGGACGCGAAGAATCCCGTGTACATGAAGACGACCAGGACGATGACCAGCAGGCTGCCGTACGAGCCGAACTGCGCCCGGGTCTGGAGCATCTGGGGAATGCCGGTCTGCGGCCCCTGCGCGGCGTGCAGAGCCATCACCACGCCGCCGGCCAGGCAGCCGGCGAAGAGCGCCACGACGGCCGCCCAGAAGGGAAGCGCGTAGAGCGACGTGGCCACGAACCCGGTGGCGATCGCCGCGAGCGTCAAGCCGGTTCCGAACCAGATGGTGAACATTTCGCTCGCCCTGCCGTGACGCTCGTCGAGCGGAATGTGCTCGACGGTCCGGGCTTCTATGGCAGAGCTTCTTTGCTGTGTCGCCACGGTCCCGCTCCTTTGCAGCTCGCAACAACAGTATGGGTGTGGCGATTATTTGTCAGGGCTCGGCTCGACGCTCGAACATTTAATCGTCGTTGTCTATCTGTTCTGGCGATGCAGCTCCTGCTTCGGTCCGATCCATAAGAACGCGACTCGAAAGTCCTGCGGAAATATGAAGGCGGACGTCGCCGATGTTCAACGGCTGCCGAGGTAGCGGTCGAACCAGGTCATGGTCGGTGCCACGTTGTTGAAAGAGAAGACGTGCAACCCCTCGACCCCGAGTTCCGACCCGCTGTCGCTGTCGAGCACGCTGTCCACTATTTCGGTCGGCTCGAAGTGCGCCGCGGACATCAGCTTGGCGACCGACGCCCGGTTCTTCTTGAGGAAACCCAGGGAGCTGCCTATTCCGAGGCGTCCCGCGATGGCCGCCAGCTTGATCCGGTCGACATGCCCGGGAACTCCGAGGCGAATCGGCAGGGTGAAACCGCGTGCACGCTCTCGGCGGGCCCATGCGGTGATGGTCGCCGCCGAGAAGCACAGCTGCGTCGACACATATCCGTAGCCGTTGACCGACCTCACGAACGCCTGTTTCTCGTCGAGGGCCTTCGACAAGGCGTCCCCGGGAATCGTCCCGTGCCCCTCGGGGTACGCGGTGAACCCGAACCCGTCGATCACGCTGCTCGCCTTCGCGTAGTCGACGGCGAGATCCAGTGCCCCGCGGTAGGGGCCGGCGGGCTGTTTTCCGTCCCCGCCGACGAAGAAGACCTCGGTGACGCCCGCGGCGTCACACCGCGCGACGATGTCGGCGAGCTGGGCCCGGCTCTCCACCTGGCGTGCCGCGAGGTGGGGTGTCGCGTCGTGCCCCAGCCCGCGCAGCCGCTCGGTGGCGTCGATCGTGGCACCGACGCCGTGCGCCGGCGAGGACGTCACGGAGAGCCTGCTCGCCGGGGGCAGATCGCCGACCCGGCGGCCGAGCGACGGCAGCGGGATCACCTCGATCCGGGAGCGTCGGCGCAGCGCGTCACCGGATGACGCCACGGCTGTCGCCTCGGGGGAATGTTCGGGATCGATCGGCATCGTGTGTTCCTCCCTCTTCGCCGGCCGTCTCAGATGAACGGGATCCTGTGGAGGGCGGCCTGGTGGTCGCCCGTGGGGCTCTTCACCGTGAGATGCGCGTCCTCACCCACGGCGGAGTCGACCAGCGCGACGGCGATGTTGCGGTCGAGCGCGTAGGACCAGACCGCCCAGCGGACGATCCCGACCTGCTCGCCCGCGGCATCGTGCAGCGGCCAGAACTCCTCGAAGACAGGCCACTCCTCGCGGTCGGAGACCAGGCCGACGGTCTTGCGGGCGGGGCCCTTCGCACGGACGTCCAGCAGCGCGTCGCGGCCGATGAAGTCGTTCCCGTCGAGGTCGAGGAAGCCACCGAGACCGGCTTCGAGGAGATCCATGTCCGAGTTGGTGGCGTACTGCGTGTCAAGAATGCCCTGCTCCACGGCGCGGTTGAGGTTGGGGCCGGTCACCAGCAGCCCGTGCCGACGGCCGGCCTCCCGCACCGCGTCCCAGGCCACGGCCGCCCGCTGGGTGCCGATGGGGTAGACCTCGTAGCCGGCCCCCTTGCTCCACCCGGTGTTGGAGATCACCACCTCGACACCGGCCAGGTCGGTCACCAGGCACTGGAAGCGCTTGAGGTCGGCGAGGCGGGCCCCGACGAGCGGTTCGAGGACCTTCGACGCGAGCGGCCCCTGTACCTGGAACGGGGCGACGTCGGCCTCCCTCACGGTGACGTCGTAGCCGCCGGCGAGCGCGAGGCCGTACGCCCACAGGCTCACATCGACATCGGAGTGGGAGAACCAGATCACGTCCTCCCACGGCCGCAGGACGATGACCTCCGACATGATCTTCCCGTTCTGGTCGCACAGCGGGGTGTACTTGCAGCCGCCCACGGGGAGGGCGGAGAGATCGCGCGGGGAGAGGTAGTCGGCGAACCTGAGCGCGTCGGGCCCGCGGAACTCGGCCTGGCGCTCGGCGCCCACGTCCCACAGCGTGACACCGCCGGTGATGGCGTCGTACTCGGCACGCATGTCGTTGTCGTACACGAACGGCATGTACGTGTGGTTGTAGACACCGAACTCCAGCGCGCCCTCGGCGACGGTCCGCTCGAAGTAGGGCGAGCGGCGGGTGGTGTAGAGCAGGTTCTGACGGACGGGCTTGGACACGGTCGTGGTCCTTTCGTTGGCGGGACGGTCAGGCCGAAGGGGTGAGGGGCGCGGTGTCGAAGTACTCGGTGAGCCGGGTGATCAGTCCGTCCGAGGTCTCGGCGACGATGACGAACTCGAAGTCCATGCGGCTCCCGTCGGCGACGACCGTGGCGGTCATGCGGCCCTCCGCGGACGCGCGGTCTCCCTCGCCCATGACCCAGTACAGGTCGATGCTCACGTCGCAGAGTTCGTCGACCGACGCCTGGTTGGTTGTGCGGATGTCCTCGGCGCCGACCAGCGGGCGTTCGTGCAGGGGGTCGATGAACACCCCTTGCTCGGCGAAGAGATCGGCGATCGCGCCGTTGTCCTTCGCGATCCATCCGGCGCACAGGCGCCGGATCGCGGTTGCTGCGTTCATATCTGCGGGCTCCGATGGTTGCGGGCGGGGGCCGGCGAACTGAGGATCGTCACGTGGCCGGGATCGGCGGTGAGCGTGGTGTCGACGAGCGGCCCGGCCCCGACCGCACGGGCGAAGTCGAGGTGGGCGCTGGTCGTCCCGTCGTCGAAACCGCTGTCGTGCAGGAGCAGCAGGGCCGACTCGCTCACCCCGCACCAGCCGAGGACGCCGGTCCGGACGAGGGTGTCGAGGGCGTCCGCGTAGCCGCGGCGGGCGAAGCTGCGGGCCGATCCGCCGGTGGTCATCAGCAGGAGGAAGGGACGGGGCCGCAGCAGGCTCCCTTCCGGGTCGTTCGCGAACTCGTAGGCCCAGCCGTTGCTCCAGACACGGTCGAACCAGCCCTTGAGCATGGCGGGGAAGCCGAGCCACCAGAGCGGGCTGATGATCACGATCGCGTCCGCCCGTTCCACGCGCTTCTGCTCCGCGAGGATGAAGGCGGGCAGCGACCCGCCCTCGAACTGGGTGTAGTCGCCCGCGTCGAAGACCGGGTCGAAGCCCTCCCGGTACAGGTCGGCGACCTCGTACGTTCTCCCCGCGGCCGCCAGACCCTCGATGTACCGGCCGAGGATCCGGCCGCCGAGGGAGTCCTCGCGGGGGTGGCAGTGGACGATCAGGACATGGGTCGCGGGCTCGTGGCCGGTTCGCTCAGACATGGATGATCGTCCGGTTCTCGTGGACCTGCACACGGTCCTCGATGTGCAGGGCGACGGCACGCGCGAGCACCTCGCGCTCGATGTCCTTGCCGCGCTTTTGCAGGGCGGCGGCGTTGTCGGTGTGCCCGACCTGCTCGACGTCCTGCGCGATGATCGGGCCGGCGTCCAGTTCGGGGGTCGCGTAGTGGGCGGTCGCACCGATGACCTTGACGCCGCGTTCGTACGCACGGCGATACGGCTGTGCGCCGACGAAGGCCGGAAGCAGGGAGTGGTGGATGTTGATGACCGGAACGCCGACGCGCTCCAGGAATCCATCGGTGAGGATCTGCATGTAGCGCGCGAGGACGACGAAGTCCACATCGGCCTCACGGAGGGCGTCGAGGATCGCTGCCTCGGACTTCTCGCGATCCGCCGGACTGGCCGGTATGTGGACGAACGGGACGCCGAAGTGCTCGACCTGGTCGCGGAGCCGGTCATGGTTGGAGATCACGACCGGTATGTCCGCCTCCAGGTCGGCGTTCCGGGTGCGCCACAGAAGGTCCAGCACACAGTGGTCCCCCCTGGAGCAGAGGACGGCCATCCGCTTGCGCCGGTGCGCCGGCCAGATCTGGTGGTCCATCTTCAGATCGCCGGCGATCTCACCCATCCGCTCCCGGGCCCTGTCCGCCTCGCCGGTCGGTACGTCGACCACGAGCCGCAGAAAGAAGCGGCCGCCCCGGGGATCGGTGGAGAACTGGCTCGACTCGCGGATGTTGGCACCCAGCTCCGCCAGGGCCGAGGAGATCGCCGCGACGATGCCCGGACCGTCGTCGCAGGAGGCACGCAGCCGCAGGGTGGTCCGGTCCCGCGCGGTCGCGGAGCGAATCGGCGTCGCTGCCAAGTGATCGTTCATGATGTGTTTCCGCCGCTCGGTGGTTCGCGGTGGAGCGAGGGCTCCGACCAACGGTGATCCTGATGCCTCACTCTGACGCCGTTCACGTTCGCGGCGCATTGTGCGCGTGCCCAAACGCGGGGCTGCTTCCTGGGCACGCGAACGACGACGTATGGCCGAATCCGGCAGGTGTTCTCGGCTAAAATGTCGAAGATCGGACCGGTGGTCGCCAGGGCGGACCACTTCTGACGTGAGGAGAATGGGCGGGTGACCAAAGACGCGGACATGCTCGCGCTCAGCCGCGCACTCATGGACGGCACCGGGCTGGCGGGCATCGTCACCGTGCTGCGCCGGATCACGCACGAGCCCGCCGCGTTCATCGACATGCGCGGCAGCCTGCTCGCGTCGTCCCCGACCCGGGCGCGGTGGCCGGTGGAAGAGCTGCGGACGTGGACTCCGGACGTCGCCGAAGTGGGCGATCCGCCGAAGACCGTGCTCCCCGTGCCCTTGGCCGAGGACATCGTCGCGCTGCTGGTGGCGCGGTCCGGGGACAGGGACCGGGCCGCGTTCGAGCTGGCGACCGCACTCGCCTCGCTGGAGATCGCCCGGCTGCAAGCGCTTCTCCTGGGCCGGCGGGAACTCGCCGCGCAGGTGCTGGAGGACGTCATCCGGGGCTACAGCCGAGGCGATGAGGCGCGCGGCAGACTGGCGTCGATCGGTGTCCCCCTGAGTGCCGCGCTCGCCCATGCGGTGATCGTCGGCCGCTGCTCCGTCCCCGGTGCCCGCTTGCACGCCCGGCCGTGGAACCTCCATTCCCTGCTCACCGGCAACGGCGATCCGTACGTGCGGGCCGTCATCGACGGCGACCTGGTGCTCGTCGTGCCGGCCGTCGGCGCCGTGGACACCGTGGCCCGGCTGCTCCTCCAGCATCTGCGGGCCATGGATCCGGGGGCGTCGGTGGGAGTGGGCCCGGCGGTCGTCGACCCGGTGTCGCTGACGATGAGCTACCTCCAGGCCCGTGACGCGGCCGACGGGGACGGCCTCAACCACGCCCGGCCGCTGAACCTCGGCCATCTCCTGCTGGGGTCGGCCGACGCACTGCCCATGGGCGAACTCGGCGAGCGGGTACTGGCCCCCCTGCTCGCGCACGACCGGCGCACGGGCGGTGAACTCCTGCGCTCCCTCGTCGTCTACCTGGACTGCGACTGCTCGGCGTCACGCGCCTCCGCCGAACTGTTCGTCCACCGCAACACGCTCCGGTACCGGCTGAACCTGATCAGCGAGCTGACCGGCTGGTCACCGGACACCTTCGACGGACGGATGCATTTCTGGATCGCGGTCCGCGCCTATCAGAGGTCGGGACGCATCGCGCCGACCGGAATCGAGGGAAGCCCCCTATGACCGACCATGTGCCGCAGGCGCCGGACGGCGTCCGTGCCCTGCGACTGCTGTCTCCCGATCCGGAGGCGTCACGCGCGTTCTACTCGGCCGTCACCCGTCGGCCCGGCACCGGCGCCTCCCAGGGCAAAGCCGGTCTGCGGATCGAGGGCCGGCAGGACTCGCCGGCCCGCTGGATCGTCGGGTTCGGCGTGCCGCGGCCGGAGGTGTCCGCCACGGCGTGCGTCGACCTCGGGGCACGGGTCCTCGACGGCTCGGCCGAACTCGGCCGGGTACTGGTCGCCGACCCGCACGGCATCCCGTTCGAGCTGGTCACCTCCCCCGGGGCCGGCGCCGAGGACCCCGGCGAGGGCGACATGGTGCTCGCCGACGTGTACACCCGGCACGTCGACGACGCCGTGCGCTTCTACGCCGCCGCGTTCGCACTGGACGTCACCGTTCTGCCGGACGACCCCGTCGACTACGCGATGCTGTCCTCACGAGGCCGCCACCTCGCCGGTGTGCTCGACATGACGTCCTTCCTCCCACCGTCGGCCCGCGATCAGTGGATGCCGTACTTCTACTTCTGTGACCTCGACTCCGCGATCGAGAGAGCCACCTCACTGGGGGCATGGGTCGTGGTGCCCACGACGGACAGCCCGACCGGGAACTACGCCGTCCTCAAGGATCCGCAGGAGTGCCTCTTCGGTGTCTGGGACGCCGGATCGCTGCGCCGGGGGCAGAGCGCGGGCCGGGCGGAGCCGGCCGGCGGAGCCGGGTAGCGGCCGGTCCCGCTCAGCGGAGGAGCAGCGCCGAGGCGGCGTTCCACGCCGCGAGAGTGTCCAGCGCGACCCGGCTCCCGGCGACATCGTGGACCCGGACCGCCCACACGTTCCGCTGGGCGCACAGGACGCTGATGACGGCGGTGGGCAGGTCTCTGCCCGCGAGTGAGCCGGAGTCCGGGACGAGTTCGCCGAGGAAGCGCTTGCGGGACGCGCCGATCATCACCGGGAACCCCAGTTCCAGCAGCCGGGGCAGCTCGGTGAGCAGGGCCCAGTTGTGCTCCGGACGCTTGGCGAAGCCGAGGCCGGGATCCAGGACGATCCGGCTCTCGTCGACACCCGCGCGGCGGGCCGAGAGAATCCGGGCCTCCAGTTCCCGCAGCACCTCGCCGGCCGGATCCCGGTACTCGGCGAGACCGTTCATGGTCCGCGGGTCTCCCCGCCAGTGCCCGATGATGTAGGTCAGCCCGGTCCGCGCGACGGCCCCCGCCATGGCCGGGTCCGCGAGGCCGCCGGACACGTCGTTGACGAACTCCGCTCCGCGCGCCGCGGCTGCTACCGCTGTATCGGCGTGCAGGGTGTCGATCGAGACCCTGACCCCGCGCCGGGTGAGACGTTCCACGACACCGAGCACCCGTCGGCGTTCCGTCGTGGGGTCGACCGGGCGCGCACCCGGCCGGGTGGACTCACCGCCCACATCGACGATCTCGGCGCCGGCGGCGGCCATCGCGACTCCGCGATCGACCGCGTCGCCCTCCCGGCGGTACCGGCCGGCGTCACTGAACGAATCAGGGGTCACATTGAGCACCCCCATGATGCGGGTCATGACCGACGGCCCCCGGGCAGGTGGGTGACGGCCGCCGCGCCCATCCGTCCCCGGCGGCTCCCGAGGCCGCCGGTGGTCCCCGTGTCCTGCCCCGTCCCCTTCCTCGTGCCGGATGCCACTACCGGGCCACCGAGGATCCGGTCGCGGCCGACAGACGCTCGGCCGCGGTGAGGGTGTTCTCCAGGAGCATGGCGATCGTCATCGGGCCGACACCGCCGGGAACAGGGGTGATCCACGAGGCTCGCCCGGCGACCTCGTCGAAGCGGACATCACCGACCAGACCCTGTGGGGTGCGGTGAATCCCGACGTCCACCACGACCGAGCCCGACCGCACATGTTCCGCGCCGAGCAGACCGGGTACTCCGGCCGCGGCCACGACGACATCGGCACGGCGGGTCTCGGCCGCGAGATCCGCCGTGTGCGTGTGTGTGACGGCGACGGTGGCGTGCCGCTGGATCAGCAACTGCGCCAGCGGCAGGCCGACCAGCCGGGAACGCCCGACAACGACGGCCCTCTGGCCCCGCAGCTCGATCCCGGCGGAGTCCAGGAGCGCGATCACCCCGCTGGGGGTGCACGGGCGCAGTCCCGGCCTGCCGGCGGCGAGCAGCCCCGCGCTCATCGTGGTCAGCCCGTCGACGTCCTTGGCCGCCGGGATCCGGTCGATGAGCGGGGCGCTGTCCAGGCCGCCGGGAAGCGGCAGCTGGAGCAGTATTCCCGACACCCGTGGGTCCGCGGCGAGTTCATCGATGACCGAGGCTACGTCGGCCTCCGACGAGGCCGCGGACAGGTGCCGGTGGAAGTCGGCGATCCCGACCGAGGCGGCTGCCTTCCGCTTGTTCGCCACATAGACCTCGCTGGCCGGATCCTCGCCGACGAGCACCGTCGCGAGACCGGGCTGCACGCCGACGCGTGCTCTGAATTCGGCGACCTTCGCCTCAAGACGTCTGCGGTAGTCATGTGAAAGGGCTTTTCCGTCCAGCAGGAGGGCTGTCATAGAAAGGACACCGCCATCTCATTCTCGTGGGTCAACCGGTGGCGAATTCCGCGATATGAAGAGGAAAGGGTCACATACCGTGGGCGTTTGCCGATGCTCGCAAACAGCGAAAATGAATGTCAACGGAATGAGCAACGAGATTTTCGATGCTGTCCAGCACCCACGGCGTATCAAAAGGTGAGGACAATGGCGACGGCAGCGGCCGCGCCGCAGATTCTGGGAGACCGACGGCCTGGGGTCGTCGTCCGCAGCCGCGCGGGGTCGGTCATCTGTCCTCGGGAAGGACCATGTCCTCGATGATCTCGATCTGCTCCTGTGCGTTCCCGTTGGCGACCGCGCGCACGACATGGTTGTGGTAATCGGTCGTGCGCACGATCTTTCCGTCCCGGACCTCCGACACCTGGATGTTCGGATGAACCACCGTTTGACCGCCGATGCGCGAGACGAAGTTCCATTGCACGACGACGACATGGGGATCGGTTGTCTCATGGACCACCACATCCCGGTACTCCATGTCGTGATACATACGGGGTATCCCGGCCCTCCACTGCGGATCGTCGAGCTGGGTCCGCTGGGCGGCCTTCCCCTCGTACACGACCGGCTCGGGCAGCATGAACGGCAGCGTCACCACGACGTCCTCGGAGTGCAGGTCCAGGCACTTCACGAAGTCCCCTTCACTGGCCGCCTTGATCAGTTCCAGCACGACGTGCCGCGGACTCATCGACGCCGGGCTGTCGGACACGGATCGGTCTTCGGTCATCACTGGCTCCCATCCCGCGCGGCCGTCCGGTGGCCGATCTTCGCGCGTTCGATCAGTCTCTTTCTGCCGATGCCACGGCGGTCCCGGGTGGTGTCGGCTCTTCGGGCCGCTCGTTCGCGCTCGGTCTCCTCCTCCAGCACGACCCATTTCCGGGGGTCGACGATGACGCCGTAGTCCGCTCTCGCTCCTTCGAGGGAAACGTATTCGTCGAGGACGTCATCGAGGACCGCGTGCGGGTCGCGGTCGAGGGGGTCGCCCCAGCCGCCGCCGGCACCGCTCTGCCCGAAGACGGTGACCGAGGGGTCGAACGCGGTGAAGACATTGCCGTCGGCGACGATCAGTTCGTCGTCGCCGCCCTCGTCGAAGATCGTGACGTTGCCCGTTCCTTCATAGCCGCCGGCGTACCCGGGGAGCGGATGCACGATGCCCCGCGGGTCGGAGTACGCGCTGGTGTCGCGGGCCCCGCGCAGGGTGCGGCGCATGACGAAGGCCGGGCTGCCCCGCCACCGGCCGGGTGCCGCCGAGTCGGTCGCGTACTCGTCCTGGTGGTAGAAGCCGGGGAACTGCCATTCGTTGATCTCGACGTTCACCGGGCGGGCGACGCTGAACGGGGCCGCCCAGCCGCCCCAGCCGTCGACGCCGTACGTGGCGCTGCCCGAGGTGGCGGTCACCGAGAACTCCCAGTAGAGGAAGAAGCTGTCGCCCGCCTGGTCCTCGGGGCGATCCTGGCGGCGACGCCGGTCGAAGCCTCTGACGTAGTGGATCGGCAAAGGGACGGAGACATTGCCGACGCGCTCGGGCACGAACTGTTCGCAGGCCTTCATGACGGCCTGTCCGATCTGGCCGCCGCAGCACAAGGTGGAGTCCATGGTGGCGGCCGGCGGATCGGCGTTGACCAGGGTTCCCCGGGGGAGGTTGACCGTCAGCGCGTTGAACAGCCCCGAGTTCACGGGGATCTCCGGGCAGAGCACGGAGATCGCCACGGAGATCCAGGCGATCGAGTTGGCGGCGACGCTGTTGATGGTTCCGTCGGTCTGCGGGTCGGTTCCGGTGAAGTCGAGCGTCATGGTGTCGTCGGCGATCGTGAGGCTCAGCTCGATCCTCAGGTCATGGTGATCGCGGTTGTCGGTGTCGATGAAGACCTCGGAGCGGTAGGTGCCGTCCGGCCAGCCGCGGATGCGCTCACGGAGCTTGCGCTCGGAGTAGCCGAAGATCCACTCCAGGGACTCACGGACCGTGTCGAGACCGTAGCGGTCGCAGAGTTCGCGGATGCGCTCCTCGCCCTTGCGGCATGCCCCGATCATCCCGGCCAGGTCGGCTTCGAGGAGATCGGGGAGCCGGTTGTTCCGCTTCAGCCAGTCCCAGAGTTCGCGGCGCCGTTGGCCTTTCTCGACCAGCTTCAGGGGCGCGGGGCGAAAGCCCTCGTGCCAGATCTCCCGGCCGTCGGGGTTGCCGCCACCGGGGAACGGGCCGCCCTGGTCGGCGACGTGCAGCCGGGTGGCCGTGAAGAACCTGGGCCGGCCGTCGAAGAAGATCGGCAGGAGCACCGTGTAGTCGCCGATGTGGCTGCCACCGGAGTAGGAGTCGGCGACCAGCAGCACATCGCCGGGGTCCAGGTCGCCGCGGAAGAAGTCCAGACTGACCTGCGCCGAGCTGAGCTGGGCGAAGGAGTGCAGGATGATCCCGTCCCGCGCGACCATTCTCGCCTCGTCCCCGTCGTAGCTGTAGACACCGGCACCGCAGTCCTTGGACTCGGCGACGACGGGATGTTCCGACGAACGGGTCAGGGTCTCGTAGATCTCGGTCGCCGTGCTGTCCAGGGCGCTGCGGACGATCTCCGCTGTGATCGGGTCAGCCATGCCGGGCACCGCCTTCCTGCCGCGTGTAGTCGTCGTGTTGGGCGGGATCGATGGGATCGGTGGGATCGATTCCGTAGACGTCCCGGGCTGTTCCCGGGGTGATGAGGCCATCGGCGAGATCGCTGAGCACGGCCGCCCGGTCGCGTGCCCCGGGTGGGCCGTATCCGCCCCCGCCGGGCAGCCGCAGCCGGAGCCGGTCGGCGGCGACCGGCTCCTCGACGGCGACGGCCGGCGCGGGGCGCCAGCCCTGCGGGGTGTGGAACGCGACCGCGCCGCTCCCGCCGACGACCGCGCCGCTCCCGCCGTCGACCGCGCCGCTCCCGCCGGCGACCCCGCCGTCGAGCCCGTCCACGCTGCGTGCCGCGGTCCGGGTCCACAGGGTGTACTCGTGGCCGGGCAGAAGTCCGATGACGGCCTCGACGCCGGGAGCACCCGCCCATTGCCCGGCGCCAGAGGTGTCGGCGGCGTACTCCAGACGCTCGATCCGGGTGCCGGTCTCGATCTCCCACTGTTCGGCGGAGGGAAGTTCGGCGCGGCTGGTCAGGGCGGGTCCTCCCCAACCGTCGTGTCCGGGGGTGGCGCTCGCACCGCCGACGCCCCAGCGGGTGAGGTCGGTCTGGTCGCCGCGGTCGGTGGCGGGCCGGCTCAGCACCAGCGGCCGCGGAACGGTCAGCGCCGGCAGCGGCGTGGGGACCGCCTCGCGCAGGGCGGCGGCGACGGCTTCGGTGACCTCGTTGCCGCAGTGGTGGACACCCCACCCGACCGGGGCGGGGTCGACGGGGTGGGTCGCGCTGCCCGGCCGGGTGCGCACCTCGACCGCCCGCAGCAGCCCGCTGTTCGCCGGTACCGCGTCGCCGAGGACAGCGAGGACGGCCCGCAGCGCGGCGTCGGCCGTCGCCCCCGACGGACTGTTGACGAACGAAGGCCGCTGATCGTCGGTGTCGGTGAAGTCGAGCAGCAGCGTCTCCCGCCCGACCGTGGCCGACAGCCGTACGGTGAGCGGTCCGCCGCCGCCCGGGTCGTCCCCAAGGGCGCGGGCGGCGGTGCGGGTGCCGGGGTGCCAGCCGGCGATCGCTGTCCTGGCGAGCTGCTCGCTGTAGGCCAGGGCGTGTGCGAGCCCGGCGCGGATCGCCTCGCTGCCGTGGGTGCCGACCAGTTCGGCGAGCCGGCTCCGGCCGAGCGCGAGCGTCGCGCTCGCGGCTTCGATGACCCGCCGGGTCTCGTTCGGGCGGCGGCCGTTGAGCAGGAACGTGGTCAGTACGTCCCGGGTGGGCCTGCCCATGCGCTGGATCTTGATCGGGGAGACGGGCACGCCCTCCGCCAGGATCTCCGTCGCGCCAGGGTTGAGGTTCCCGCCGACCTGGCCTCCGAGATCTCGGACCGGGACCCGCACGACCAGGTGCAGGAGCAGCTCACTGTCCATCGCCAGCGGGGTGAGCAGTGTCAGGTCCTGCACCCGGATGCCGCCGCGGTGGGGGTCGTTGGTGAGGACGATGTCGCCGTCCTTGAGGTCGAACTCGAAGTAGTCGACGATGCCGGCCACCGTCTGAGCCATCGAGCCCAGCCGCAACGGGTTGTCGATCGCCACGATCTGGCCGGACCCGGTCGCGATCGCGACGCAGAAGTCCCGGACCTGGCTGATCTCGGCGATCGGAGCCGCGTGGGCGAGGACTGTGGCGAGTTCGCCGGTGCAGGCGATCAGCCGGGTGCGCAGGATCTCCAGATCCACGGCCGGCGTACCCGCCGCCCGCTCGTGCCCGATGGTCGTGGACATCAGCTCACCACCTCGATGACGTAGGTCTCGTGCTGGTCCAGCATTGCTTCCTGGCCGTCGCAGATCACGATCGTGGTGCCCGGCTCATGGATCACCGCAGGACCGGGAATGACGTTGCCCGGTTCGACGTGGGCCCCGTCGTAGATCGGAGCGTCGATGAAGCCGCGGCCCTCGAAGTACGCCTCCCGGGTACCGACCAGCGCCGTCGAAGGGTCCTCCTGGGCGAACTTGTGGGCCGGACCCGTGGCGTTCATGTGCCGCAGCCCGGTCATCTCCAGCCGCACGGAGACGATCTGGACCGGCTGGTCCGGCCGTTTGTGGGCGTAGAGGGTCTCGTGGAGATCGTGGAAGTCGCGGATCGCCCGCGAGACACTCACCGCCGAGATCCGCCGGGTGCGGGTGTTGAGCGGCACGATGACCTCCTGCACCTGCCCGTCGTAGCGCAGGTCCAGATAGCGCTCCATCCGCACCGAGTCGGTCGCGGGCAGCAGCTTCTCCGCCTCGGTCTGCATGGACTGGAAGGCCGTGGTCAGGTCGTCCGGATCGACCCGGTCGGCGGAACGCAGGAACGTCCGCACCCGGGAGACCTTGAAGTCGGCGACCAGGCCGCCGAACGCGCTGAGCACGGGGGCGTTGCGGGGCACCAGGATCGTCTTGATCCCGAGGTCCACGGCCTGGACACCGGCGTGGATCGCGCCCGCGCCGCCGAACGCCATCAGGGCGTAGTCGCGGGGATCGCGGCCCCGGGAGACCGATACATGGCGCAGGGCGTTGGACATGTCGCTGTTCGCGATCCGGAACACTCCGATCGCCGCCTCGACCGCCGAGATCCCCAGCGGCCGGGCCACATGTTCCTCGAACGCCGCGATGGCGGCGTCCCGGTCGAGGCTCATCCTGCCGCCCATGAACCGGTCCGGGTCCATGAACCCGAGCACGAGGTTCGCGTCCGTCACCGTCGGGCGGGTGCCGCCGCGCCCGTAGCACGCGGGCCCGGGGGAGGCGCCCGCGCTCTGCGGGCCGACCCGCAGCGCACCCGCCTCGTCGACCCACGCGATCGACCCGCCGCCCGCGCCGATGGTGTGGATGTCCACCAGCGGAACGGCGACCCGGTAGCGGCTGATCCAGTTGTCCACGCCCACTTCGGGTCTGCCGTCGTGGATCAGACACACGTCGTAGCTGGTGCCGCCCATGTCGGCGGTGATCAGGTTCCGGTAGCCGGAGCGTTCACCCACCGCCACCGCGGCGACGACACCGCCCGCAGGGCCGGACAGGACCGCGTCCACACCGTGCTCGGCGGAGTAGGCGACGTCCATGATGCCGCCGTTGGACTGCACCACCAGCAGTGAACCCGCGAATCCGGCATCGCGCAGCCCGATGTCCAGCCGTCGCAGATAGGTCTTCAGCAGCGGGCTCGTGTACGCGTTCACGACCGTCGTGGAGACCCGCTCGAACTCGCGGACCTGCGGCAGCACGTCGCAGGAGAGCGTGACGAAGCACTCCGGGTGCTCCTCGGCGATGATCCGCGCGATCCGTCGCTCATGCGCGTCGTTCACGAACGAGAACAACAAGCACACCGCGATCGAAGCGATCCCGGCGGCCTTCAGCTCCCGTACCGCTGCCCGGACCTCGTCCTCGTCCAGCGGAATCACCACATCACCCGCGTAGTCGATCCGCTCGGTCACCCCCTTGCGGAACCGGCGCCGCACGATCGGGTGCGGTGCGGGCAACGACAGGTCGAACAGGCTCTCCCGGTAGCCGCGGCGCAGCTCCAGAGTGTCGCGGAACCCCTTCGTCGTGATCAGACCGGTGGGCACCCCGTCGTACTCCAGCATCGCGTTGGTCACCACCGTGGTGCCCAGGATGACGAAGTCGGTCTCCGCCAGCAGATCGGTGGTGTCGCGGCCGAAGTGCCCGGCGATCACCTCCACGGCCTCCAGCACCGCCGCGGCCTCGTCGTTCGGCCTTGATGACACCTTCCCCGTGAACAACTCCGACTGATCCGTCGCCACGAAGTCGGTGAACGTGCCACCCACATCGATCGCAACCGTGTAGCCCATCTTCATCACCGTCGATCAGGTACGCGGACTCGGCAGAGCCCGGGAAACGGACATGGATTCACTGCACGAATACGTCGGCCGCCGCGACCGGCGGCTCACGGCCGCTCGGCGTCGCGGGTCAGCAACGGCCCGACAGCCCGGACCTGGAGGCGCGCGGAGTTGCCGGGGATGTAGCTGATGGGAATCTCGTTCACGGTGGTGATGCGGACCCGGGCCGGGTCGGCCCCCGCCCGGATCGCGGCATCGGTGGCCTCGGCACTGGCCTCGGTGATGCAGGCCTCCCGGCCGCCGGCCTCGTAGCGGACCGCGCGGTCCACGGTGCCCGACGCCTCCGCGACGGCCGCGCCGATGGCGTTGGCGACGCCGGCGTGCCGGTGCCGTACGACCTCGGTCACCTCCGGCACGTCGTCGGACAGGAGCACGGCGCCGCCGCCTACGGCGATCAGCGGGAGCGCCGTCCGGGCGGCCCGGATACGGTCGGCGAGGGTGGCGACCCGCTCATCGAGCCACGCGACGGCCGCCGCGGCCGTACCGGCCGCGAGCCTGCCCGTCAGGCTGTGGGTGCCGAGGGTCGCGCGCCCGGCCGCGACGGCGGCATCACTGAGCGTCATGGTGTCGCCGCCGAACACGAGTGCCCGGTGCGGGAGTTGGTGGCCCACGCTGTCCGGGCCCACCGCGAACTCCGGTTCGGTGCGGATGACCGAGCCGCCGCCCATCCCGATGGAGATCAGGTCGGGCATGCGGTAGTTCGTTCGCACACCGGCGATCTCCACCGCGCCGGCCGACTGGCGCGGGAATCCGCCGACGAGCAGTCCCACGTCGGTGGAGGTACCACCGATGTCCATCACGATCGCGTCGGTCAGCCCCGACAGATACGCGGCACCGCGCATCGAGTTGGTCGGGCCCGACCCGATGGTCAGAATGGGCCGGCGGATCGCCTCGGCCGCGGACAGCAGTGTGCCGTCGTTCTGGGTGAGATACACCTCGGCCCGCAGCCGGGACCGCTCCAGAGCGCGCTCCAGCCCGTGCACGATGCCGGCCCCGATGAAGGTGAGCGCGGCGTTGAGCACCGCGGAGTTCTCCCGCTCCAGCAGTCCGAGGCCGCCGACCTCATGGCCCAGGGTCAGCGGAAGGGTCTCGCCGAGAACCTCGGTGACGATCGCCGCCGCCCGGAGCTCGTGGTCGGGGTTGGCGGGTGAGGTCATGCCGGTGATCGCGATCGCGTCCACCGTGTCGCGGCAGCACTCGGCGAACCGGCGTACCGCCTGCTCGTCGAGCGGGGCGAGTTCGGTGCCGTCGTACTCGTGACCGCCGCGGATGATCTCCACGTGACCGCTCACCAGCGTCCGGAGGTCCTTCGGCCAGGCCATCAGCGGGTCGATCGCCAGCGTGGCGGGCGCGGCGAGCCGCAGTATTCCGACTCTGGCCAGACCTTCGCGGCGGATGATCGCGTTGACCGGGTGGGTGGTGCCGAGCATGACCTGGCCCACGGCGTCGCCGTCGACCCCGGCCAGCACGGCGGTGAGCGCCGCACCGATGCCATGGAGCACCTCCGGCGTGGTGGGCGCCTTGTGCCAGGCCAGTACATCGCCCGCGTCGTCGACGACCACCGCGTCGGTGTGCGTGCCGCCGACATCGATGCCGACCCGCAGCCCGGTCATCGGGCAACCTCGAACGGCACGTAGTCGATGTCGTAGCCGAACGCCCGTGGCCCGGCCAGCGCGACCCCCTGCGGTGTGCGCCACCTCTCCTCCGCGGGCATCGCGATCATGTGCAGCCGCTGCCCGTACGCCAGTCCCTCGGTGGTCATCGGAATACCGGTCTCCATGTCCAGGAAGGTGATCAGGTCAGGGACGGTCACCCGCGGAACACCGTCTTCGAAGGCGACCAGGTTCTCGTTCTGGATCTCCACCCGCATCGCCCGCGTCGGATCGTCCACGTGCTGGAGTGACACCGTGCCCCGTGCCCAGCCGTCCGTCGTGTAGCGGTCGATGTCGATCACCTTGCCGGTGAACAGGATCTGCGCGTCGCAGAAGTCGAGGAACCGCTCGTAGGCACCCGGCTCCCCGTTCTGGACGGCCCGGACGAGGCGGCCGATCTCAAGGCAGTAGCTCAGCGACCCGTTGGCCGCCGATTCCACGCACTGTTTCGCGGTCAGGGGATAGGCGCTCGCCATCACCGCCATGCCCAACCGGGTGATACAGGCCCTGACCAGCTTCTCGGCCGTCATGTTGTCGACCGCGTCGAGCAGTACGTGATTGCCGTTCACATCACAGAGACTGAACGGGCTCGCCTTGATCCCGGCGAGGTGCGGCAGCGTCATCTCGATCTGCGGGAACGCCCTGCGCATCATGTCCGCATCGACCAGCGGAAGGCCCAGCTCGGCGGCCGCCGCCGCGGGAAGCAGACCGTTGATGCCGCCGATCTCGACCGGCATGATCGCCACTCCGCGCCTGCCCAGCCGCGCTTCGAGCGATTCCAGGACCTGATGCAGCTCACGGCCGTTCGGGATCCGCTCGGTCATCACGGTGGGCGCCCCCGCCATCGCGACGGGAAGCAGGAGTCCTTCGGGGTCCAGCTCGTCGGCGCGGACCAGCGGGACCGGGCCGTGCCGCTCCAGCGCCTGGAGCAACATCAGCTTGCCGATGTGCGGGTCACCCCCGCCGCCCGTACCGAGCACGACAGCGCCCAGAGCGAGGTCTTCGACGTCCTCAACGGTGATCTCACGCACCGAGTGCCTCCTCGAATGGCGATTTCACGAAGAGAACCACGCGGCACGAAAGCTGTCATTAGGCGCATTGCTGAAAACGCGGGCGGGAGCTGTGCACAGTACTCAGATCGTGACTCACCTCGTGGTCACGTCCCCGGATGGTGGAACCGCCTATCCGGTCTCCGTCGCCGCGTGCACGGCCAAGCGCACCGCGAGCCGCTGATCGGGCTGGGAGAGATCCACCGTGAGCAGTCGGCTCACCTTCTCCAGCCGGTTCAGCACGGTGTTGCGGTGCACGCCGAGCACCGCGGCCGCGGCAGTCGTCGAGGACTCGTTGTCGAGGTAGGCCCGCAGTGTCTGGAGGAGTTCGCCGTTGGGGTCCGCCGAGCGGACCGGATCGAGCAGCGCATCGACGATCTCGCCCAGCGGACCGGTCGAGTACCAGGCCACGAGCAGCCGTTTGACGCTCGCGGTGCCGACATGCTCGACGGGCGCGTCGATGTCCTGGGTACGGGCGAGGAGACCGGCCTGTTCGGCCTCCTGAAGGGAACAACCCAGCCCGCCGGTCCCCGGGTGGGCGCCGCCGATCCCGGCACACGGACGCAGCTGTGGATCGTCGCGCTCGACGCTCAGCAGCGCCCGGCGCACCGACCTGGCCAGAGCGGCGGCTTCATGGGGATGGGGTTCGGTGTCGACCGTGGTCCAGAACGCCCAGCCGGCGGGGCGTTCGACGAGGCTGGCCGTCAGCCCCTGTGCCCGCAGTGCCTGTTCGAGGAGGGCCGCCGTACCACCCGGGCTGGGCGTGGCCTGTGCCCTGCGGCCGGCGATGTGCACCGCGGTGTGCCAGCCGGACAGCCGCCAGCCCAATGCCGTGGCCTGCTCGACGGTCTGCCGGCGGGGCGTCTCCGGATTCTCCAGGATCTCCGTGAGCAGCAGCGTGCGCTGCCGGCTCTCCCGTTCGAACTTCAGCGAGCGCTCGCTGAGGTAGGCGGTGTAGGCGAGTGCCGCCACGGCCAGAATGCGGATCTGCGCGTTGCGCACATGCACCGAGCCGGCCGGCGGGGGCCGCGCCACCAGCCAGAGGTTGGGCGCCGACCCGCCCGCCACCGTCGCCGCGTGGACCAGAAGCAGTTCGTCGCCGTCGTGCAGGGTGCACGGAGCGTGTCCGGGTGAGGCCGCCAGGCGGGCCAGGCCGGACACGAACCCGGGGGACAGCGGCTCCAGGGTGCCGGCGATGAGATGCCCGTCGGTGTCGACGAGCCCGACGGGGCAGCGAGTGACCGACGCGAGGCGGCGCAGCAACTCCCCGGTGTCCCTGGGGACAGCGGCGCTCGACAGCGCGGTGACGGCATCGTGCAGCAGCTTGGCTCCGACGAGGGCGGGCGCCCGTACGTGCGGTTCCAGTTCCGCCACCACGCTGCCGACGTCGACCCGGTCCAGGAGCACGACCGGCAGGTCGAACTTCTCGGCCAGATGCTGGGTCGCCGCCGGGATACGGCGTTGCGGCCGCTCGGCGACGATGCCGGCGATTCCGGTACGGAAGCCGGTGGAGATCGCCAGCTCGATCGCGACGTCCCCGGCCGCGAGTTGGCTCCGGTCGAACACCACGAGCGCACCGGGCGGCAGGGTGGAGATGGCGCGCACCGTCGTCCCGGGAACGACGCTGTCGACGCGCCGCAGCATGGCCTTGTCCCCGCCGATCACGTCGTAGCCGGATGCCATGCCCAGCGCGAGGAGCTGACCCACGGTGACCTGGAGGCCGCTGTGCTGGGCGTTCCGCATAGTGGTGCCCCTTGCGTTCAGCAGAGTGCCTAGTGACAGACATCATGCTGTGCGGTTCTCTTTCCGGCAATGACACGAACCGCACAGCAGGAGGCGATGTGAAGCTGAGTGTTGTGGTGCCCATCACCGACGAGGGTTTCACCGAGCAGGTTCGCGAGGAAGTCGCCGCCTGGGCGCTCCCGGACACCACGATCGAGGTCCGCCGGATCGAGCGGGGCCCGGCGTCGATCGAATCCGCCTACGACGAAGCCTTCGCCATGCCCGGGATCGTGACCGAGGCCGAAGCGGCAGCCCGCGACGGCGCCGACGGCGTGTTCGTCACCTGCTTCGGCGACCCGGGGGTGCACGCCGCCCGCGAGGCCCTCGACATCCCGGTGGTCGGCGGCTTCGAGCCCGCTGTGCTCACCGCCCTATCGCTCGGTGAGCGGGTCGGCGTCGTCACGATGCTGCCCAACGTGGTGCCTACGGTCCACCGCATGGCCCGCCTGCACGGCATCACCGAACGCTGCCGCTCCGTGCGGGCGGTCGGCATCCCCGTCCTGGCACTGCACGATCAGGAGACGTTGCTCGGCCGGCTGGCCGGGGAGGCGGCCGAGGCCGTCGCGGCACAGGAGGCCGATGTCATCGTCCTCGGCTGCACGGGCATGATGGGCGTCGCGGCGGCGCTTCAGACCCGGCTCCGGCGCGACGGGGTCCCTGTGCCGGTCGTCGACCCGACCGGCGCCGCCCTGTGCTGGCTGGAGAACCTGGTGCGGCTCGGCGTCCGGCACAGCCGTACGACCTACTTCCCCCCGCCGGCCAAAGAACGCCTGCACTGAGCCGCACCTCGCCACATCAAGGACGCCGGCGGGGAAGGCCGACGGTCCGCCCTTCCTGACGCGACGAGCAGGTGCACGTCAGCCGAGTCACCGAACTCCCCTTTCCTGACCCGTAGACGAGGCGGGCGAGGCGGGCGAGGCGGGCGAGGCGGACGAGGCGGACGAGACCGGGCTACGGGTGCCCGCACCGTCCTGCATTCCGCTGCCGAGGCTCCGATCGCACCGGGCGTATGCCTGTCCGCCCGTTGAACGTCACCTGGTTCCCCTTCCGGTGGAACTCGCCACGGGTCTGGTTCCCCAACCCGTTCCCCCTTGCTCGACCGACCAGCCGCTCATCGGTGAACGACGACTTCGGGTGGCTTCCGACGGGCGTGACCGCGACCGTCGGAGGGGTCGTCGCAACGTTCTGTTCCGTCTGCGACCCGCAGGAGACATCATGCAATCCACGCCCCCTCTGTCCACGCCGGCACCGGCGGGTACGGTCCGGCGCGGCTCGGCCCGCGGCGCGCTCTTCGCCGTCGTCACCATGTTCTTCGGCTACATGATGCTGGAGAACGGGCTCCCGGCCGCCTTCCCGACGATGCAGCAGGCCCTCGGTGTCTCCGCACCGGCGATCGCCTGGGTCTTCACCGGCCTGATGATGTCCAACGCCATTCTGACCCCGCTGACCGGAAGGCTCGGCGACATCCGGGACAAGCGGACCGTGCTCATCGGCGCCATGGTCGCCGTCGCCGTGGGAACCCTGCTGCCCGCACTCGCCGAGAATGTGGTCCTGCTGACCGCCGGGCAGATCCTGCAAGGGGCGGGCGGGGGGTACATGGCGCTGGCCGTCGGCCTGCTCAATGACACCCAGAGTCCCGAACGGGCCAGGATGGGCAACGGCCTCCTGTTCGCGGCGGGCGGCGTGGGGACGGTGGCGGGCCTCCTCATCACCGGGATCGTCCTCACGGCGCTGCCCTACACCTCGCTCTACTGGATCGCTCTCGCGGTCATGCTGGTCGCCATCGCGGTCGCCTGGAAGTCCGTCCCCGCCGCCCCACCGGTCAAGCAGGGCAGGGTCGACTGGTCCGGCGCCGCCCTGTTCGCCGCCGGCCTCGCGTGCGTACTGCTCGGGATCACCCTGGCCGCCGAGCACGGATGGAGTTCGCCGCCGGTGCTGGGGCTGATCCTGGGCGGGGTCGCCGTCCTCGCGGTGTTCGCCGCCGTCGAGTTGCGTATCCCGGAACCCCTGGTCGAACTGCGCCTGCTGCGCGGCAGACCCGTGCTGCTGACCTGCGCGGTCGCCTTCGTCGCCGGCTTCGGGACGACCGCCCTGCTCGTGTCCATCCCGATGCTCGTCGCGCTGCCGGCCGCCACGGGCTACGGGCTGGGCGGTACGGCCACGCTCACCGGCCTCTACCTCCTCCCGCTCGGTGTCGTGGCGCTGATCGCCGCACCACTCACCGGACGGCTGGAACGCCGCATCGGAGTCCGCTGGGTGATCGCCCTGTCCAACGCCGCCATGCTCGCCGGTGCCCTGATCCTGCTCGCCGTGCCCCACGCCCCCTGGGTGATCGCGGTGGCGTCCGGCATGGTGGGGCTGACCATCGGCGTCGGGATGACCCAGGCCATGAACATCGTGATGGCCACCGTTCCCGCCGAGCGCGTCGCCAGCGTCAGCGCCCTCTCGCTCGTCGCCCGGTCCGTGGGCGGCGCGCTGGGCTCCCAGATCACCGCCGGGCTCGTCGCCGGCTCCACCATCCCCGGCACCCCGTTGCCGGCCTGGGACGGCTTTGCCTCGGTCTTCGTCGTCCTCGGCGGCATCGGGCTCGTCGCGCTCCTGCTGAGCCTGGTGTTTCCGGCCCGCCTCACACCGCGCCACGCCGACGCCTGACGCGGACGCGTGGCACCCGCCGTACGGGCCGGAACCGCTTGCCGCCGTCACACAGTTCGGCCACCCGGGTCTAGCGGACCATGGGCGGCGCGGAGGCGGCACTCGGGGCGTCGTTGAACGGCGGGGCGATGGTGACCTGGCCGGACTCAGTGACTCCCTGCCGCTTTGACTCCCTGCCGCATTGACTCCTTGACCCATTGACTCTTTGCCCCACTGACTCCTTGCCCCACTGACTCCGGTGACCGCCGGACGGATTCGGCCGGCGGTCACCGTGTCACAGTGATGCTCCGTCGAACGCGACGTGGGTGCCGAAGCCACGGGCGTGGTAGGTCAACGGGGCTCGTCCGCCGGTCTCGGCCCGTACGACCGTGCCGAGCACGATGACGTGATCGCCTCCGTCGACCAGTCCGGACACCGTGCAGGCGAGCCAGCCGCAGACGCCGTGGAGCCGGGGGAGACCGTCCTCCCGGTGCCAGGTGACCTCGGCGAACTTCGCCGCGCCTTTGCGGGCGAACGTCGTCGCGAGCGCGGACTGCGCACTGGCGAGGACGTTCACGCCGAACCGCCCCCCGGCGCGTACCAGTGCCAGCAGGTCCGACCGCTGGTCGAGCGAGACGAGAATCATCGGCGGGGACAGCGACAGCGACGTGAAGGCGCTCACGGTCGTGCCGTGCGGGCGATCCCCGTCCATCGCGGTCACGACCGACACCGCGGCCGGCACCGCGGCCATGACGTCGGTGAAGGCCGTGCGCAGATCATCGGATGTGGTCATCGGTGTCTCCTTGTCACCTCAGAAACGCCCTGGACACCTAGGGCGTGTCTGACAATTCCCGCCTGCCCCGTGACGCCATGCACGCACTCTCGCCGCACCGGGCACAAGCCCACGTACAACCAGTACGAGGGCTCGTGCCCGGCACGCCGAGAGCACGCACCTGACGCCGCGGCGCCGCCCTCCGGGCGACGACGGGAATCGTCAGACACGCCCTAGAGCACGAGCATCGGCCGCTCGTCACGGCCGAGCAGTGCCTTGCCGTGGGTCTCGTATCCGAGCTGCGAGGTCATCGCCGCGTGGCGGGAGGCGACACCGAGGTCACGCCAGATCCGCTGGAGCGTGTTCGACTCGGCGAAACTTCCCGAACCGTGTGCGCTGACCAGAACGTCGACCGCGCCGCGGAGCAGGTCACAGATCCATCCGCACTCGGCACGGATGTGGGCACGCCGCTCGTAGGGCAGCCGTTCACCGTTCGCCGCCGCGGTGTCGATCTCCTCGGCCGCCCGGTAGGCGTGCAGATGGGCGGACTCGATCCGCAGCGCGGCGTCCCCCAACTGGATCTGAAATCCGGGCGATTCGGCCTGAAGGCGGCTGGTGTAGCTGATGCCGCGCCGTGGCGCCGCCTCACGGACCAGCTTCAGGGCCGCACGCGCGAGACCGAGCTGTGCGCCCGCGATGACCAGGGTCTGCACCGGGCCGAGTGATGTCCGGTACAACACCTCGTCGCCGTGCTCGGTGGGGTGCTCGCCCTCGATCGCCCTGAGGGCCCGCAGCACCCGGTGCTCGGGGACGAAGACATCCGCGAGCACCAGGGTGCTGGACCCCGTCCCGCGCATGCCCGCCATGAACCAGGTGTCCTCGACAGTGCCCTCCGAGAGCGGGATCAGGCCGACCCCGAGGTCGGTCTGCTTGCCGTCGTCGTCCACCAGCGGGAACCCGACGTAGGCCCACTGGGTGTGGTAGATCCCGGAGACATAACGCCACTTGCCACTGATCCGCCAGCCGCCCCGCACCCGTACGACGTCCTTCACCGGCGCCATCGTGCCGCACAGCAGGGCGGACGGTTCGGCCTCCCAGACCTCGCGTTGCGCGCGGTCGGGATACACGCCTCCCATCACACAGGCCCCGTTGATGTTCTGCGCCACCCATCCGGTGGAGCCGCATGCCTCGGCGAGCGTCGAGGACACCTCCAGCTGGGTGCGGATCGTGGTCTCCTGGCCTCCGAACCGGCGGGGGACCCCGAGCGACAGCAGACCGGCGTCCTTGAGTGCCCGGATGTTCTCGTCGGGGAGCCGGCGCTCGGTGTCGGCGCGGGCGGCGTTCTGCGCCAGCAGTGGCTGTAGCCCGACCGCGCGACGCACAAGTTCCTCTGGACTCACCGGGGCGGATTCGATGGCAGACATGCGCGGCACTCCTTCGCATTGTGGTGTTCTCGTGACGATCGTCATTCGGGCGACCGTCCGCCGTCAAGATTGACACCTCAGTAGACTGAACTGTAATCTAATGGAATGCGATCGAGTCAAGAGGTCCTCCCGTACGACGAGGGTGTCGCCCGTATTCGGCGCACCGACCCTTCCTTCGATCCGGGCGACTTCGAGCGCCGCGCCGGGCGGGCCTTCTTCCTGCTGGGGCGGGCCTGGCAGGACCGCGATCCGGAACTGGCGCGGCCGTTCATGAGCCCCGGCGCACACCGGGACTGGAGCGTCAAGGTCCAGCTGTTCATCGACCGACGCAGGCGCAGCGTCCTGGAGGGCATGCGCCTCGACTCGCTGGACCTGACCGGGTTCAGCCGCGCCGACGACTTCGACCGGGTGCTGGTGCGGATCGAATTCACCTGTGCCGCCTACGAGGTGGACGAGGACACCGGCCGCATCCTCTCCGGCGACCGGACCCCCGGGCCGGTCACCGAGCTCTGGGAGTTCCGGCGAGCGGTGGGTGCCCGGACGCCGGACCGCCGCATCCTGGACGGGGAGTGCCCGAACTGCGCGTCCGCGTTGCGGGTCGGCAGGCTCGGTGAGTGCCGCTCCTGCGGGGCGGCGGTGGCCGGTGGGCGGTACGACTGGGTGCTGTCCGGCCTCCGGTCCGAGGGGGTCACTCCGGTTGACGGGGGGCCGGTGGCCAGGCCATAGGCTCTGACCATGCAGCCACAGGACCTGTGCTTCACGATCTTCAGCACCTTCGTACGCGGTAAGGGCCAGCTCGCGTGGTCGGGCGGCCTGGTGCGCCTGCTGGGGGAGATGGGTGTCCCGCAGGACGGTGCCCGGGCGGCGCTGAATCGGCTGGCGCAGCGGAGCCTGATCGTGCGGACGAAGCGTGGCCGCGAGGTGTTCTACGGTCTGACGCCGGAGACCCAGGCGCTGATGGAGGCGGGTGACCAGCGGCTGCGCCGGTTCGGTGAGGCGGTGGGGGAGCTGGGGACCTGGACGGTCCTCTGGCATTCACTGCCCGACGAGCTGCGTTCCGAGCGGACGGCGCTCAGCCGCTGGCTGCGGTTGATGGGTTTCGGTTCGGTGCAGCACGGCACCTGGTTCGCCCCGCACGACCGGGGGGAGGCGGTGGTCGAAGTGCTCGGCAATCTCGGTGTCGCCCAGCATGCCTGCGTCCTCGTCGGGCAGCCGATGCCCCAGCTCGACCTCGACGTGGTGCTGCGCGAGGCGTGGGACCTCGACGACGTGCAGCAGCGTTACGGCCAGTTCCTGGAGGAGTTCGGCCCGTACCGTACGAAGACCGCGCAGCGAAAGCTCGACGACCGCGAGGCGTTCGTCGTGTGCACCCGTGCCACGCAGCAGTTCCGCGGGTTCCCGTACCTCGACCCGGAGCTTCCCGACCGGTTCATGCCACGGCCCGCGCTGCGTCCGAAGGCGATCGCGATGTTCGGCTCGCTGTACGAGGGGCTGTTGCCCCAGGCGACCCGCCACTTCACCGAGGTCGCCGGGGACAAGGAGGGGGCGGCGGGGCAGGAGGGGGTGGCAGGGCAGGAGGGGGCGGAGGAGTAGGAGGACCCCGACCCCTCCCTCACCGAGCCCGGGGACGTACACCGGCGGCCTGTGTCTGTCCGCCGGTGTACGTCCCCGGGCTATGTCCGTCCCCGCGCTATGTCCGCACCCCCGCGCTATGTCCGCACCCCCGGACTGTGTCCGTCCCTGGCGTACGTGCCTCTCGCGTCCCCGCCCCTTTGCAGACCCTCTCCATCGCTGACCCCCTCCATCGCGCCGGTGGCCGAACCGCGTCCGCACAATGCTTGACACCTCAGTTGACTCAACCATAGCTTATTGAGGGTCACATCCTGGCTCGCCCTGTCACGCGAGAACCCTGCGCAGCGACGGAGCACGTCTTTCGAAAGGGGTCGGCCCAGTGGGCTACACCATCGCAGTGGATGTCGGTGGAACCTTCACCGATGTCGTCGCCACCAACGGGTCCGACGGCGTGTGTACGGGGAAGGTCTCGTCCCGGCCACATGACGAGGCGAGTGCGGTACTCGACGCGGTCGAAACCGTCGCCGCCCACTACCGCACATCCAGCACGGAACTCCTGGCGGAAACGGAGTTCTTCATCCTGGGCACGACGGTCGTGACGAACGCGATGCTGGAGTACAGCGGCGTCGCGACCGGCCTGATCACCACCAAGGGATTCCGGGACATCCTGGAGTTGCGCCGGGGCTACAAGGAGAACCTCTTCGACCTGCGGCTCCCGGCTCCCCAGCCGATCGTGCGCCGACGGCACATCAAGGGCGTGACGGAACGGATCGACGACGCGGGCCGGGTCGTCCTGCCACTGGACGAGGCCGAGGTGCGCGAGGCGGCCCGGGAACTCAAGGCGGCGGGGATCGAGTCGATCGCGGTCTGCCTGCTCTTCTCCTTCGTCAACGACGCCCATGAACGGCGGATCGCGGAGATCGTCCGCGAGGAGCATCCGGACTGCTTCGTGACGCTGTCCTGCGACGTCCTGCCGCAGATCCGCGAGTTCGAGCGGGTCAGCACCACGGTGGTCAACGCGTACACCAGCCCGCTGCTCGGGAACTACCTCGGGCGCCTGGACGAGGGGTTGCGCGCTGCCGGATTCACCGGCGAACTCGTCGTCGTGCAGTCGAACGGGGGTGTCATGGACGTCGGTTACTCGGCCGGGCACGGCGTCGACGCGGTGCTGTCCGGACCCGCCGGGGGAGTGGTCGCGGCGGTGGCACTCGGCGAGCGCTCCGGCTACCGCAACCTCATCACGGCGGACATGGGCGGTACGAGCTACGACGTCTGCCTGATCCACGACGGCAAGCCGGAGGTCGGCGTCGACAACTGGATCAGCCGCTACCGCGTGGCCGTGCCCCTCGTCGACATCCACACGATCGGGTCCGGCGGCGGGTCCGTCGCCCGGGTCGACGACGCGGGCGCGCTGCGGGTCGGCCCCGAGAGCGCGGGCGCCTCGCCGGGACCGGCCTGTTACGGCCGGGGCGGCACCCGTCCGACGGTGACGGACGCCAACCTGCTGCTCGGATTCATGGACCCGGACAGGTTCATGGGCGGCCGGATGGCACTCGACCGCGCCGCCGCGGAGGCCGCGTTCGCCGAACATGTCGCCGGTCCCCTGGGCATCTCCGTGACCGAGGCGGCCGTGGGCGTCTTCCGTATCGCCAACAGCGACCTGTCCAACGCGCTGCGGTACGTCTCCGTCAAGCGCGGGCGCGATCCGCGCAACTACGCGCTGATGGCCTTCGGCGGGGCCGGCGCCGTGCACGCCGGGGTCCAGGCCGCGGACCTGGGCATCAAGACGGTGCTGGTGCCGCGCAACGCCTCGGTGCTGAGCGCGTTCGGCGGCCTGGTCGCCGACTTCAAAGTCTCGCGCGTGCAGTCGTACGTACGCACCGTGGAAGCGGTGGACCCCGAGGAGCTGACCGGGGTGTTCTCGCAGGTCCAGGCGGACGCGGAGGCATTGCTGCCACCGGCGGAAACGATTCGCCTGGAGCGGTACCTGGACATCCGCTACGAGGGCCAGGTCCACGAGGTGATCGTGCCCCTGCACACCCGCACCCGGAAGATCTCGGCCGTGGCGCTGTCCAGGGCCGTCCAGGACTTCCACGATCTGCACGAGCAGCTCTACGCGCACAAGCGCCCGGCCGAACCCGTCCAGATCGTCTCCGTCCGGCTGGAACTGACGGGCCTGCGCTCCATGGACGCGGTGGTCACCCCGCGCAAGTTCGGCGACGAGGACGCGTCCGCCGCCCGGGTCGGCAGCCGTCAGGCGTATTTCGAGCGGCTCGGCGGGTTCGTGGACACGCCGGTCTACGACGGCGCGCGCATCGAACCCGGCAATGTCGTCACCGGTCCCGCCGTGATCCACGAGCCGGGCACCACCATCGTGGTCGGCGCCGGACAGGAAGCGATGCTCGACCAGTACGAGACCTATGTGATCGAGGTCGTGAACTGATGGCCACCGCCCCGCCGAACGAACAGATCGAGCTGGAGATCCTGCGCACCACCCTGGGAGCGTGCCCGGACGAACTGGGTGCGGTGGTGGCCAACACCGCCCCCACCGCGTCGATCAGCCAGGACCGTGAGTTCGCGGTCGCGATCACCGATGCCAGGGGCGCGATCGTGGCGACGGACGATCCGTCGCAGGTCGCGTCGATGGCGCAGACGGTCGCGCATGTCGCCGCCCATTTCGAGTTCGACCTCGCCGAGGGCGATGTCATCCTCACCAACGACCCGTACACGGGCGGCACGCGGCTGCATGACGTGACACTGGTGGCGCCGCTGATGGCCGACGACGAACTCCTGCTGTTCCTCGCGGTGCGGGTGCGCGTGGGAGACATCGGCGGTCAGGCCGGAGGAAGCCTTCATCCGGACGCTACGGAGATCCTCGCGGAGGGACATCCGTACCCGCCGGTCAAGATCCATCGCCGCGGCCGGCCGGTGCGCGACATGCTCTACGCCTTTCTGCTGAACGGCCGGCGCCCGCAGGAGACACGGCGGACCCTGGACGCGGCGATGGCCGCGCTGGCCCTGGGGGACCGGCGCCTGGGCGAGCTGATCGGCCGGCACGGGGCGGACACCCTGCGCCGCGCGCTGGCGTACGCGCAGGAGTACAGCGAGCAGCTGGCGCGCACCGTGCTGCGCACCTGGGACCGGGGCACCTACCACGGCGAGCAGGCGCTGGAGTGCGAGGACCACACCAAGGACCCGGTGGTGATCCGGCTGACGGCGACCGTGGACGAGAACGGGCTGGAACTGGACTTCACCGGCAGCGACGACCAGCTCCCGCTCTTCGTCAACAGCAGCGCCGGCACGACCGCCTCACGGGCCCTCAGCGCGGTCCTCGCGATGCTGGGAGAGACGATCCCGGCCAACAGCGGCCTGCTGCGGGCGGTGCGGACCATCACCCGCCCGGGCACCGTGGTGCATCCGGTCGAGCCCGCACCGGTGGGCTGGGGCTCGGTGCACTGCGGCAACGAGGTCACCGAGGTGGTCGCCACGACCCTGCGGCAGGCGGGCGGGCGCCCCGTACCCGCCCTGACGGTCCCGCGGCCCCTGCTGCTCAGCCGCCCCGAGAGCGACCGCAGCGATCAGCTCGACCTCGCGCGCTGGGCCGTCGGCGGCGCGGGCGCCATGACCGGACGCGACGGGTGGGGGCCGCCGCAGCTGTCCACGCGCGCGCAACTGCACTCCGTCGAGCAGTGGGAGACCACGCAGGCGACGCGCGTCGAGCGCGTCGAGTTCGTCGAGGACAGCGCGGGCGCCGGTCAGTGGCGCGGAGCGCCGGGCGTGGAGACGGTCCTCTCCCCGGCTCCCGACCGGCGGTACACCCTGTGGACCCGCACCGTCGGCACCCCGGTGCCCGGACTCGCGGGCGGTGCGCCGGGCCGGGCCGGCGAAGTGGCGTTCCGCACCGGGGACGGCTGGCGGCCCGCACCCTTCGGCGCCACCGACGCGGAGATCACCGCGGGCCGGCTGCGGATGCGTCTGGCGGGCGGTGGCGGCTGCGGCGATCCCGCCCTGCGCGAGCGGGCGGCGGTCCTCGACGACCTCGCGGACGGGCTCATCTCCGAGGCCGCCGCGCGCGACATCTACGGCCTGCGGGCCGACGAGCCGAACGGCGGAAACCATGACTGATCCGATCACGGCGGAGATCGTCCGCAGCCATCTCGACACCACGGCGGAGCACCTCTACGAGACGATCTGCCGCACCTCGCCGAATCCGATGGTCAACGAGGCCAAGGACTGCGGGGGCGGGATCTACCGCTACGACGGCACCACCGCGAAAATGGTCGCGCGCGCGGGCATCATCGCGCACTCGTTCGCCCTCTCGACATCCTGCCAGGCCGCGGTGGACTTCTTCCGCGGCGATCTGCACCCCGGCGACGCGCTGATCGTCGGCGACCCCTACCACGGCGGCAGCCACTGCGGCTGCTGGTCGGTGGTCGTGCCGATCTTCTTCGACGGACGGCCCCGGCTGTTCACCGCGGCCCGGCTGCACGTGCTGGACCAGGGCTCACCGACACCGAACGTCAACTTCGACTGCCGCGACGTATGGGGCGAGGGACTTCGCCTGGCACCGCTCAAGCTCTACGAGAAGGGTGAGCGCCGACGCGAGGTGTGGGACCTGATCACCGCGAACAACCGTGTCCCCTTCGTGGTGGAGGGAGACATCGAGGCGATGATCGGCGCCTGCCGGATCGGCGAGCAGCACATCCGCGAACTCGTCGACCGCTACGGCCTGGACACGGTGGACGAGTCACTGGAGTGGATCCTCGGCCACTGCGAGCGCAAGTTCCGCCGGCAGATCCACGAGTGGCCCGACGGTGTCTATCCGGCCGAGTTCCTCGTGGACACCGACAACGCGGGCAACGACGACCTCCGGATCCAGGTCGAGATCACCATCGACGACGACCGGATGGCCATCGACTTCGAGGGCACCGACCCGCAGACCGACGGCCTGGTCAACAGCGCCAGACCGAACACGATCGCCTACGTCGGCATCGTCCTGTCGGCTCTCTGCCCGGACATCCCGGTGAACGCCGGGTTCTTCGAGCCGCTCACCATCCGCCTTCCCGAGGGCACGATCGTGAACCCGGTCTCCCCGGCGGCGACCATGACCGGAACCGTCGTCTCCGGCTGTCAGATCGGTCAGGCACTGATGAAGGCGTGCGAGCAGTTCGCCCCCGAACGGGCCGCGAACGTGTCGATCGACATCAGCGGCCCGATCGTCTACGGAACGGACGACCGGGAGCACCGGTTCCAGACGCATTCGGCGCGCAACCCGCGCTTCTTCATGTTCATGGACATGTCCATGGTCTCGATGTCCAACAGCGCGGTGCACGGGCACGACGGCTGGGGCATGTGGGCGACCCCGTTCAGCGTGGCACGGCCGGTCAACGTCGAGGTCACCGAGGTCCAGCAGCCGACCCTCTACCGGCAGACCGAGTTCACCACCGACTCCGCCGCACCGGGCCGATGGCGTGGAACCCCCGCCCTGGGGATGCGGCGGGTGGACCGTGGCGCGAGCGGCATGAAGGCGGCGTTCTTCGTCCAGTCGGCGGTCCACCCCCTGACCGGATGGGTGGGCGGCTACGAGGGGGCGGGGAACTTCATCGTCGTCAACGAAGGCGGGCCCGACGAACTGATCTGCGCGGACCGGCCGATCGCGCACGTCGCCTACGACCCGGCGCGACCCATCTACTCGCAGAGCGGCGGTGGCGGCGGCTGGGGAGACCCCCTCGACCGGGACCCCGGCGCGGTCCTCGACGACGTACTGGACGACTACGTCTCCGTCGAAGGCGCCCGATACGACTACGGCGTCGTCATCGACGCCGGAAGCGGAACCTGGAGTGTGGACGCCGTCGCCACCGCCCGGGAGCGCGCCGAGCGCCGGGCCAGCCCGGGCCCGCGCCGGCGCCGCGGCCTCGGCCGCGAGCGGACGATACGGCGCGCGGGCATCGGGCATCGCGTCGAGGCCGCGTCGTGACCGGGACCCCCGGCGGGCCGGGCGACGGCACACCACCCGTCGACCTCCTCGTGTGTGCCGGTGCGGTGGCGACCATGAACCCGGACCGGGAGATCGTGCGCGACGGCGCCGTCGCGGTCTCGGGCGGCCGGATCGTGGCGGTGGGCAAGGCGGCCGACCTCACCCGCGCGTACCGACCCGCCCGGGTGATCGACGTCCCGCGGGGCCTGCTCACCCCGGGGCTCATCGACGGCCACAACCACCCGCACGACTACCTCCTGCGCGGGGTGATCGACGACGTCGGCGACGTACGGGTCCGCGCCACCGAGTACGTGGGCCCCTTCGACTACGGCATCACCCCCGAAGAGGCGTACCTCTCGGCCCGCGCGAACTTCGCCGAAATGCTGCTGAACGGCACCACCTGCTTCTGCGACGCGGCCGGACCGCACCCCGACGCGGTCGCCCGGGCGGCGATCGACACCGGAATCCGGGGCATCGTCGCGCGCCAGACCAGCGACCTGCCCGGCCCCTTCCGGGCCGCCGCCGGTGATGTCGACACGATCGTCGGCCGCGCCGTGGACACGGTACGGAGCTGGAACGGAGCGGCCGCGGGACGCATCCGGGCCTGTCTCGCCCTGGACCTGCCGCTCAGCGTCACCGACGACCTGTGCACGGCCGTCGCCGAGCAGGCCGGCGCGCTCGGCGTCGGTATCGTCGGCCACTTCCAGGGCCTGCGGTCGGATGCGGCCGAGGGCGGGCGCAACCCGCAGGCCGTCCGGTACGAGTCGCTCGGCGTGCTGTCCCACCACCCGGTGCTGGCGCACGTCGGATGGCTGCCGGCCGAGGACATCTCCGTCTTCGCCCGCGACGGCGTCGGCGCGGTCCACTGTCCGACCCCGGCCATGTTCGGCGGCCTCGGCACGATCGGCCACGGCAGCGTCCCGGAACTCGTCGCGGCCGGAGTGCCGGTCGCACTGGGGACGGACGCGGCCTGCGTCAGCCGGTTCCTGGACCTGGTCCGGGTGATGTACCTGGCGGCGTGCGCCCACCGGGACGCGCGCCAGGACCCGCTGGTGATCGGCGCGCACAAGGCGTTCGAGATGGCCACCGTCGACGGGGCCCGGGCACTGTCCTGGCAGGACGAGATCGGCTCCCTGGAGCCCGGCAAGCGCGCCGACCTCGTCGTCTTCGACACGACCGGGCCGGAGTGGCAGCCGCGCGGCCTGGCCAACCCGATCGCCGACCTCGTCTACAGCGCCACCGGGCACTCGGCCCACACCGTCGTCGTCGACGGCAGGGTGGCCGTCGACGCGGGCCGGCTCACCACCGTCGATCCCGACGTCCTGCGGGCCGAGACCGACAAGGCCGCCGCCGAGGCCCTCGGCCGCCTCGGTCTCACGACGCGTTCACCCTGGCCGGTGCGGTGACCCGGTGACCGAAGGAGGAGAGCTGATGCGCATCCGAATCATCTACCCCGTCGTCGAGGGGGCGCTCGGCGACGACGTCGTACCCGCGCTGCCGTCGTACGTACGACCCGAGATCGGCTGGCTGGCGGACGGACCGCCCTCGATCGAGACACGGGCCGACGAGGCCCATGCCCTGCCGGCGCTCCTCGACGCCGTCGAGAGCGCCGCGGCCGACGGCGTGGACGGCATCGTCCTGAGCTGCTTCATGGATCCCGGGCTGGGCGCCGCGCGGGAGCTGACGCGTCTGCCGGTCACCGCACCGGCCCAGTCCGCGATGACGATGGCGATCACGCTGGGAGACCGGTTCTCGGTCATCCTGCCGGCGGCCAGCGGCGCCCCGGTGGTCAGGGAACTCGCCCACACCTATGTGGGACGGGACCGGCTGGCGTCCGTACGCGGCGTCGAGATGCCGGTGGCGGAACTGCGCGACCACGAACTGCTGGTGACCAGGCTGGTGGAGCAGGCGGAACGGGCGGTCGCCGACGACGGCGCGGACGTGCTGATCCTCGGCTGCACCGGGATGGGCGGGGTGACCGACGCGTTCCGCGCGGCGCTCGCCCACCACGACGTACCGGTCATCGACCCGACGGCCGCCGCGGTGTCCGCGGTCGTGTCGCAGCTGACGCTCGGTGTGCGGCACAGCGGGCCGGCGTACGCGCTGCCCGCCTGGCGTACGGAGGCCCGATGAGCGGCTGGCGCATCGACGAGGAAGCACTGGACTCCCTCGTGATCGGGGCCGGCATCCTCGGCACCGGTGGCGGGGGCAACCCGTACCTCGGCAGGCTGATGGCGCGCAGACTGCTGCGCGCGGGCAAGAGGATCGAGGTCGTCGCCCTGGAGGACGTCCAGGACGACTGGAACCTCTGCGTCGCGGGCGGGATGGGCGCGCCGACGGTCTCGGTCGAGAAACTGCCCCGCGGCACCGAGACGACCGACGCGGTACGCGCCCTCCAGGACCACACAGGGCGCCGCATCGACGCGATCCTGCCCGCCGAGATCGGCGGGGGGAACTCGATCGAGCCGATGATCGTCGCGGCACACCTCGGTGTCCCGCTGGTCGACGCGGACGGCATGGGCCGCGCCTTCCCGGTGATGCCGATGATCACCTACCTCATCTACGGCGTCTCCCCGTTCCCGTGCGCCCTCGCGGACGAGAAGGGCAACCGGGTCATCTACTCCGAGGGCGTCGACAGTCACTGGCTGGAACGCCTGGCCCGCGCCTCCGCCGTGCAGATGGGCGGCTTCGCCGGCTGCGCGGTGGCGTGGATGTCCGGCGCCGACGCCAGGCGTACCGCCATCGGCGGCACGCTGTCGTGGGCACGCGACCTAGGCGCCCGCGTCCGCCGTGCCCGCGCGGGCCGTACGGAGCAGGTGCTCGACGCGATCCTCGATGTGACCGGCGGCCGGACGCTGTTCCGCGGGAAGGTCGTCGACGTCGAACGCCGCAGCACCGACGGGTTCACCCGTGGACAACTCGTCCTCGACGGCACCGACGCGGATGCCGGGGGCCGGATGAGGATCTCGTTCCAGAACGAGTTCCTGGTCGCCTGGCGGGACGACGACGTCGTCGCGACCGTCCCGGACCTGATCTGCATGGTCAACCACGAGGACGGCGACCCGGTCACCGTGGAGCAACTGCGCTACGGCCTGCGCGTGGCGGTCCTCGGGGTGCCCTGCTCCGACCTGCTGCGCACGCCACGAGCCCTGGAGGTGGTCGGCCCCCACGCGTTCGGCTACGACCTGACCTTCGAACCGATGGAGGCGACCCGGTGAGAATCGGCATCGACGTGGGCGGGACGAACACCGACGCCGTCCTGATGGACGGCCGTACCCTCCTCGCGAAGACCAAGACCGCCACGACCGCCGACACGATGTCCGGCATCGTGACGGCGATCGCCTCACTGCTGGCCTCGGCAGGCGTCGACCGGGCCGCACCGACGGCGGTGATGATCGGCACGACGCACTTCACCAACGCGGTGATCGAGCGCCGGCGGCTCGCGCCGACCGCGATCCTGCGGCTCGGTCTCCCGGCGACGCAGTCGGTCGACCCGTTCGACGACTGGCCGGCGGATCTGCGGGCCTCCATCGGCGGGCAGTGGCGGCTCGCCCACGGCGGCAACGAGTACGACGGCCGTGAACTCTCCGCGCTCGACCCGGCGGAGATCACGGGAATCGTACGGGAGCTGGTCGCCGCGGGCGTGGAGTCGCTGGCCGTCGTCGCGGTCTTCTCCCCGATCGCGCCCGCCATGGAGCAGCGCGCCGCACAGCTCATCGCCGAGGAGGCGCCGTGGCTCACCGTCACGCTGTCGCACGAGATCGGGCGACTCGGGCTGCTCGAACGCGAGAACGCCACCGCCATCAACGCCTCGCTCCGGCCGCTGGCGGTGACGACCGTGTCGTCCTTCCGGCGCAGCCTCGCCGAACTGGGCATCCGCGCGCCGCTGTACCTGACACAGAACGACGGCACGCTCATGGCGGCCGAACAGGCCGAACGCCACCCGGTGCTGACCTTCGCCTCCGGGCCGACCAACAGCATGCGCGGCGCGGCCTTCCTCTCCGGGCTGTCCGACGCACTGGTCCTCGACGTCGGCGGTACGACCTCCGACGTCGGTGCGCTCGTGCACGGGTTCCCCCGCGAGTCGGCTCTCACCGCCACGTTCGGTGACGTCCGGACGAACTTCCGGATGCCCGACCTCATCTCGGTCGGCCTCGGCGGTGGCAGCGTCGTACGCGGCGACGAGCCGACGCTCGGACCCGACAGCGTCGGTTACGCGATCACCGAACGCGCCCTGGTGTTCGGCGGCGGCACCCTCACCGCGACCGACCTCGCGGTCGCCGGCGGCCGGGCACAGGTGGGAAACGCGGATCTGGTGTCCGGCGTGGACGCCTCGATGGCACAGCGGGGACTGGACGCCATGCGGACGATGATCGAGGACGCGCTCGACCGGATGAAGCTGACCCGCCATCCGGAGCCGGTGATCGTGGTCGGCGGCGGCAGCGTCCTCGTCGGCGCCGAACTGGCCGGCGCCTCGCGCGTCGTACGCCCCGAGCACTTCGAGGTCGCCAACGCGGTCGGCGCGGCGATCGCGCAGGCCGGCGGGGAGGTCGACCGGATCGAGCCGGCGGACCAGGGCCGGGAGTCGATTCTGTCCCGCGCCCGCGCCGCGGCCGTCGAACGGGCGGTCGCCGCCGGGGCACTGCCCGGCACCGTACGCATCGTCGAGATCGAGGAGATGCCGGTGCCCTACCTGGAGGAGCGGATGGTCCGGGTACGCGCCAGGGCCGTGGGCGACCTGGCCGCCGCGGCCGTCGGATCCCGCGCCAAGGAGGAACACCATGCGGCGGATTGAGGCGCAACTGCTGATACCGGGCCGCGGAGACCCGGTCCTGGACGGTGTGGTGGTGTTCGACGGGGCGACGATCGGCTACGCGGGTCCTGCCGCCGGGGCACCGGCCACTTCGGCCGCCGAGGTCACCCGGGCGCGTGTGGTGATGCCGGGACTGTGGGACTGCCATGTCCATGTGACCGGCCTGCGGGGCGTCGGCAGCGCCGACTTCGCCTTCACGAACCCCGCCGTGCGGGGCGCGCGGGCGGTGCCCGATCTGCGGGCGGCGCTGGACGCCGGGGTCACCTCGGTACGGGAACTCGGGGGACTGGGCACCGAGCTGGCGAAGGTCGTCGACGAGGGCACCGTCGAGGGACCGGCGATCTACGCGGCCGGCGCGCTGCTCGGCGCCACCGGCGGGCACGCCGACCTCCATGACGTACCGGCGGCATGGGGACACGAACTGGCGGTGTCGGTCGGCGAGAGGCGTCAGTGCGACGGCCCGGCCGACTGTGCCAGGGCGGCCCGGGAACAGCTGCGCCGCAACGCGAAGGTGATCAAAGTGTGCGCTTCGGGCGGAGTCTTCTCCGAGGTGGACCACCCCCGCCACCAGCAGATGACCAAGGCGGAACTGGCGGCGATCGTGGAGGTCGCGGGGATGGCCGACCGGGCGGTCGCCGCACACTGCCACGGGAAGCCCGGCATCATCGCGGCGCTGGAGGCGGGCGTGCACACCATCGAGCACGGCACCTACCTGGACGCCGAGTGCTGTGACGCGATGCTGGAGACCGGCGCGATCCTGGTGCCCACCCGCAATGTGTTCGCCTCGTTCGGCGAGGCCTGGCTGCCGGACTTCGCGCGGCGCAAAGGGGAGGCGATCGCCGCCCGGCACGCAAAGGCCCTCGCGCTGGCCGTCGAACGCGGGGTGCCGATCGCGGCCGGGACCGACATCGCGCTGTCCGCCACGCTGGAGACCACCCTGGGATGGGGTTCGCACGGCAGCGAACTGGCGCTGCTGGTCGCGGCGGGAATGTCCCCGGCGGCGGCGATAGAGGCCGCCACCGCCACCGCGCCGCGCACCCTGGGCCCGCAAGCCCCCCGGAGCGGGCAACTGGCCGCAGGGTTCGACGCCGACGTGATCACCCTGGACGCCGACCCCCTCGCCGACATCTCGGTACTCGCCGACCCCGCCCATGTCGTTGATGTCTGGCGCGGCGGAACGCGCCGCAAAGGCCCTGGCCCAGCCGCCGCCGCGCGGCAGATCCCGGTGAGGTGACACATGAATCCGGACACGTTTCGAGCGCAGTTCCCCAGCCTGGCCGACACGACGCACCTGGCGTCCTGCAGCCAGGGTGCCATCGCGCACCGGGTGACGTCCGCGATGGCGGAACTGGCCTACTCCCTGCGCGCGGACGGCGCTCCCTGGGCGAGGTGGATGGCCGAGGTGGAGCGGCTGCGCGAGCAGTTCGCCGGTTTCCTCGACGCCACCCCGGGAGAGATCGCGCTGGTGCCGTCGGCGACACACGCCGCCTTCCAGGTGATCAGCGCGCAGGATCTCGGCGCGGACGATGCCGTGGTCTCGATGGCCGCGGAGTTCCCGAGCGTCGGACAGGTACTCCAGGCCGCGTCGGAGGCCGAGGTGCGGTGGGTCACCGGCGAGTCGATGCGGACGATGGGCGTGGTGGAGGCGTACCGGGCACGGATCGACGGCCGGACCCGCCTGGTGTCCGTGCCGCTCGCGCTCTACACCGACGGATCGATTCAGCCGGTGAACGAGATCGCCCGCCACGCCCGCGCGGTCGGGGCGCGGGTCCTGGTCGACGCCTACCAGTGCGTGGGCGTGCTCCCCGTCGACGTGCGGCGACTCGACTGCGACTACCTGATCACCGGAACCCTCAAGTACCTTCTCGGACTGCCGGGAATCGCGGCGCTGTTCGCCCGGTCAGGGGTCGCCGACAGACGGCCGCCCCGGATGACCGGCTGGTTCGGCCGCGTCGATCCGTTCGCCTTCGACCCCGAGGCACTCGATGTTCCCGAGGAGGCACGGCGATTCGAGTCCGGCACCCCGGCCATCCCCGCGGTCTACGCGGCGCGCGCGGGCATCGAGGTGCTCGGCCAGGTACCGGCGGCACGGCGATGGGAGCACGTAGGGCAGTTGGTCACCGAAGCACGGGACCGGCTGCTGGAAGCCGGTGAGCGCCTGAGCCTGCCCGCGCCGGACGCACGGCCCGGTCCGCAGGTCGCGGTGGTCGACGACGACCCGGGCGAACTGGCCTCGTACCTGAGCGGCCACCGGATCGTCACCGCGCCCCGCGGGCGGCTGCTGCGCGTCGCCTTCCACTACTACAACACCACGGCCGACATCGACCGGCTGCTCCACGCCATCACTGACTACCGCAGGCAGGCATGAGCGCTGTCGCCCCCGGACGACGACGGCCTCGCCGCGCTTCTTGAGGTGGAAGTCCCGGTTCGGGCCCTCACGGATGATGCTGATCCGCGCGGACATCGCGAAGCCCGGCCGCCGAAGCAAGGTGTACGGCGTCGGCGCAGGCCGATTCAGCCGGTCGCCCAGGGTCAGGATCGCCGGACACCCGCGGTCGGCCGGGTAGGCCGTTGGCCACACCAGGCCCTCCCGGGCCACCCAGACAACCTACGGAGGAACCATGTCCGAGCCGTCCATCCTCAGTGCTCTGGTGTCAGCACTGCACAGCGGGTCGATCGAGGTGGTCGACCTGACGTCGCCGCTGTCGGCGTCCACACCGGTGATCCAGCTGCCGGCCGAGTACGGCCAGACCGCCCGGTTCGAGCTGGAGGAGATCAGCCGGTACGACCACCGTGGCCCCGCGTTCTACTGGAACAACTTCCGCAGCGGCGAGCACACCGGCACCCACTTCGACGCACCGAACCACTGGGTGACCGGAAAGGACCTCGCCGACGTCGCCTCGATACCGCTGCACCACCTGGTGGCGCCCGCGGCCGTGCTGGACTTCTCCGCCGACGCCGACAACAACCCGGACTTCCTCGTCGAGGTCGACCACATCCGCGCGTGGGAGGCCGAGAACGGGACACTGCCCGACGGCGGGTGGCTGCTGCTGCGCACCGGCTGGGACGCGCGGTCCGGCTCGCAGGAGAGCTTCCTCAACACCGACGAGGCCGGTGCGCACACCCCGGGCCTGTCGCCCGAGTGCGCGCGCTGGGTGGCCGAGGAGTCCCCGGTGATCGGCCTCGGGGTGGAGACAGTCGGCACCGACGCCGGGCTGGCGCACGGGTTCGATCCCCCGTTCCCCTGTCACTCGTACCTGCTGGGCAGCGGCAAGTACGGCCTCACCCAGCTGAGCAACCTCGCCCGCCTCCCGGCCACCGGCGCGGTCGTCGTCGCGGGTCCGCTGCCCATCGTCGGCGGATCGGGCGCACCCCTTCGGGTGCTCGCGCTCGTGGAGCGCTCATGAGGGTCGTGGAAGTCATAGGGCGGGCGCTGACCGAGGCGGGCGTGAAGCAGGTGTTCGGGGTGGTGGGTTCCGGCAACTTCCACCTGACCAACGCCATGGTGGCCGGCGGTTCCCGGTTCGTCGCCGCACGCCACGAGGGCGGCGCGGCGACGATGGCCGACTCCTACGCCCGGACGAGCGGTTCCGTGGCAGCACTGTCCGTGCATCAGGGCCCCGGGCTGACCAACGCGATGACCGGGATCGCCGAGGCCGCGAAGAGCCGGACGCCCCTGCTCGTACTGGCCGCCGAAGTGACCGACGCGCGATCGAACTTCTTCGTCGACCAGGAGGCACTGGCACGCTCGGTGGGGGCGGTGCCCCTGCGCATCTCCTCGGCGGCGCGCGCCGCAAAGGAGGCACGGGCCGCCGTCGTCCTTGCCCTGCGCGAGCGGCGGACGGTCCTGCTCAACATCCCGCTCGGGCTGCACGCCCTCGAAGCACCGCCCGTCCCGTCCCCCGCCGCCCCGCCGCCGGAGCGCCCGGCACCGGCGGTACCCGACGACGCCGAGGTGACCGCCCTGGCGGGACTGCTGGAGAAGGCGCGGCGGCCGGTGTTCGTCGCGGGCCGCGGCGCGCGCGGCCCGGGATGCCGTGCGGCACTGGAGGGACTGGGGGAGCGATACGGCGCGCTGCTGGCGACCTCCGCGGTGGCACGCGGGTTGTTCAACGGCAACCGCTGGTCCCTGGACGTCTCCGGTGGCTTCTCCTCGCCGTCGGCGGCCGAACTGATCCGCGGGGCGGACCTCCTGGTGAGCTGGGGGTGTTCGCTGACGTCGTGGACCACGCGGCACGGCCGGCTGATCGGCCCCGACACGACGGTGGTCCAGGTCGACGACGAGCCATCCGCACTGGGAGGACACCGGCCGGTATCGCTCGGCGTCACCGGCGATGTGGAGCTGACCGCACGCCGGGTGCTCGACCTGGCCGGTGAAGCGCGGCCCGGGTACCGCTCGCCGGAGATCGCGGCCCGCCTCGCCACCCGGCTGCGCTGGCGCGATGTGCCGTACGACGACATGAGCACGGACCGGCGGATCGATCCGCGAACGCTGAGCATCGCGCTCGACGACATCATCCCCGCGCAGCGCGTGCTCGCCGTCGACTCCGGCAACTTCATGGGCTATCCGAGCATGTACCTCTCGGTACCCGACGAGAACGGGTTCTGCTTCACCCAGGCATTCCAGTCGATCGGCCTGGGGCTGGCCACCGCGATCGGCGCGGCGCTCGCGCGGCCCGACCGGCTGCCCGTGGCCGCGCTCGGCGACGGCGGCGCGCTGATGGGCGCCGCCGAACTGGACACGGTCCGGCGCCTCGGACTGCCCATGCTGATCGTCGTGTACAACGACGACGCCTATGGCGCCGAGGTGCACCACTTCGGACCCGAGGGCCACGCGCTGGACACGGTCCGCTTCCCGCCCACCGACCTCGCCGCCGTCGCGCGCGGCTACGGCTTCGACGCCGTGACCGTACGATCCCGGGGCGACCTCGACGCGGTCACCGCCTGGGTGGCGGGCCCGCGGTCGGCCCCCATGCTGGTGGACGCCAAAGTGGTCAGCGACCACGGCGCATGGTGGCTGGAGGAGGCATTCCACGGCGACTGACGAGAGCTGTCCCGCCCGCGCGGGACGGGGGGAACCCGGATGGTGCGGGTGGCGGCCGCCCCGCCGCGGCTCGCCCACAGCGGGTGTGCCGGAACAGGGTGTGCCGGAACAGGGTGTGGGTGGGGCGGGGCGTGGTGGGGCTGGGTGTGGTGGGGCTGCACTTCTTCCGACGACCTGCATCGCCGCTACCGACTGCTCCGCTGCACCAGTCAGGTCGGCGCCGAGGTGGTCCGGGCCGGGCCGTGCGAATGCGGGGCCGGTCGTTCCTTCCCGCGACGGCGTGCGTCAGCCGTCGGTGCGCCGACGGGCGAGGATGTTCTCCACATGCGTCCGCGCGGTGTCCTCCAGACGCTCCTTGAGGGTGAAGAACAGCTCCGCCGCGCGGACCCCGTGCCAGTCCTGCGGGAGCAGGGCCTCGGGCAGCCCGGGGTCGAGGTAGGGCAGCCGCCGCCAGTCCGTCAGGAGCCGGACGTAGTCGGTGAACGCGCCGAGTCCGCCGGGTTCGCCGGGTCCGTCGGTGGCCGGTACGCCGCTCCAGCGCTCCAGCGCCGGGGTGTGCTCGGCGAGGAAGGCGGCGTAGAGGGTTTCGAGGCCGTCGAGGTCCCACCACTGCCGCACCTTGGTGTGCAGATCGCCGAAGGCGAGGTGGTCGGCGCGGAACAGCTCCGCGTACTCGTCGAGTCCGAGTCCGCGCAGCGTCTTCGCCGTGGTGTCGTGCAGATGCGCGGGAGCTATCCACACCCCGGGCGCGGCGGTGCCGAACCCGAGCTGGCTCAGCCGTGACCGGAGCTGGTGGCGCTTGCTGCGCTCGTTCTCCGGGACGGAGAACACGGCCAGGAGCCAGCCGTCCGCCAGGGTCGCGCGCTGCCGTTCGAAGATCCGGTGGTCGCCCTCGCTCAGGATGGCGAGCCCCTCGGCGGAGAGCCGGTAGCCGGCGACGTCCCGGCGCTCGGCCTCCAGGACGCCGCGCCGCTTCAGCCGCGAGATGGACGACCGCAGCGCGGGCTCGTCGACCCCCAGGTCGCCGAGGAGTTCGACGAGGGCGGCGACCGAGAGCCAGCCGCCTTCCTCGCGGGCGTAGAGGCCGTACACGGTCACGATGAGCTGTCGCGGCTGCGCGGCCCTGGTGTAGGCGTCGGTGTCGGCGGCTTCGCTCCGGGCGATCGTCACAGCGGGACCTTACCAATGCGGGGATTGACACCGGCTGTCGTCGGCAGCCTCCTCCCGCGCTGACCGGGGAAGGCTGGAGTGCTGGTCACCGGCTGGTCAGGGGCCCGTTGCCTCCCCTTTGTGCCGGGCGCCGCCCGCCCGCGGGGCCGCCGCTCCGCGCGGACCCGGGTAAGGAGCGCCCGCGGCCGTGGCGGGCCCCGTAGAAAGCCCGGCGGCCGGAGCGCGGTCGCCGGTGCGTTCCCGGAGTCTGAAGCGCTGGATCTTACCGCTCGGCGTCTTCGGCAGTTCGGGAACGAACTCGACGGTCCGCGGGTATTTGTACGGGGCGATCGACCGCTTCACATGGGTCTGGAGCTCGCCGGCCTTGTCCGTGTCCCCGGTGATGCCCGGGCGCAGTACGACGAAGGCGTGCACGACCGATCCCCGCTCGGGATCCGGCGCCGCGACCACCGCGGTCTCGATGACGTCCGGGTGGTCCAGCAGGGCCTGCTCCACCTCCTGCCCGGCGATGTTGTACCCGGAAGAGATGATCATGTCGTCGTTGCGGGACTGATACCAGAAGTAGCCGTGCTCGTCGCGGACATAGGTGTCACCCGTGATGTTCCAGCCGCCCTGGACGTACGAGGTCTGCCGCGGGTCCGCGAGATAGCGGCAGCCGGTCGGCCCCTTGACGGCGAGTCGGCCCGGGGTGTTGTCCGCCACGGGCCCGCCCTGGTCATCGAGGAGCGTCACCCGGAATCCCGGCACGGCCCTGCCCGTGGCACCGGGTCTGATGTCGTCGTCGGCGGCCGACAGATAGATATGGAGCAGCTCGGTGCCGCCTATGCCATTGATGATCTTCAGTCCGGTGGCCCGGTGGAAGGACTCCCAGGTGGACGCCGGCAGGTGCTCCCCGGCGGAGACGCACCTGCGCAGCCCCTTCAGCTCGGCGGCCTTGCCCGCCGCGAGCATGGCCTTGTACGCGGTCGGCGCGGTGAACAGCACGGTCGCCCGCTGTCTCTGGACGGCGTCGGCGAGCTGTTCCGGTGCGGCGCGCTCCAGCAGGAGCGTGGAGGCGCCGAATCTCAGGGGGAAGACGACCAGCCCGCCGAGGCCGAAGGTGAAGCCGATCGGTGGTGTGCCGGTGAACACGTCGTCCGCGGTGGGCTTGAGGATGTGCCGGGCGAACGTATCGGCGTTGGCCAGCACATCGCGGTGGAAGTGCATGGTGGCCTTCGCCCGGCCCGTGGTCCCGGAGGTCGGGGCGAGGATGACCACGTCGTCGGCGGCGGTTTCGACGGCCTCGAATCGGTCGTCCTTGAGCGCGGCCCGCTGGATCAGGTCGGCGGGGCCGTCGGAGCCGTAGACCATCCGGGGCGGGGCGCCGGGCAGAGCGGTGAGGTCGGCGTCGAAGCGGTGGTCCGTGATGATCAGACAGGGCCGGGTCTGCTCGATCAGTTCGCCGATCTCCCGGGCCCGCAGCAGTGGCATGGTGGTCACCGCGACGGCGCCCGCCTTGACCACGGCGAACCAGGCCGCCACCAGCCAGGGGTTATTGGGCCCGCGCAGGAGTACCCGGTTCCCGGGCACGACTCCCCAGTCCTCGGTGAGCACGCGCGCGATCCGGTTGCTGCGGCGTGCCAGGTCGCCGTAGGTCCACATGTCGGTCCCGGTGAGCAGACACGGCCGGTCCGGTCCGTGTGCGCGGATGGCGCCTTCGAGCAGTTCCTCGGCGCAGTTCAGGCGCTCGGGGTAGTGCAGCTCGGGGAGGTCGAAGACGAATTCGGGCCACTGGTGCATCGGGGGCAGCCGGTCCCGGCAGAAGGTGTCGGTATGGGCGGATGGTGACAGCCGCATCGGCGGAACTCCTTTCCGGAGTGTCCTGCGTGCTGGAAGGTGAGGGTGCCGGTACCGCCCTTTGCCCCGGGGAGCGGTGCGCGGGCGGTCCGGCCGGGAGGGCCGCTACGCCTCGGCGTAGGCCCCGGACAGCAGGGTCCCCGCACCGGGAGCCACTGCGGGAAGACCAAGAGCGCGCATCATCTGGTGCGCGGTGGCGATCGACGCCGACAGCACGGGCTTGCCGAACTCCCGCTCCGCCGGCTCGATGGACTCCAGGGACGGCATCTGCACACAGGCCGACAGGACGATCGCGTCGGCGTCGCTGTGGTCGAGTCCGGCCGCGATGGGGATGAGCTTCTTCGGGTCGTGCGCGGCGACCTGGAGATTGTCCGGGATCTCCAGCGCGGTGTGGTCCCCGACCTCGACACCCTCGTACCGAATGTAGTCCACGACGGTGTCGGTGAGCGGTTTGAGATACGGGCACACCACCGCGATCTTCTTGGCGCCGATGATGTCGAGCGCCTTCACCAGCGCGCCGGCGCTGGTGACGACCGGGGCCGGGGCCCCGTTGCCGGCGGTCACGGCGGCGAGCTTCTTCTCCGAGACCTCGTGGTAGCCGCGGCCCATGCTCATGATGGCGACCAGGCACGCGTAGCCGAGGACATCGACCCGGGCGTCGGACAGTTCGGCGGCGCACCGGGTGGAGTCGGCGTCCATGGCCGCCAGCTCCTCCTTGCGGACGTTCTTCATCCGCATGCGGCTGGAGTGGAACGTGAAGCGTTCCGGGGCGATCCCCTCCCGGGCGCGGAAGAGCGCGGGGATCTCCGTCTCCATGGTGACGTTCGAACTCGGCACGATCTGGCCGATGCGGAAGTTCCTGGTCATTGGGCATCCACCACGGGATTGCGCAGGGTGCCGATGCCTTCGACGGTGGCCTCGACCACATCTCCGGGGCGCAGGAACTGCTGGGGGGTGAAGCCGGCCCCCACCCCGGCGGGGGAGCCGGTGGCGATGACATCGCCGGGCTCCAGCGTCATGCCGGAGGTGATGTCGGCGATCAGCTGCCGGATGTCGAAGAGCATGTACCGCGTGTTCGACTTCTGCTTGACCTCGCCGTTGACGCGCAGGGACAGATCGAGCCGTTGCGGGTCGGGCACGGCGTCGGCGGTGATGACGGCGGGTCCGAGCGGCGCGTAGGAGTCCTGCCCCTTGGAGAAGAACCACTGGCCGGAGCGGCGCTGGTCGCGGGCGCTGATGTCGTTGACGATGCTGTAGCCGAAGACATGGTCCAGGGCGGCGGCCCGGGAGACCCGGCGTGCTGTGCGGCCGATCACCACCGCGAGTTCGACCTCCCAGTCGAGCTGCTCGGTGAGGGTGGCGTTGTGCAGGATCGGTTCGTCCGGCCCGATGACCGCGGTCGACGGCTTGCTGAACAGCACCGGGCGCTGCGGAAGCTCTCTGGCGGTGTCCAGCGTCCGGGCCGACTCGGCGACGTGCTCGGTGTAGTTGAGCCCCACTCCGACGATCTTGCCCGGCCGCAGCGGGGCGTGGATCGTGACATCGGTGAGGGGAAGCGTCATCCGCGCGGGCGGTTCCCCCTGGACCAGGGAGGCGATGGCGTGGACGGCGTCCGGCCCCGAGCGCACCACATCGAGGAGGGTGGCGGGCACCGGGGCTTGCCGTGTCTCGGCGAGGGCGGCGACATCGATGACTCCGGCGTCGGTCCGGACGCCGAGCCGTCGGCGTCCGGCGGCGGCGGAAAAGGTGACGAGCAGCATGGGAGGGGACTCCAGACGAGGGGGTGGTCAGGCGAGGGTCTGGTGGCCGTCGTCGTCCGTCCAGACCTCTTCGCGGAAGAAGCCGAGCGAGCGCATGACGGGGAAGTCGTTGAATGAGAACAGACAGGCGTCGTCGGAGGCGCTGGCGTTCGCGTGCTCGTGCCAGGCCCAGGACGGGACGCAGAAGATGTCGCCCTTGGTCCACTCGAAGCGCCGTCCGCCGATGACCGAACTGCCGCTGCCCTTGGCGACGGTGTAGATCTTCGACCCGACCTGGCGGTGTGCCCGGGTGGCCTCGCCCGCCCGCAGCAGCTGCATGTGCGCGCTCATCGTGGGCATCACGGATCCGCCGCTGAGCGGATTGCTGTACTCCATGATGATGCCGTCGTACGGCGAGCCGTCGGTGGACTTCGCGGCGTTCAGCAGTGCCTCGTAGGTGGGTTCCCACGGGTAGGCGAGCAGCGGTGAGTGGTTCTTCGACCAGGTGTCGCCGAAGGGCCTCAACTGGCCGGCGCCATAGGTCAGCAGCGAGGAGTTGGTGACGCCCTGCTGCTTCTGGTACACGTCGGGGTGGACCTCGTAGAACGGGGCGTCCAATGCGTTGACCAGCGGGATGTCCAGGCCGTCCTGCCAGATGACCGGTCCGTCCTCACCCTCGTTGCCGTGCTCGTGCCAGGTCCAGTTCGGTGTGATGGCGAAGTCGCCGGGGCCGACCTTGAGTTTCTGTCCGTCCACGATCGTCCAGGCGCCGGTGCCCTCGTGCACGAAGCGCAGGGCGGCGGCCTGGTGGCGATGGGCGGTCATCGACTCTCCCGGGCCCATGATCTGCAGACCGGTGTAGAGAAGACCGACGGTGGCGGCGATGTCCCGTCGCTGCGGGTTGTACAGCGCCACGACGCGCCGTCCGGCGTCGTCGCCGCTGACCAGCTTCAGGGCCTCCAGCACCAGCGGCCGAAGCTCCTGGTAGCTCCATTTCATGGCCTGGGACCGGGGCTGGGGGTACCAGGGCTCGATCTTGTTCGCGATGGTCCACAGCGCGCCCGCTTCGAGCTTCTCCAGCTTGTCGTAGTAGGCCAGCAGTTCCTCGCTGTCGCGGACCCGGGCCCTGCCGAGCATGTCGTCGCTGTTCGTCATGGCGGCTTCCGCCCTCCGATATAGCGTTGTCTTGACGGCAGTCATCGTCACGCCATAGTTTTCTGGATGTCAAGCGGTCTGGAGGGACAGTGATGACAGATCCGAAATCCGCACCCGGCCGGAACCCAGCGCCAGGTGCCCCGCCCGAGCACGGCGATCCGGGTGGCCCGGCGCTCCACGCCACGGTCGAACGGCGCGTGGAGTGGTCCGACACCGATGCCTCGGGCCACCAGCACAACACCGCGGTCATCCGCTGGGCCGAGGCGGCCGAGGCGGAACTGCTCCGCCGCCACGACCTGGCGTGGATGTGGGGCCGCGCCCCCCGGGTGCGGCACGAGATCGACTATCTCGGACGCCTCTGGCACGGCGAGACGGTACGGATCCGGCTCTGGGCCGCCGCACTCGGCCGCACCTCACTGACCTACGGCTTCGAGGTCCACGGCCCGACCGGCCCCGCCGCCCGCGGCCGTGTCGTCATCGCCCACGCGGCCCCCGACGCCGCCTCGGCCACTCCCTGGCCCGAGAGCGTGCGCACGGCATTCGCCCGGGTCGCACGCCCCGCCACCCCCGATTCAGCCCTGGAGGTGTCGTGATGCGCATCGCGATCACCGGCGGTGGCCCCGGTGGCCTCTACTTCGCCGCCCTGGCCAAGCAACTCGACCCCACCCGCGAGATCACCGTCTGGGAACGCAATACGGCGGCCGACACCTTCGGCTTCGGCGTCGTCTTCTCCGACGAGACCCTGGACGGCATCCGGGACGCCGACCCCGCCGTCTTCGCGGCCCTGGAGGGCGACTTCGCCCGGTGGAGCGACATCGACATCCACTACCGGGGCACCGTGCAGACCTCCGGCGGCCACGGCTTCGCCGCCATCTCCCGCAAACGGCTGCTGGAGATCCTCCAGGACCGCTGCGCCGCACTCGGGGTGGACGTCCGCTTCGCCACCGTCGCCCCCGCGGCCGCCGAACTGGCCGCCGAGTACGACCTGGTCGTCGCCGCGGACGGCGTCAACTCGGCCACCCGCGCCGAGCACGCCGATGTCTTCGGACCGTCGCTCGACGGACGCAGCAGCCGGTACATGTGGCTCGCCACCGACCGGGTCTTCGAAGCGTTCACCTTCATCGTCGAGGAGACCCCGTACGGCCCCGTCCAGGTGCACGCCTACCCGTTCAGCGCCGAACGCTCCACCTTCATCGTCGAGATGAACGAGCGGACCTGGCGACGGGCCGGCTTCGCCGAACTCGCGGCCCGCGCCCACCCGCCCGGTGTCAGCGACGAGGACAGCGTCGCCCGCTGCGCCGAGATGCTCGCGGGTTTCCTCGGCGGATCCTCGCTCGTCACCAATAACTCCAAGTGGCTGCGGTTCTCCACCGTCCGTAACGCCACCTGGCGGCACGGCAACATCGTCCTCCTCGGCGACGCCGCGCACACCGCCCACTTCTCGATCGGCTCCGGCACCAAACTCGCCATGGAGGACTCCCTCGCCCTGGCCGCGGCCATCGAGGCCCGCCCCGGCGACCTCGCCGGGGCGCTGGAGGAGTACGAGAGCGCCCGCAGGCCGGTCGTGGAATCCACCCAGCGCGCCGCACAGGCCAGCCTGGAGTGGTTCGAGAGCATCGATCTCCCCATCGGCCAGGAGCCGGAGCAGTTCGCCTTCAACCTGCTCACCCGCAGCCGCCGCGTCACCCACGACAACCTCCGGCTGCGCGACCCCGCCTACATGTCCGGCCTGGACTCGTGGTTCGAGCGGCACCTGGACGGGCACCTGGACCGGCACCTAGGCGGGCACCTGGACCGGCACCTCGACGGGCACCTAGGCGGGCACCTCGACCGGCACGGGAGCGCCGGTCCATCGGCCGCCCCCGCCACCAGACCCGTGCCGCCCCCGCTGTTCCAGCCCTTCGACCTCGCCGGACTCCGGCTGCGCAACCGCGTGGTCGCCGCGCCGGTCGCACTCCACGCCGCCCGGGACGGTGTGCCCGGCAGCGCCGAACTGCTCCATCTGTCGGGCAAGGCGCTCGGCGGCGCCGGTCTGGTCCTCACCGGCATGACCGCCGTCAGCGCCCGGGGCCGTGTCACCCCGGCCTGTCCCGGCCTCTACGACAGCGCGCACACGGTGGCCTGGCGCCGGATCACGGACGCGGTCCACACCCACAGCGGCGCCCTGATCGGAGTCCAGCTCAACCACTCCGGGCCCAAGGGCTCCACCACGGTCCCGCACCGCGGCACCCTCGGTTCCCCGCTCACCGCCGCCCTGGGCGGCTGGGAGACGATCGGGCCCTCACCCCTGGCGTACGGCGGTCATCCCGCCCCCCGGCAGGCCACCGATGCCGAACTGCACATCACGGCCGAGGAGTTCGCCGCCGCCGCGGCGCGCGCGGACGAGGCCGGATTCGACGTCCTGGAACTCCAGGCCGGACACGGCTGTCTCCTGTCCGCGTTCCTGTCCCCCCTCACCAATCAGCGCCCGGACGCCTACGGGGGTGACCTGGACGGCCGGCTGCGCTTCCCCCTCATGGTCATCGACGCCGTGCGGCGGGCCTGGCCCGCCACCAAACCCCTGCTGGTCCGGATCTCCGCCGTCGACTGGGCCGAAGGCGGCACCACCCCGGACGACGCGGTACACATCGCGGCCGCCTTCGGCGCACACGGCGCCGATCTCATCGACGTCTCCAGCGGCGAGGTCGTCGCCCATGAGCGGCCCGCCCACGGGCGCTCCTACCAGACCCCCTTCGCCGAACGCGTCCGCGCCCGGACCGGCATTCCCACCTGCGCGGTCGGCGGCATATCCACCTACGACGACGCCAACTCGATCGTCCTGGCAGGCCGTGCCGACCTCGTCGGCATCGGCCGCGCCTTCCTGCACGATCCGTCCTGGGCCCTGCACGCCGCCGCCGATCTGGAGTACACCGGCCCCGGCGCCCACTGGCCGGCCATCCACGCGGCGGGCCGGGTCAGGCCCGCGTCCGGCGGCCGGGCACGGCCCCTGCTGACCCTCCGCGTCCCCGACCCCGAACCCGTACACCGCCGATGGGCACAGGCCACCCCCGAGGTGTCCGCCGCCGGAAGCAGGCCGCTGTGACGCACACCTTCCCGCGCTTCACCGCCGCCGCGGTCCAGGCGGCCCCCGTCTACCTCGACCCGGCGCGAACCGCGGCCAAGGCGGCCTCGCTCATCCACGAGGCCGCCGGCCACGGTGCTTCCCTGATCGCCTTCCCCGAGGTCTTCATCCCCGGCTACCCGTACTGGAACTGGACCATGAGCCCGGTACAGGGCTCACCCCTGTTCGAACGGCTCTACCACGCCTCCATCGACATCCCCGGCCCCCATCTGGACACACTGCGCGCAGCCGCCGCGGCCACCGGCACCACCGTGGTCATCGGCGTCAGCGAACGCAGCCCGCGCAGCGCCGGCCTGCTCTACAACAGCGTCGTCACCCTCGGCCCCGACGGCTCGGTCCTCAACGTCCACCGCAAACTCGTCCCGACCTGGCCCGAGAAGCTGTCCTGGGGACAGGGTGACGGCAGCACCGTGCGGGTGCTCGACACCGCCGTCGGCCCGCTCGGCGCCCTCGCCTGCGGCGAGAACACCAACACCCTCGCCCGCTTCTCCCTGCTCGCCCAGGGCGAACTCGTCCATGTGGCGAACTACATCGCCCTCCCCGTCGCCCCGGCCGACTACGACATGACCCAGGCGATCGCCATCCGCAGTGCCGCCCACGCCTTCGAGGGCAAGCTGTTCTCCGTGGTCGCCTGCTCGACGATCACCGACGACATGGTCGACATCGCCGCACAGCACGACGACCAGGTCGCCGACCTGATGCGCCGTCCGCGCAGCGCCCTGTCCGGCGTCTTCGGCCCGGACGGGAACCCCGTCGTGGAGTCCCTCATCGACGAGGAGGGCATCGTTTACGCCGAGATCGATCTCGCCCGCTGTATCCAGCCCAAGCAGATGCACGACATCGTCGGGGGGTACAACCGGTTCGACGTCTTCCAGCTGCACCACAACACCACCCCACTGGAACCGGTGATCTTCGAAGGCCCCCCGCCCCCCGCCGGCCCCCCGGCCATCGGCCCCTGGCGGAGCACCCCCGACCCCACGGAGGGCCCGGCCCACCCCTGACCGGGCGCGGGGCCGTACGGCGTCGGCGCCGACGCCATGTGGAACTCGTCACCGACACCCTCACGGCAGCCTCGGCGGCGCGGTGAGGCAACCCGATCACGGGGCCCGGCACACGAGTCGCGCGCCCGAAGGCGCCGGAGATGCGGAGCGCCGCCGAGCAGGCCGGCGAACTCAGCGGGATCGGTTTCGTCGCCTTCGTCGACCTCGATGTCCGGGCCCGCCGACCACCCACGGCACCCGGTCCTGTCCGCGGCGACCTCACCGCCACGGGCGGCCTCGGCACCAGCCTCGTGAAGGGTGTTCAGAGTGACCACCTCCACCTCCCGGGACCAACTGGTCACCGTCGACATCGACAGCGCACTCGACCACCTGACCAGCGCCGGGGGATCACCGCTCGCGGCTGACGGTCACCAGTTCCCGCTGCCTGGGGTACCGGGATCCGTGCGAGGGTGTCGACCGGAGCGCGGTCATGCTCCGCTCTCGGCCTCCGCCGGCCGCCCGCGATCGGCTGCCCGCCCCTCGTGCGGCGTGCCGCCGGTCGCCTGCTCGACGGCGGCGACGTCGTCGGGTCCGTAGACGGTGCTGACCCCTGAGACCGACGTCCCGAAGGCGCCGGCCAGATCGGACGGAGTGTAGAGGCCGGGGCGGGTGAACTCCCGTGCGTAGGCGACCAGGTGGCGGATTTCCCGCTCGGCCTTCTGCCTGCGGTAGTGCGCGGTGCGCAGGAGCCACAGGAGCGGGTCGCCGGCCTTCGAGTCGGAGTTCGAGGAGTTTTCCAGGCTGCGCGCGAGTTCCGCTCGGGCGGCGTGGGTGTCATCGACGGCGTCGAGGTGGACGTCCTCCGGGACCTCGCCGAGCTTCGGCGGGGGGTGCATGATCGCGGCAATGTCGTCGTAGATGCTCATAGGCGCAGAGTGAGCAATGAGTTGTGGTGATCGCAAGAGAGCCGAGGGAGGGCTTGGGCCGTCGCTGACGGACCCGGGTCGGCGGCCAGCGGCCCGACTCGCCACGCTCAACGGCCTGGTGGAGCGCGAGCACCTTGCGCCTGCGCCGCATCGTCACCACGGCCACCTCCCCGCCGTCGGCCTGGCACGCCCCGCTGGCAGTCGCCTGGTGGCAGGTGAGGCAGGTGAGGCAGGTACGGCTGCGGCGGGCACAGGTCGCGCTGGTCGCCGTCCTGCGACTCCCGCTCGAACGGATCGACTCGCTCGGTGATGTGGACTTCGAGATCGCGCTACGAGATCTCCTCATCCGTGACGGCTGGTCGGCGCGGCGGGTCGGACAGGCCGGTGATCAGGCGGCCGATGTCATCGGCCGGCATGCCCGGCGCGGCGGATCGTGCTACAGGCCAAGCACACCATCCAGGTCGACTCGAAGGTGGTGTACCAGGTCAAGGGTACAGACCGTCACTCCGGAGCAGCACACACTCTGTGCGGGGACATCACGCCAGGCGACACCGGTCCGCAGTACGTACATGACGCCGACGAGTACCGCCCCGTCGGGAACACGCAACCGTCCCGTTCCCACAGGTCGTCAGGAAGAAGATCAGCACTCACCAAGCCATGAAGCAGCGACTTGAGCCCCACGGACCACACCACCAACTTCCTTTTATATAAAGGAAGTTGTCCTGACTGAGGGCCTCGTGCTCCACTAAACTTCATTCAACACATCGATCACCCGCTCCCGGGCGGGAGGGCATCCACGGGGGAGATGCGTGTATGAGAACCTGGGCTTCGAGAGACTGCTCGACGCGGACGGTTTCTTCGCCCGTCTGTTAGGGCGGTCGCCGTCCGGTGCCGATCGCAAGTTGCTGTACGGCCCTGACCTGCCCGTGGTGCTGCTCACCGGAGGCCCGGGGATGGGCAAGCGGCGGCTACTTCGGGAGGTGCACGAGAGTTTCGTCCCCCACGTGCCCGTGATCTCTCTGGACTGTGCTTCACGGGAGTACGCGGACGATGCCGGGTCGGAGCCCGGTGCCCGCTCGCCGGTGACCGAGGCCCTGTTCGCGGCCGCCCAGTTGCTGCACACCTGGCGGGGAACGGGCGGCGCCTTCACTTTCCCGCGGTTCTTCGCCGGCCTTGCGGTGATCGCGACCGGCGTCGCGGACGGCACGGGCGAAGCGATCAAGACAGAGATCGAGCGGTACCAGGAGCTGATCCAGCCGCGCCTGCGTGGTCTCGGGGCGCGCGACTTCTGGCGCGGCCCCTTCCTCGTCGCGGTCGTACGGAAAATGCTGGAGGTCCTGGCCGGACAGACACTGGGCCCGTACGGCGCCGCCGCGCTCACGGCGCTGCTCGACGCACTCTTCGAGCGCCTGACGCCCCGGGGCGAGGCGGAGCTGGCCCGGATCTACGGTGAGTATCCCGGCGCCGCCGGCCAGCCCAAGCACGGGTTGCGCAGGCTTGCCGCCGACTTCCGGGCCGGCGGCGACCCGCGGGAGGACGCGGAGCGCTTCCTGTTCCGGGCGCTGCGCGAGGACCTGGAGGCGGCATACGGCGGGTTGGGGGGCTGGCTGGGCCGGGTCGGTCGCCCGGGACTGCTGCTGCACCACGCCGAGGACCGGGTGGGCGAGCGGCTGCTGCGCGCCGTGCTCACCGACCGCCGGGACGGGCAGCGCGACCGTGTGGTGATCGTGGGCACGGCCCGCCGGGCGGACGGCGGCGACTTCCTGCACGGAGGTCTGCCACCGAGGGAGCCGGCGGCGTTCCGGCCCGCCGACGGGGTGCCGGCCACCTGGTCCCGCCGGACGGACCCGGAGGAGGAGAGGAGCCCACTGTCCGACGGGGTGCTCATGCTGCGGATGCCCTTCCTCACCGGCGACCAGGTCCGCCGGGTGACGGAGCAGAAACAGCTGGGCGTGGAGCGGGATGGCGGTACGCACAGCCGCCGTATCACCGCCGCCGTGACCCAGCTGAGTGGCGGACGGCCGCACTCGGTGATCCAGCTGGCCACCGCTGCCGCCGGCTACCGGATGGAGACGGACGCCAACGACCGGGCCATCCTGGACGCCAAGCTGCGTCTCTCGGACAGCGCATCCGACCAGCCAGTGACGGACGTACTGCTTCAGGAGCTGATCCTCGACCAGCTGCCCGTGCGGCTACCGGACGAGCACCATGGCCAGTGGCTCGATCTCCTCACCCATCTGTCAGTGGCCCACGACGCTCAGTGCGCGGACGTCCTGCTGCACCATCACCAGGGGGGCCGTGTCCTGCGCCTGACGGCCCATGAAGTCGCGCGGCTGCTCGACGACACCGGCTGGCCCAGCTGCGAGCGGCACTTCGTCGGCGACTTCGGCCTGCGCCAGCTGCTGGTCCACCGGCTGTACGGGCTGGAACGCGACGGCGCCGCCTGGTACGCCGACCACCACCTGCTGCGCGACCACTACGCCGCGAGCGGGCGGAGCGGCGGCGCGTTCCACTCGGTGACCGCCCACCAGATGAACCACCACCTTGTCTCCGGCGGCGTCGACGATGTGGTCCGCCACCTCGCCACCACCCTCCCCGGCCGTCCCCGTCAGTGGTGCGAGGAACTGCTGGAGATCGCCCAGGCGCCCTATCCGGGCAGGGCGGACGAGCGTCGCGAGCGCGCCCAGGGCCTGGTACGGGTCGACGGACCGCCGCTGCGCCGCACCGTCGACCAACTGCTTCACGCTGTCTGGCTGTGCGAGGAGCGCACCCGGCCCACCGGCGGCGAAATGGCCCGCACGCTGGAGCAGTTGCTGAGACAACTGTCGACCATGGACTTCGACGGCGCCGGAGAGCTGGGCCCCACAGCCACCGAGTGGAGCCACCTGGCCGCGAACGAGCAGCCGTTGCTCCGCTGCGACTGCACCCATCAGCTCGGCCGAAGGAGGTAGCGGGAATGCCCGGCTGGATACCCAGGTGGAACAGACTGCCCAGATGGGGAAAGATCCTCTACGCGCTGGCGGGTGTGACAGCGCTCGTGGCCGCAGGCTTGTACGGCGTTCCCGCGCTTCAGGAGCCGGACACCTGTCACGAAGGCGTCGAGAAGATCGGTGACGAGTGCATCGGCGTCGACGGCGCCGGCTACGACTTCGGCACGCCCGAGATCAGCGCCGTGGCCAAGGCCATCTCGGAGGAGAACAAGTCGATCGCGGACGAGCCCCACGTCACCGTGGCGATGATGCTGCCCCTCCAATCGGACACGGAGGGGTTGCGACGGCAGATGCGCAGCGACCTCCAGGGCGCGTATCTGGGACAGCGACAGGCCAACTCGGACAAGGGTAATGAGCCCAAGATCCGTCTGGTGCTGGCCAACCCCGGGCAGAACTACGGCCATCAGGACAAAATCGTGAGCACGCTGCTCGACATGGCCGAATCCGACCAGGACAAGCTGCGGGCCGTCACGGGCTTCAACCTCTCCCTCGACGCGACCGAGGCGGCCGTGGCACGTCTGACAGCAAACGGTGTACCGGTGCTCGCCTCCCGGATCACCGGAGACCAGATCGCGAACGTCGAAGGGGAGAAGCCACGGTTCCCCGGCCTGGCCCGGATCATCCCCACCAACGGCGAAGCGGCCCAGGCCCTCGCCGACTTCAACGCCGAGAAGGGCTGGAAGAACGAGAAGACGGTGCTGGTCTACGACACCCGACCGGACGCCTACAACGAGTCGCTGGCGAGCGCGTTCCGGGGGATCGAGGAGACGGGTCCGGCCGGTCCCGCCGATATGCCCTTCGAATCCCCGGGGATCGACGAGGCCGGCTCGACCGGCAGCCAGTTCCAGCAGATCACCAACAACATCTGCGGTTCAAAGGCCAACACCGTCTACTTCGCGGGCCGCGCGCTGCACCTGCAGATCTTCGCACTCACGCTCGCCAAGCAGACCTGCGCGGATCGGCACTTCACCCTGGTCAGTGGCTCCGACGCCGCCTCACTGTTGCAGACCATGTCCGAGGAGGACTGGGCGCAGCTGCGCAAGGAGAAGGACGAAGCGAAGGTGACGGTCCAGTACGCCGCCCCCGCGCATCCGGACGCCTGGGGCACCGAGAAGGAACAGTACCTCGAGGAGCCCAAGGAGGCCCTGAAGGCCCTCAATCGCCTGATCACAGCCACGAGCAAGGCGGGTACGGACCTAGGCTCCACCCCGAACCTGGAGGACTCCCGCACCATGCTCGTCTACGACGGTCTCGTCACCATCGGCACGGCCCTGCGCGCGGTACAGGGCACCGACGAGCAGGTACCCAGCCTCGCGGACGTCCGCCGGCAGTGGCCGATGCTCCAGTCAACGCAGCGGGTGAAGGGCACGAGCGGTCTGATCTGCCTGACCAGCGTCGGGAACCCCTACAACAAGCCGGTCGCGGTGGTCAATCTGAAACCGAGCGAAGGCAAGGGCGGGACCCTGGAGTTCGACGATCTGGGCTGGCCCACCGGGAAAGAACAGCCGGAGAACTGCGTGATCCCGAGCGGCACTTCCTGAGACAGCCGACCCTCTCTGAGTTCACACCCCAACAGGCTCTCGGCGATTCCTCGGCTCACTGTCGCGCTCCTTTCCGCGGGCTCCGAAGGGGTTCATCGGGCCGGAGGAGATGGTGGTGACATTCGGGAGTGGACCGCTTCGTCACGAGCTGTCCGGCCCCGACCACTGCGGCCGTTCCTGCCGGTCAGCAACAGGCGCTATGGCAGGTGGAGGGATCACCGGCAGGTGATCGACGGGATCCCGCACCGGGGGATCGACCGGGACATCTCGGTCGACTCCACCGTCGTCCGTGCCCACCAGCACGCGGCCGGCGCCCGCACCGACCCGCCGGGACAGCAGGCAGGCTGCACGTGGTGCGAGCCCTGCTGGAGAAGATCCGCGTTCCCCGCCCCGGGACGGGGCAGGCCCCGCAGGAAGCCGGACAGCCTCACGGCGGACAAGGCATCCAGCGATGGGCCCTGCCACCAGTAGCCGCGGCGACGCGGCATCCGGCACACGATCCCGGAGAAGACCGACAGCCGGGCCGCCCGCCTGCGCAAAGGCTCACGCGGCGGACGGCCACCCGGCTTCGGCGAAGAGCGCTACAAGAGCCGCAACACCGTCGAACGGACCATCAACCGGCTCAAGAACGCCCGAGCAGTCGCCACCCGCTACGGGTTCGACGGCGATGTGCCCCACCACGCCCTGCCCCGTCATGGCGTACTGGAGGCGTCCTCCCGGCGGACGCGGTCATAGCGGTCGGCGATCAGATCGGCAACCAGGTCCGGCCGCGACAGGAACGGTGAGTGACCGGTGTCGAACTCGACCAGTTCATCGGCGTTGTGCGCCATGGCGCGCTGGTCCTCGGGGTGGATCACCCGGTCCTGCCGGCACAGCGCGTAGGTCGTCGGGATGGTGTGCCACGCGGCCTCCCGGTCGGCGGCGATCGGCTTGAAGGCGCCGACGGCGACCGGGCGCATCGTGGCGATCATGCGCTCCGCCAACTCCTCGCCGACATCTTGGTAGAACGCCTCCTTGGCCTGTGACGCGTCGATGGTGATGTGGCCGTCTCTGTTCACCTGTGCCGATCCGGCCGCGGTGGCCCGCCGCTGATCCGGGGGTGTCACCGGCACACCCGCCTCGGTCATGAAGGCCGCGAGGTAGATGAGGTGTTTCACCTGAGGCAGCCCGGACACACCGAGCGTCACGGGGCTGCCGCCCCATGAGTGGCCCACCACGATCACCTCGCCGCCCTGTGCCTGGACGGCGGCGCGGACGACAGCGGCGTCCACGTCCAGCCTGGCCATGGGCAGCCGCACGGCGATTGACGGGATGCCCCGTGCGCCGAGTTCGTCCCGCAGCAGATCCCAGCAGGTGTGGTCGTGCCAGGCGCCATGCACCAGCACCACCGTCGTCTGCTCAGCCATGTCTCTCCTTACGTTGCCATGCGGGTCCCGGCCGCCCGTGCCGAGGTTCGGAGGTGGCCCACAGGGGGGCTCACCGGGGCTCACGGCAGCCGGTGCGAGCCCTTCCGGCGTGCCCGCACCCGGGCGTCGCCGAAGCGGCCGGACCGGGTGACCGTGGTCAGCGGCGTTGTCGAGTGGTCGCCTCCGTGAGGGGAGGATCCGGTGCCGGTGCGGGCCGCCGGTCCGTATCGGCCGCTGCTCCCGCACCGGAGCCGTCCGGTGACGGACCGGATGAGTGAGCCGGGGCGTCGGGCGCCGCCAGCACCAGCAGCGCGTCGGCGACCCGGGCCCCGCGCGGTCCGGCGATCACCGGGTTCAGATCGATCTCGCTCACCTCGGGGTGAGTGATCATGAACTCGCCCACGGCGACCGCGATGTCGGCAACCGCCGAGACATCGACCGGAGCCGTGCCCCGGGCCCCGGTCAGCAACGCGGCACCCTTCAGACGCAGCAACTCGGCGGCGATGTCCGGCGCGCTCAAGTCAGGCGGCAGGAGCCGTACATCGTGCAGGGTCTCGATCCACACGCCACCCAGCCCCACCAGCAGCACCGGGCCCCAGGCGGGATCGCGGCGCGCGCCGATCACGAGTTCCACGCCCGGCTCGGCCATCCGCTCGACGAGGACACCGTCCAAGGAGAGCGTCGGCAGCCGATCGGCCACCGCGCCGCACACCCGCTCGTACGCCCGGCGCACCGCGTCGGCGTCACCGAGGCCCAGCGCCACCGCGCCGAGATCGCTCTTGTGCGTCATCGCGGCCGACTGCGCCTTGACCGCCACCGGATACCCCAGACTCCGGGCGACGGCGACAGCCTCATCGGCCGAGGCGACCAGGCTGCCGTCCGGGACCGGGACACCGATCGCGCGCAACAGCTCCTTGGCCCGCCATTCGGCCTGCGGGCCGGCAGCCAGTCCGAGCGGCTCCGCCCGAGGGCCCACCTCCCGCCGCCCGCGCCGAGCAGCGACCGCGACCTCGCGCAACCGGGCCAGCGCCCGCACCGAGCGCTCGGGAGAACGGCTGGTCACCGCCCCGCCGCGCTGCGCCAACTCGGCGACCTCAGGCCACAGGTCCCGGTCCTCCTCGGCCACGCTGAAGACGGCCGGGACCCGGCGTGCCCGGGTCGTCTCGGCGATGAAGCCTTCCAGAGCCGAGCGCATGGAGGGCCGGCTGAGATAGGGCAGCGTGAGCAGCAGGCTTCCCGTGGCCGGATCGTCGAGCACGGCCCGGATCGCCGCCGGGACGATCGTGTCGTCCAGGGCGAGCCCGGTGCCGAGATCCACCGGATTACGTGGGGTGAGGTAGTCCGGCGACCGCTCGGCCAGTGCGGAGCGCGTGGGCGCGGACAGTTCGGCCAGCGGCAGGCCGACGTCGTCGGCGTAGTCCTGCAAGAGGACACCGACCGCACCTGAGCCGTTGACCGATACCAGCCCGGCATCGCTCAACTCCGGCTCATGCCGCAGCAGTTCGGTCAGGTCGATCAGTTCCTCAAGCGTATGGGCGACCACTCCGCCGACGCCGGTCAGTACGGTGCTGATCAGTGCGTGGTCGCCGCTCAGCGCTCCGGTGTGGGACTGCGCCGCGGCCCGGGCGGCGTCGCTGCGGCCGGGGTGCAGCACGACCACCGGCTTGCCCGCGGCGCGGGCCGCGGCCACGGCGGCCAGAAAGCGGTCCGGTCGCCGGATCTGCTCCGCGTAGACGGCGATCGTGCCGATCAGCGGCTCCTGCCGGAAGAACTCGACGAAGTCCGCGAGGTCCAGGTCGGCCTCATTGCCCGTGGACACGGAGTACGCGATCGGTACGCCGCGCCGCATCAGGGAGCCGACCACATGGGCGGCCAGCGAGCCGCTCTGCGCGGCCACCGCCACCGCCGGTCCGCGGTCGCGCGGCATCGGCTGCTGCTCGGCCATCGGCGTCATCTTGATGTGAACACCGTCGACGTAGTTGAAGAAGCCGAGACAGTTGGGTCCCAGCAGGCGGAGGCGACTGGCCCGCACCACCTCGGCCAGCTGTTGCTGCGCCACCTGTCCCGACGGCCCCGCCTCGGCGAACCCCGACGCGAAGCACACCGCGCCCGTCGCACGACCGGCGAGGCCCGCGATGCTCTCGGGCACGGCTGCCGCCGGTACGGCCATCACGGCGAGGTCGACCGGCTCGGGCAGCGCGTCCGTCCCGGGCAGCACCGGCCGTCCCGCCACCTCGCCGGCCTGCCGTCCGACCAGGTGGAGCCGGCCCTCGTAGCCATGGGACAGCAGGTTGTCCACCAAGGTGTGCGATACGGACCGCGTCCGGGTCGACACCCCGATGACGGCGATCGACTCCGGTGTGACGATCCTGGCGATCGCCGAACGGCTGCCGTCGCCCGCCGCGTCGGCGGCGGGACGCACTCTTCCCTCGCGCCACACGTCCGGGTTCGCGTCCGGGTTCGCGCCGGACCGTGCGGTACTCACTGCCCAGCGCCTTCGGACCCGGAGGTGGGGCGCACATACCCCTGGAGACCGGGCTTGATCGACTTCTCGTCCAGGAACTGGGCCAGCCCCCGTGCCCGCCCCTGCTCGGGATCGGTGTTGATCGCCGCGGCGAGCTTGGTGTTGATGTAGTCCTCCGCCTCTGTCCAGCCCATCGACCTGATGTGCCGCACGGCCTCCTTGGTGCCCCGCAGCACGGTCGGGTTCTTCGACTTCAGCAACTGGGCGATCTCGATCACCCGCTCGCGCAGCCGGCCGGCCGGGACCGCCTCGGTGACCAGGCGCATCTCGGCGGCCTTGCGGCCGTCGAAGGTCTCGCCGGTCATGCTGAAGTACAGGGCGTCGCGCAGGCTCATCGTGTGCACGATCGCCTGGGGCACATTGCCGCCCGGAATGATGCCCCAGTTCACTTCCGACAGCCCGAACAGCGCGTCCTCGGCGGCCACGGCGATATCGCAGGACACCAGCGGCGTGAACCCGCCGCCGAAGCAGTATCCGTTCACCATGGCGATGGTCGGCTTCGGGAATCCGCGCAGCCGGGGTCCCTGCCACAGATGGGCCGTCCGACGGCGCATCTCCTGCTGGATCAGTGGCAGCGCGTCGACCTCGCGGAAGTACTCCTTGAGGTCCATCCCGGCCGTGAAGGAGTTACCGGCGCCGGTGAGGACCAGCACCTGGGAGCGCTCGTCGGCCGCGACGGCGTCCAGCACCTCAACCATCTCGTCATTGAGGGTCGGGCTCATCGCGTTGCGCTTCTCCGGACGGTTCAGCACCACCCAGGCGATGCCGTCACGCTCCGTAGCGAGCACTGTCTGCCAGGTGCCGAGTGCCCGGCCTTCCGACTCCGTGACCTCGGTGTTCACAGGATTCGGCCGGTCCGGAAGTGACGTCGTCGCCATGTCGTTCCTCCTTCGTGCGGTACACGCTCTCCCTTAAAGCTAGGCACTTGCGTGTCGGTCGTCAATGATGTGGCGACCTTTAGCTTCCGGCCTTACTATCGACCCGTGCCTCTACCGCCCCGCCCCGTGGACGACACCCCTGAAGATCCGCCCGAGCTGGCGCGGGCCCACCGGCCCCAGTTCCTCGCCCTCATGCTGTTCGGCTTCACCGTGTACGAGCGACCCCTGGCGCTGGCGGCGGGTTCGGCCATCGATGTCCTGGCCGGCCTGGGGATCTCCACCCACGCGGTCCGCTCGACACTCACCCGCATGACCGACCGCGGACTGCTGACCCGCGTCAAGCACCGCCGAGAGGTGTTCTACGCGCTCACCGCCCACGGATCCGCGGTACTGGCCGATGGCCAGAAGGCCGCTCACCAGCCGCCCGACTGGCCATGGGACGGGGAATGGACCGTCCTGGGGTTCTCACTGCCGGAAGAACAGCGAGCCGTACGCCATCAGCTGCGGTCGAGACTGACCTGGCGGGGCTTCGGCCTGCTGCACAATGGCATGTGGATCGCGCCGGGGCAGGTCGATACCGAGGCACTGCTCTCCGACCTGCACCTCGGCCCGGCCGTCCGTGCCTTCACCGCCCGACCCGTCCCGCCGACCGACAGCGTGCAGCTCATCCACGACGCCTTCGATCTGGAGGCGATCGCCACCCGGTACCGGGCGTTCGTCGCCCGCTGGGAGCACCCCGACCCGACCGGCCGGGCCGGAGCGAGCGCCCTCACCCGCATACTGCTGCTCCAGAGCGAGTGGTCCCAGATCGCGCGCGCCGACCCCCGGCTCCCGGTCTCGCACCTCCCGCCGGACTGGCCGGCCAAGGCGGCTCACACGCTGTATCACGATCTGTACCGCGACTTGGCGCCCACGGCCCGGCAGGAGTGCGCCGCCCGCATTCGCGTGATCGACGTCCACCCCGACCCGGTCCCATGAGGTGGTCCCGCAACCGGTCACCAGCGCCGCCCACCTGAGGCATGCACCGCGCGCCGTCGCCAGACCGCGGTCACCGAGGACGCCGGTCTGCGTCGGGCCCGTGCTGGTGGGATGTCAGGACTCGGGTCGTGGACAGGCTGGGCTCGCCTGGCAGCAGCCCAGCACTACTGCGCGTCGGACTCGAAGTCCTCCAGGAAGTAGCTGTCATGTCGGATGCGGAACTGCTTGAGTTCTTCGCCGCCGCGCTGCGCCATCTCCGCGAGGCGCTCGAAGTACTCCTCGCGTGGGGCGCCCGGGGAGAAGAGCATGAGCATGGACATGGGCTCGTCGGTCACATTCTTGAAGGCGTGCAGGCCGCCGGCCGGTACGTACAGGAAGTCGCCCGTGCGACCCGTGACCCATGCCTCGCCGTCGTAGAGTTCCAGTTCGCCGGAGAGAACGTAGAAGGACTCCGACATCGTCCTGTGGAAGTGGGTCTTGGCGCCGGCGGACCGTGCACCCAGGTCCACCCTGTACAGGCCGAACTCTCCGCTGGTGGACTGGTTGGTGGCGAGGTAGTGGGTGGTGGCGCCGGGTGAGGAGATGTCCGGTGGGCTGTCGGCCGGGCGGAAGACCGAGTTCGCTTCGCCCTGGATGCCGTGGTAGCGGGCTGCCGGGTACTCGTGCGGTTCGGGGTACGACATGGTGCGCTCCTGTTCGCGGCTCTTCATCGGTCTGATGGCCAGGGTGTGGTCCGGCACCTGCAGTTCGGCTGCACCGGCGTTGATGTCCGGATGCCGGGGCGCCCGTGTCGCAGGACGCGATCCGGGCGGGTGGGCGTTCTTCGGGGTTCAGCGGCGCAGGGTGGTCTCCCGCTCCAGACGCGAGAGCTTCGCGGGATTGCGCACGGCGTAGAGCCCGGTGACGAGGCCGTCGTCGATGCGCATCGCCAGGACGGTGTCGACCTCGCCGCCCAGCCGGACGATCAGCGCCGGATCACCATTGACCTGTGTCGGTCGCAGCGACATCGCGGCGGCGATCCTGCCCAGCACGCCCGCCACCCGGTCGGCTCCCACGACGGGTGCCAGTGCGGCCCGGACGACTCCGCCGCCGTCGGTGAGCAGGACGACGTCCGGGGCGAGGACGGCGAGCAGGCGTTGCAGGTCGCCCGTTTCGACCGCCTGCCGGAACGCCTCGACGGTGCGGCGGTTCTCGGCGGCGGAAGTGGCCCCGCGTGGTCGGCGCGCGGCGACATGGGCCCGTGCCCGGTGGGCGATCTGACGGACCGCGGCCTGACTCTTGTCGACGGCCTCGGCGATCTCGTCGTATCCGACGTCGAACACCTCGCGCAGCACGAACACCGCCCGTTCCGTCGGGGTGAGCGTCTCCAGTACCAGCAGCATCGCCATCGAGACGCTGTCGGCCAGCTCGACGTCCTCGGCGACGTCGGGCGTGGTCAGCAGCGGCTCGGGCAGCCAGGGGCCGACGTAGGATTCCTTGCGCCGGCCGAGCGTGCGCAGATGGCTCAGCGCCTGCCGGGTGGTGATCCGGACCAGGTACGCGCGCTGGTCCCGCACGGTGCCGAGATCGACGCCCACCCATCGCAACCAGGTCTCCTGAAGGACGTCCTCGGCGTCGGCTGCTGATCCGAGCATCTCGTAGGCGACGGTGAACAGCAGATTGCGGTGGGCGACGAACGGCTGGGTGACGGCGTCCATGCGGTCGCCACCAGCGGCCGGCTCGGCTGTGTCCCTCGCCCGGTCACTCGTAGTTCGGTCGTTCATCGCCGCTCCCGTCCGTCCGTTCGCTCATGACTGCGCCTTAGCACCAGACACCGGCCTCCACAGTTTTGTGACGCCCGCGGACCGTGACGGGTACCACATCTCCGCGTCGTCACAGGGACCGGGCGGTCGGCGTCTTGTGTCCGTCCCGTGCAGTTACCGGCAACACCACGAGTGAGGACGACGTCATGGAACCTCGATTCAACCTGCTCGACAGCCCGACCGCCGCGAAGGTCGCCAGGCGGTTCTACAACACCTCGCTGGCCCTGGAGGCATCGACACTGCCGAAGGCCCTGCGGGAACTGGTGGAGCTGCGGGTGGGCCAGCTCAACGGCTGCGGCTTCTGCGTCGACGTCCACAGCAAGGAGGCCGCGGCCGCTGGTGAGACCGCGCTCCGGCTCCACCTGGTCGCCGCCTGGCGGCACAGCACCGTGTTCACCCGGGCCGAGCGGGCGGCGCTGGCGCTCGCCGAGGAGGGCACCCGGCTCGGCGACCACGGCGTGTCCGACGAGACCTGGGCCGAAGTGCGCACGCACTACGACGACGATCAGGTCGGTGCGCTGGTCTGTCTGGTCTCCCTGATCAACGCGGCCACCCGGATGAACGTGATCGTGCACAACCCGGGGGGCTCCTACGAGCCCGGCATGTTCGCCCCGTGAGAGCCGCGAAGGCATCGGGTAATCAGCGATGACGGTGCGACGACCTGCCTGACGCCTCCGCGCGGTGGCGGCCTGGGCGTGGGCGTCGCACCACGGCACTCTTCGGTGTCAATCCAGCGAAAGGGGTGACAACTCCCCACACCGTCAGCACACTTCTCCCACGCCACCAGCGCAACGAAGACCCCACGACCAACCCCTACGGCAACCCATCCGGTCAAGGGCGTCGTCAAGCCCTGGCAGGCCGTCACCTGCTGGACCAACGAGGATCGCCTCCGGCTCGGCTGCAAGGTTCCGCCCGGGCGGGTGGTGTTCCCGTGTTCCCCACCCGCTCGGGTGAACCGGTCGCCGTGGCCGGCGAACTCGCCCTGTCCGGCAGGCAATGGGCGCCCGGCCCCGTGGTCGACGACGGTCCGACCCCGGGACAGCGGGAGACCGCCAGCCGTGCATCATGCCGCGTTCGCCCACCGCTCCGCATACGTGGCGCCGCGGGTTGGCGAAGCCGATCCGGCCGTGCAGATCCAGCCCGCCCCTCACGGCGCCTGGGCCCAATAGAACGCAACGGACCCCGCACGCCTCGCGGCGACGGCCGACCTCACGACTGGATCACCCGCTGCTTCCTGCCGGCCCACGCACCCGGCCTCAACCCCGTCGAGGGCATCTGGTCACCGGTGCGGTGCAGTGGCCGGGCCAACGCGGCCTTACCGGCCCAGACCACCTGGTGCGCACATTCCGCCGGATCCAATGCCGCAGAACCCCATCGCTGGATGTCTCGCCGAAACAGGTTCTGTCATGACGACATCCAGCCAACAAGCTTGTAGCTATGGGTAGTTGATGCGATGGGACCCGCACCTGGCGTCTGCGGCGCTGGTCGGCGCTTCACAGCGGGCGCGGCATTGGGGGTCGGTATTCCTTACCTAGGGTTATTCCCGTCGTTTTCCGCGTTACGGTTGTCCCAAGGCGCCCTGGTGTGGCGCATGGTCAGAGCTGGGGCGCATGCGATGGCTCGGTCCAGGAGGTGAGCCGAGGTGGTTCGGTCACAGTCGGGCGGGAGGACTGGGGTCTTCGTCGTTCTCATCGTCTACATCGTGGTGCTCTCGGGGGCTCAGATCCCCACCTCGCAGGGCGGTGTGGTGCGGCTCGGGGGGTTCTCCCTCCTGGCCCCTCTGGTGGCCAGTGCCCTGCTGCCGTACCGACGGGCGCTGATCATCTGCGGGCTGACCTTGCTGGCCCTGGTGGTCCTCTACAGCGGCGTCATTCCGGGGCTGCCAGGGGTCCACCGCATGGTCACCATCGCGTTGGTCGCGCTGGGCACGGCCGCGAGCATCCTGGTGCTGCGGATCCGCCTGGCGCATGAGGAGCGCATCAAGGGGCTGATGATCGCCCGGGACCGGCTGAGCCTGCTCACGGCGGCGGGGGAGCAGGTCGGCTCGACGCTGGATGTCACCCGCACGGCCCAGGAGCTGGCCGACGTGGCCGTGCCGAGGTTCGCCTCCGCTGCCGCCGTGGATCTCTTCGGGACCATTCTGTCCGGTGACGAACCGCCCGCACTGCCGGCCGCGGAACCCGTTACCGTGCAGCGGGTCGCCTGCTCCGGTGGGCCCCATCCCCCCTCGGACCCGGGCTCGGGCTTCGGACTCGGCACCAGCGATATGCACACCTACGCGCCCGGGTCCCTACCCGGTGGTGCTCTGCTGTCGGGACGCCCGGTTCGTGGCACGGTCACGGACTTCGACGCCGTCGACGGCCGGTTCTCCGGGACGGGTACCCGGACCACCCGTCTCGGTGGTGGTTCGGCGCTTGTGGTTCCGTTGCGTGCTCGGGGGATCACTCTGGGTGTGGCGACGTTTGTGAGGGCGGCGGGTCGGGTGCCGTTCGATGCGGATGATCTGTTGCTGGCGGAGGAGATCGGTACGCGTTCTGCGGTGTGTGTGGACAATGCGCGTCGTTATGCGCGGGAGCATTTGACGGCGTTGGCGCTTCAGCACAGTCTGCTGCCGTCGGGTCTTCCGGAACAGAGTGCGGTGGTGGCCGCTCACCGGTATCTGCCCGCGCAGGTGGGGGTCGGTGGTGACTGGTACGACGTGATCCCGCTGTCCGGTGCCCGGGTGGCGCTGGTGGTGGGGGATGTCATGGGGCACGGGGTGCATGCCGCCGCCACGATGGGGCGGCTGCGGACCGCCGTGCACAACTACGCGGCGCTGGATCTTCCGCCGGAGGATCTGCTGACCAATCTCGATGATCTGGTGAAGCGTCTGGGTTTGGACGAGTACATCGCGACCTGTCTGTACACGGTGTATGACCCTGTGGCGCGCCGGTGCACCCTTGCCCGGGCGGGGCATCCGCCACCGGCCCTGGTCCTCCCCGACGGCTCGGTGACCTTCCCCGACGTCCCGGCCGGGCCACCCCTGGGTGTCGGCGGTGTCCCCTTCGAGGCGGTGGAGATCCCGGTGCCGGAGGGGAGTCGGCTGGTCCTGTACACCGACGGTCTCATCGAGGCGCGCGACCGTGACATCGACACCGGGATGGAGGCGCTCCGCCAAGCGCTGGAGAACGCCCCGGACCGTTCCCCGGAGGAGACCTGTCAGACGGTCATGGCGACGATGCCCGACACCCGTACCAAGGACGATGTGGCCCTGCTCGTCGTCCGCACCCTGGGTCTCCCGGGCGACCAGTGCACCAGCTGGGACATTCCCAGTGACCCGGCGGCGGTCTCCGCGGTGCGCGAGCGAGCCCTCAAACAGTTGGAGGAGTGGGAGCTGACCGAGTACGAGTTCAGCACCGAGCTGATCATCAGCGAACTCGTGACCAACGCCATTCGCTACGGCGGCACCCCCATCTCCCTGCGCCTGCTGCGCGACGACAACGCCCTGATCTGCGAAGTAAGCGACGGCAGCAGCACATCGCCGCGACTTCGCCGGGCCGGCGCCGCAGACGAGGGGGGCCGCGGACTGTTCCTCGTTGCCCAGCTCTCCCAGCGCTGGGGCACCCGCTACACACCCAACGGCAAGATCATCTGGACCGAGCAGCGGCTGGCCGCGAGCCTGGTGCCCGCTTGAGACAGCCTGGGCACGAGGGAGCCGACGGGTGGTTCCCAAGGCGGCGCCTCGGTAGGCGGCGGTGCCTCGGCGGATTCACCGGAGGCACCGCCGACAGTTCGCCGCGGGTGACCCGGATCAGCTACGAGGCCGACGCCGCCGGGGTCGTCGGGATCGCGCTCGGGTCCACCCCGAGGGTCAGGCTGCCGCGGACGCCGCGCTCGATCGCCCCCTGCGCGTACGAGAGGTTGAGGAGGCCGTCCACGGCGCCGCCCCCGCCGTACCAGCGGTCGACGTCGAGCGTGGTGCGGGTGACCGTGCTGGTGTTGTACGGGGCGACCTCGGCGCTGGCGAGGACCGCTTCCTCGGCGAAGTACAGCTGGCCGGTGTGACAGACCTCGCCGCTCTCGTAGCCGTCCGGGGTCAGCTCGCCGCCCACGTACACCTTGACGTGTATGTGGACCGTGCGGCCGATGTACCAGCCGGGGAAGAGGGTGCGGAAGTCGACCTCGCCCCGGCGGTCGGTGATCTGTGAGCCCCGCAGATAGGTGAGGTCGTCGGTGGGCGGTACGTGGCCGCCGCCGGCCGGCGGGGGAGTGTCGTTGCCGATCTCGGTGTAGCCGGAGTAGACGCCCGTGGCGTCGCAGCTCCAGATGTCGACGGCGGCACCGCGCAGTGGCTTGCAGGTGACCACGTCCAGGAACGTGAGTCGCAGGTCGAGCGGGATGCCGGCGCGGTCCTCGGTCAGGTCGCGCCGGAACAGGTCGTAGTCCAGGTAGTACGGGCCTTCGATGGCCTCCGTCGCGAGTGGGTAGCAGTCCGCCGGGAGGTCGGTGGCCGAGGCCGGGGGTGCCGAGGCGGTGGCCGTGAGGCCCGCGACCGCGAGGCCCGCGCCACCGGCGAGGAGCACCCGGCGCCGTGACGGGCCGTGCGGGTGGGGGGCGGGCTCGGAGGACCGGGGGTGGGGTGTGTCCTGAGTCATGACGCGGGAATGTAGCGGCCGATCCTGGGAGACCGCCCAACTAGCGGTGATCTCAAGCCACTTGGGGTCCCGTTCGCTTTGGCTCCGTGTGGAAAGGGCTCTCCGCCCGGAAGCGCGGGGCCTGTTCCACGCACACGATCCATCGGTGTCGGACGCGGACGCGGTCCCCGACGGGCCGATGTCCGGCTGGGCCCGGGTTCTGCCCCTTGCGCCTGCCTGTGGGGCTGAACAGGTTGGGCTTGATCTGCTCTACCGCCTCGCCACCTGTGCGGTGAGCGTCGATGCGCGGATACTCCCCCGCTCGGTCTCCGACATCGCCGCGCAGGACGCGCAGGACGCGCAGGACGCGAACAGGAGGCTGCCGTACCAGGTGAGTCGTAGGCGCTGGCCAGGGGCCGTGGGGCGGCTGACGAGCCTAGGTAAGTCAAGCCTTACTTTCCCGGGAATCGGGCCGCATAGTGGAGGGCCTTGACGAGGGAAAGGGCCGGCCACGGATGCGGTTCGATGACGAGGGTGCGGTGCGCCAGATGGAGGCGGAACAGGTGCGGGTGGCTGCCGCGTACCGGCTGCTGGACGAGCGGCTCGCCGAAGCGCGGGCGCAGTTGGCGGATGTGCTGAGGGCCGGTGCTGTGGATCCGGGCGCGGTGTCTGCGCGGGAGGCTGCCGCCGGAAGTCTGGCCGGGCGGGTCCGGCAGCTGGAGGGGGCCGAGGAGGGGCTCGTGTTCGGCCGGATCGACAGGGCGGACGGCTCGGTGCTGCGCCTGGGGCGGATCGGCCTGCACGTGGACGGGTGCGAGTCGCCTGTGGTGGTGGACTGGCGGGCTGCGGCCGCGCGGCCGTTCTACGAGGCCACACCGCTGCGTCCGCTGGGGCTGCGACGACGCCGTCATCTGCGCGTCGGGGGTCGCCGTGTGCGGGCGGTGAGCGACGAGATCCTGGACGGCTCGGCACCGGCGGCCGGGGATGTCGTGGGTGACGGACCGCTGGTGCAGGTGCTCGAGGCCGGGCGGACGGGGCGGATGCGCGCCGCGGTGGCCACCCTTCAGGCGGAACAGGATGCGATCGTGCGCTCGGAGCACCGCGGGGTGACCGTGGTGCAGGGTGGCCCCGGTACGGGCAAGACGGTCGTGGCGCTGCACCGGGCCGCCTATGTGCTGTACGCGTTCCCGCGGGTCGCCCGGCGGGGCGTGCTGGTCCTCGGCCCGAACACGCGGTTCCTCGACCACATCTCCCAGGTCCTGCCCTCCCTCGGCGAGAACGACGTGGTCCTGGCGACATGCGCCGGTCTCGCACCGGTGGCCCCCGCCGCCGTGGAGCCGCCGGAGACCGCGCGTCTCAAGGGCGGGCCGGAACTGGCCGGCGCCCTGGCGGCCCTGGTCCGCTCCCGGCAGGCCCCGCACTGCCGCTTCGCCCTCCAGGTCGGGCGGGAACTGGTCCGTCTCCCGGACGAGGAGGTGGCCGGGGCCCGGGACGCGGCCACCACCGGCGGCCTGGCGCACAACGCGGCCAGGGAAGTGTTCAAGCACCACCTCGCCGACCGGATCACGGACGCACTGCGACGCGCCACGACCGCCGCCCTGGAAGCCATCGACACCGAGGCCGCGGAAAGCACCGGCCTGGACCTCGACCAGGCCGTCGGGGCCGACCTGCGCGCCCTCGGCTTCGACGGCACGCCGATGGCGGTGCCGACGGCGGAGTTCGACGCGGATGCCGTCCGGACCGGCCTCCTCGACGACCCTCACCTCGACCACGCGGTGGAGGCGCTGTGGCCCCGGCTGACCCCGGCCGGCCTCGTCGGCACCTTGCTGGCGGACGCGGAGGCGCTGGCGCTGCACCTGCCGTCGCTGACCGACCCCGAACGGTCCCGGCTCGTACGGACCCCCGACACCCGCTGGAGCGACGCCGATGCCGCCCTGCTCGACGAGGCCGCCGCCCTCGTCGAGGGCCCGCCCGATCGCACCTTCGGACATGTCGTCGTCGACGAGGCCCAGGAACTGACCGCCATGCAATGGCGCATGGCCCTGCGCCGCTGCCCCTCCCGGTCGATGACCCTGGTCGGCGACTTCGCCCAGGCCGGTCCCGGCGCCACGGCCCGCACCTGGGCCCAGGCGCTGGAGCCACACCTCGGCACCCGGTACAGACTGCACACCCTGACCGTCAGCTACCGCAGCACCCACGAGATCCTCGCCGCCAGCCGCTGCCTGCTCGCCCGGATCGCCCCCGGCCGGGCACCGGCCCGCGCGATCCGCCACGGCCGGACCCCGAGCCGGCTCACCGTTCACCCGGACCGGCTCACCGATGTCCTGGCAGCCGAACTCCGGGCCCGGGCGGCGGCGCACCCGGGCGATTCCCTCGCGGTGATCTGCGCGGACACCCGCACAGCCGCCCTGGCGGCTGCCGGGCTGGGCCGGTGGGCCCGTATCGTGCCGGTCTCCCAGGTACGCGGCCTGGAGTTCGACACCGTGGTCGTCCTCAACCCGCCGGAGATCGCCGCAGCTCACCCCGGCGGCGAACGCGACCTGTACGTCGCCCTCACCCGCGCCACGCAGCGGCTCTGCGCCGTTGACGTGCAGTCAGGCTGAACCGGCGAGGTGTCGTCCGCCGCCCGGCCCGGATCTCGGAGCCAGGCGGCGAGCCCTGCGGGCGATGTGGTGAACTCGCCGGGATCGACGCTGTCGTCCTTGCCGTGCCCCCGGCCCGGACGGCCCGGGGACGGGTGAGCAGGAGAGAACGACGGCCGGTGAGCACCGGATGCTCGGGCGGCAGATACTTCCCGAGCGTCCAGTTGGCGATGCCGGCCGCGGTGAGCCCGGCCACCACGGCGTCCCGCACCTCCTTGCTCTCGCACCGGAACCGCAGGCTGACCTTCACGTCTCCGGCGGCCCGCGGCAGGGCCTCCAGGCCGGGCCGGCCGGGCGGCTCGGCCATGGCGATCGCGTACATCCGCTCCAGCCCGGCGAGCAGTTCGTCGAGGTGGCGGAACTGCTGGCACTGGACGGCCGCGACCTGCTCGCTGGCGACGAAGTTCTCCCCGCAGTGGGCGTCGTCGTTCCACGTCGGGTGGTGGCCGGGCACCCGCGCCGAGCCATGGTCGTGGTGGCCGCGCATGGTCGCCCACAACGTCCCCAAATCGGCAGCGACGCTGAGGCGGGCCCGCGTGTCGGAGCCTCTCAATGCGATCATTCCGGACGATGTCCGCGTTACGGTTGATTCACGGCGAACTCCAAGGGGCCCTGGCTTCCTGCACCGGTCGGAACTTGGGTGTGGGCGTTGGCCCGGTCTAGGGAGGTGAGCGGACGTGGGGCGGTCACAGCCGGGCGGGAGGACCGGGGTCTTCATCTTCCTCATCGTCTACATCGCCGCGGTCTCGGCCACCCAGTACCCCACGTCACAGGGCGGTGTGGTCCGGCTGGGCGGGCTCTCCATCCTGGGCCCCCTCGCGGCGAGCGCGCTCCTGCCGTACCGGCGGGCGCTGATCATCTGCGGGCTGACCATGGTGGCCGTGGTGATCCTCTACGGCGGTGTCATTCCGGGGCTGCCGATGCTCCAGCGCCTGCTCACCATCGCGATCGTCTCGCTGGGCACGGCCGCCAGCGTCGTGGTGCTGCGTATCCGCCTGGCGCATGAGGAGCGCATCAAGGGGCTGATGATCGCCCGGGACCGGCTGAGCCTGCTCACGGCGGCGGGGGAGCGGGTCGGCTCGACGCTGGATGTCACCCGCACGGCCCAGGAGCTGGCCGACGTGGCCGTACCGGAATTCGCCGACGCCGCTGCCGTCGACCTCTTCGGCACCATCATGTCCGGTGACGAACCCCCCGTACCGCCGGCCGCGGAGCCGGTCACCGTGCAGCGGGTCGCCTATTCCCGCGCGGGGGCGGAGCCGGTCCCGGACTCCGGCGGTCCGCAGACCTACGCGCCCGGGTCCCTGCCCGGCGACGCCCTGCTGTCGGGACGCCCGGTCCGTGGCGAGGTCATGGACGCGGACGCCGTCGACGGCCGGTTCGCCCGGGCCGATGTGCCCCTCACCGGCCTCGGTGGTGGTTCGGCGCTTGTGGTTCCGTTGCGTGCTCGGGGGATCACTCTGGGTGTGGCGACGTTTGTGAGGGCGGCGGGTCGGGTGCCGTTCGATGCGGATGATCTGTTGCTGGCGGAGGAGATCGGTACGCGTTCCGCGGTGTGTGTGGACAATGCGCGTCGTTATGCGCGGGAGCATTTGACGGCGTTGGCGCTTCAGCACAGTCTGCTGCCGTCGGGTCTTCCGGAACAGAGTGCGGTGGTGGCCGCTCACCGGTATCTGCCCGCGCAGGTGGGGGTCGGTGGTGACTGGTACGACGTGATCCCGCTGTCCGGTGCCCGGGTGGCGCTGGTGGTGGGGGATGTCATGGGTCATGGGGTGCATGCCGCTGCCACGATGGGGCGGCTGCGGACCGCCGTGCACAACTACGCGGCGCTGGATCTTCCGCCGGAGGATCTGCTGACCAATCTCGATGACCTGGTGAAGCGTCTGGGTTTGGACGAGTACATCGCGACCTGTCTGTACACGGTGTATGACCCTGTGGCGCGCCGGTGCACCCTTGCCCGGGCGGGGCATCCGCCACCGGCCCTGGTCCTTCCCGACGGTTCGGTGACTTTTCCCGATGTGCCTGCCGGGCCGCCCCTAGGTGTCGGCGGTGTCCCTTTCGAGGCGGTGGAGATTCCGGTGCCGGAGGGGAGTCGGCTGGTCCTGTACACCGACGGTCTCATCGAGGCGCGTGACCGTGACATCGATACCGGGATGGAGGTGCTTCGCCAGGCGTTGGAGGGTGCCCCTGACCGTTCCCCGGAGGAGACCTGTCAGGCGGTCATGGCGACGATGCCGGACAGCCGCCCCCGCGACGATGTGGCCCTGCTCGTCGTCCGCACGCTGGGTCTCGCGGCCGACCGGTGTACCAGCTGGGACATTCCCAGTGATCCGGCGGCGGTCTCCGCGGTGCGGGAGCGGGCTCTCAAGCAGTTGGAGGAGTGGGAGCTGGGCGAGTACGAGTTCAGCACCGAGCTGATCATCAGCGAACTCGTGACCAACGCCATTCGCTACGGCGGCACCCCCATCTCCCTGCGCCTGCTGCGTGACGACAGCGTCCTGATCTGCGAGGTGCGGGACGGCAGTGGCACCTCGCCCCGGCTGCGGCGGGCGGGCGCGGCCGACGAGGGGGGCCGCGGGCTGTTCCTCGTCGCCCAGCTATCCCAGCGCTGGGGCACCCGCTACACACCCAACGGCAAGATCATCTGGACCGAGCAGCCCCTGCCCGCCAGACCTGTGTCTCCCTGAGGGACCACCCCAGCGCGCTCACTCCAGTTTCCGGGTCAGTGCGGGCATGTCTGGTTCACCCCGGCGGGGGGTGAGTTCTCGCCCGGTAGCGGGGGTTTCCGGTCAGGACGGGGGTGGCGGGAGACCACGGGCGGGGTGGGTGAGGCGGCTGTGGTGGTCGGCGGCGCTGGTGGTGTCGTGCGGCGTGGGGGCCGAGGGGGTGGGCGGGTGCGCAAACCTGCCGTGCCGGGTTGGCCGGAGCCATGCACGCGGCACTGTACGTGACTCTTCTCCTGCGATGCGCTACTGAGCGTCGCGGTTCCGCCCCGGCAATCAGGTGTGGAGCCGGTCGGCGTGCCCTCCAGCAGCGTCAACTCCAAGGGGAAGAACGATGTCCATTCCTCCTGTTCCTTCCGCTCCGCTCCGGGTCGCCCTCGTCAACGGCAGCTTCGAAGCGCCCGCCGTGACCGACTACGAGATCCTGCCGGACGCCAGCCAGACCCAGGCGCCCAAGCGCGTCCCCGGCTGGCTCACCACCGCCTCCGACCACATGGTCGAGCTGTGGCATTCGGGCTTCCTCGGGGTGCCCTCCGCCGAGGGAAGCCAATTCGCCGAACTGAACGCCAACGAGGTCTCCACCCTCTACCAGGACCTGCCGACCACCCCGGGCACGACGCTGTACTGGCGGCTGTATCACCGTGGCCGACTGGGCGAGGACACCATGGCGCTGGACATCGGCGTGCCCGGTGCGGCGGTGGAGCAGCGGCGTTTCTCCGACGGGAAGAGCGCCTGGGGTCACTACACGGGCACCTATGTCGTCCCGGCCGGGCAGACACTGACCCGGTTCGCGTTCCGTTCCATCGCCGCCGCGGGCGGCAACCGCGGCGTCGGCAACTTCCTGGACGGCATCTTCTTCGGCACCGCCCCCCATGTGGTGCTCGGCAAGACCGCGATCCCCGCCGGGCCGCTGGACGTGGGTGATGTCATCACGTACCGGATCACCGCCAGGAACGAGGGCGGCGGCGCGGCCGAGACCCTGGTCCTGACCGACGCCATCCCGCCCGGGACGACCTATCTGCCCGGGTCACTGCGGATCGTCGACGGCCCGAACACCGGAGCGTTCAGCGACTCGCCGGGCGACGACCAGGCGTACTACGACCCCGGCGCGAACCAGGTCGTCTTCCATCTCGGTGCCGGAGCGTCCGGCGCCGCCGGGGGCAGTCTGCCCAACACGGAGAGCCTGCCCGGCGGGACCACGGCGGAGTACCGGGTCGTCATCGACCGGGCCGCCGGCGGCAGCCGGATCAGGAACACCGCCACCGCCTCCTACGAGAACCGGCTCGGCGAGACACCCCAGCCCCTGACAGCCACCTCCGACGAGGAGATCACGGAGGTCGAACCGGCCGCCGACCTCAGTGTCGTGAAGGCCGCCGACGCGACGACCGTCACCGTCGGGCAGACGGTGACCTACCGCATCACCGTGCGCAACACCGGCCCGAACCGGGCCACCGGCGTGACAGTTGCCGACCGGCTCCCGGACGGCCTCGTCCTCCTGTCCGCCGACGGCCCCGGCGGCTACGACCCGGCCACCGGCCGGTGGACCGTGGGCGACCTGCCCGACGGCGCCACCACCACCCTCGTCCTGCGGGCCAAAGCCACCAGGACCGGCCGGATCGACAACACCGCCACCGTCACCGCCGACGAGAAGGACCCCGACCCCACCGACAACACCGACTCCACCACCATCTGCGTCGAACCGGCCCCTTCCTGCTGCGCCCCCTGCTCCACCGAGAAGTAGTCCGCGCCGAGAAGTAGTCCGCGCCGAGAATTGGCCCGCACGGAGAGGCGGTCCGCACGGAGAGGTGGTCCGCATGGAGAGGCGGTCCGCCCGGCGTCGGGGACAGCCGGTCAGGGAGTTCCCGGCAGGCCCGCGAGGGCTTCCGTCGAGACGAAGCGCAGGTTCCGTTCCAGGAGGCCCTCGATCACGGCGGGCAGCGCCCGCACGCTCTGGTGGCGGTCGCCGCCCCCGTCGTGCATGAGGATCAGTGAACCGGGGCCCGCGTGGTCGAGGACCGTCGTGGCGATCTTCTCGGGGCCCGGCCGGGCCCAGTCCCAGGAGTCGACGTCCCACAGGGCCAGCGCCGGGCCGTCCGCGAGGAGTTCGGTGAGGGTTTCGGGGGTGCGCGACCCGTACGGGGGGCGGAACACGGCCGGGACGCGGCCCACGGCCCGGTCGAACGCCTCGCTGGTGCGGTCGAGTTGGAGCCGGAACTGGCGGGCGGTCAGGTCCGGCAGGAAAGGGTGCGACCAGGTGTGGTTACCGAGGGCGTGTCCGGCGTCCACGATCCGCCGTACCTCGTCCGGCAGCGCGTTCACGTGCAGCCCGACGCAGAAGAAGGTGGCCTGGATCCCGTAGCGGGCCAGGATGTCCAGCACCTGCCGGGTGTACACGGGGTCCGGGCCGTCGTCGAAGGTGAGGGAGACCTCCCGGCGGTCGCGCGGGCCGTGCCGGAACCAGCGGCCCGCCTCGGTGAGCTTCGCCTCGACCGGCGCGCTGCGGCGGATCCCCTCGTGATAGTCCGCGTCCCGCCCGGTCTGGCCGCCGCCCTGCGCGGTCAGCGGTGACAGCGTCTCGCGCCCGCTCCTGGCCAGCTCCGCGAGGACGAGGGCCGGTACCGAACCGAAGTCGGGGCGCTCGCCCAGCTGCCAGGGATCGACGCGGTACACCTCCAGCCCGGCCGCCGTCAGCAGCCCGTCCACCAGGCCGTTGGTGCTCTCCAGGGCCACCGCGCAGGGGCCCTTGGGGGTTCTCCCGTCGCCGCACAGCCACCGGGTCAGTTCCGGTACCCGCTCCGCGCCCCAGCACATGGCCGCCATGGCGCGTACGCCGTCGGCGTCCACCACTTCGACCTGATAGCCATCGGCGGACCAGGCGATTCCCGCGTACAGCATCTGTGTGATTCCTACTCGCTCGCCCGGGTACGGCCACGTACCCGGGAGCCGGATGAAGGTGATGGTGAAGACGCGTGGGGGCGTGGGGGTATGGGGGGCCGGAAGGGCGGCGTGTCCGGTTACGTAGTTGCACCCCTTGTGACTAGGGGTTTTGCCGAGAGATCCGGGCCCTGGGGGTCCGGCTCGCGCGGCCGATCCCCACCGATGTCCATGAACTCTCCATCATTGCGACACAAGTGCGACAGTGGCGCGCTATCCTTCGCCGTGCCCCGCCGAATGGTCCAGACCATACCCAAGGGCGGACTTCGCGCGCCATGCCCAACGACCGACTCCTGTGTCATCGCATGTCCGGGTCAACTCCCGCACACGACAACGAACTTGGAGGCGTCATCAACGCACCGCCCGCTGTGCCGACCGTTCCCGAGCTGCTCGACGCCCGGGCCGCCCAGCAGCCCGACGGCGTCGCGATCCAGGTACGCGGCGGCGGCACCCTCACCTACGGCTCCTGGCGGACACGGGCCGTCCACGCCGCCCATGGACTCGCCGCGGCGGGCGTGCGCCCCGGTGACCTTCTCGCCCTGCGCTTCACCCAGGAGGAGTGGGACGCCTACGCGGTCGCCTTCCTCGCCGCCCACTACGCCGGGGCCGCCGCGCTCGCGCTCCGCGCCGACCTTCCGGAACCCGAGGCGGCCCGGCTCGCCGGGATGTGCGGTGCCGGAGCGGTTCTACGGGGGGCTCGACTGCCGTCTCTGGGTGGGGTGTCGGGGGAAGCGGATCATCTGCTCGCCGAGGTCGAGTCGGTCGGTGCCAGGGTCGTCGGTGCCGGAGGCACAGCCGATGCCGATGCCGATGCCGATGCCGACGCCGATGCCGGTGCCGGTGCCGGTTGCGGTGCCGGTCGTGGTGTCTCGCCCCCGTACATGCCCGCGCCCACCGACACCGCCCAGATCGTCGGCACCTCCGGTACCACCGGGGCGTCCAAGGGGGTCGTCGCCTCCCACGCCAGCCTGACGGCCGGGCAGCGGCTGAACCCGCGCCACCGGCCGTACGCCCACTCCCGGCACGCCCTGCACGCCTTCCCGCTCGGCACCAACGCGGCCCAGATGATGGTCATCGGTGCGCTGACCGGCGCGCCCACGACCGTCGTCCTGCCCCGGTTCGACGCCGAGGAGTTCGGCCGGACCGTGGCGGAACTGCGGATCGGCACCGTCTTCCTCGTCCCCTCCATGGCGATCGAACTCCTCAACTCCCGTGTCACCGACCGCCACGACCTCTCCAGCGTGCTGCTGCTCTCCTCCTCGGCCGCCGCGCTGCCCGTACCCGTCGCCCTGGCCCTGACCGAGGCCCTGCCGAAGGCCACCGTCGTCAACGCCTACACCTCGGCGGAGGCGTCCCCCGCCCAGCTCTCCACCATCGTCGACCTCGCCCGCCCGGGGTCGGTCGGCCGCCCCACCGACCCCCGGGACCTGCGCCTCCTGGGCCCCGGTGGGACGCCGGCGGCGCCCGGGGAGACCGGCGAGATCTGGCTCCGGCAGCCCGGCCCGCCCCGCAGCTACGCCGGTGACCCCGCCGCCTCCGACGCCGTGTTCCGGGGCGGCTGGGTGCGGATGGGCGACCTCGGCCGGATCGACGACGCCGGATACCTCCATCTCGTGGACCGCGAGAGCGACGTCATCAAGTCCGGCGCCCTCAAGGTCTCCACCCTGCGCGTCGAGGACGTCCTGCACGAACATCCCCGGGTCGCCGACGCCGCCGTCCTGGGCGTCCCGCACCCCGTCATGGGCGCGGTCCCGGCGGCGGTCGTGGTGCCCGCCCCGGACGGGCTCGACCTGGACGAGCTGCGACTCTTCCTCGCCGCCAGGCTCAGCCGCGCCGAACTGCCGGTGCGGATCCTGCTCGCCGACGAACTGCCCCGCAACGCCACCGGGAAGACCGTCAAACACCGGCTGAGACCCCTCTTCGACGCCCCCGACATCGACGACACCGACGCCGACGCCGTATCCCCCTCCCCGCCCCGCACCCCCACCGAACAGGCCCTCGCCACGCTCTGGTACGAGGTGCTCGGGCGCCGGGCGGCCCACACCGAGGACGAGTTCTTCGCGCTGGGCGGCGACTCCTTCCGCGCGGTGCGGCTCGCCTCGGCCCTCGGTGAGCGGTTCGGCGTCGACGCGAGCGCCGCCCTCGTCTTCGGCCGCCCCTCGCTGCGCGCCCAGGCCGCCTGGATCGACCAGCGGGCCGCCGACGCGGACGCCGCACACCCGGCGGCCGACCCGTCCGCCCCCGACGACCCGCCGACCATGCCCCCGTACCTGCGCGCCCTGCGCGCCCAGCCCCACCAGGTCCCCCTCACCAGCCAGCAGGAGAACTTCCTGGACTGGATGGCGGAGGAACCCGGGCGGGACGTCGGCGCGGTCACCGCGCTCTTCCGGGTCACCGACCGGCTCGACACCGAGGCCCTCGGCCGGGCGGTCACCGCGCTCGCCGACCGCCATCCCGCCCTGCGCACCCGCTTCGTCCCCGTGCCCGGCAACGGACCCGGCGTCATACCCGGCGGCGGACCCGCTGACCTACCAGGACTGGTCCGCACCGTCCTGGACGCGGAACCCCGGGTCCGGATCACCCTCCACGACGCCCCCGGCGCCACCGACGACGAGACCGACGCGCTGCTGATCGCCGAACGCGACCGGCTCACCGACCTGGGCGAGGACCCGCTCACCCGGCTGCTGGTCGTCACCCGCGGCCCCGCGGACCATGTCGTCCTCCTCGCCGTCCACCACCTGGTCGCCGACGGCTGGTCCATCGGCGTCCTCCTGCACGAACTCGGCCTCGCCTACGACGCCCTGCGCCGCGGCCGCACCCCCCGGCTGCCCGCCCACGCCATGCCCTACCAGGACCTGGTGCGGTGGGCGGCGGAGCAATGGGCGGCCGGACGCCGTCACTTCGCCACCGCGCTGGACGGCGCCCCCTCTGCCCTCGACCCGTTCCCCGGCCGCCGGGACGTCGACCGGGTCCACACGGTGGCCCACCCCTTCACCGTCGCCGCCGGGCCCGCCACCCGGCTGCGCGAGCGCGCCCGGGACCTCGGCGGTACGCCGTTCATGGCCGTCGCCGCCCTGTGGTGCGGGCTGCTCGCCACCCGCTCCGGCGGCAGCGACCTGGTGCTGATGACGCCCGTACCCGGCCGCACCCGGCCCGAGGCCCAGCGGACCGTGGGCTGTCTGGTGCAGTCCCTGCTGGTCCGCGTCGACTGTTCCGGCGGCCCCGGCTTCGCCGAACTCGCCGAGCGGGTCCGGCTCGCCGCCACCGCAGCGCTGGACCACCAGATGTACCCGTACGCCGAGTTCAAGCCGCACCGGATCGCCTTCCCGGCCTGGCTGCGGTACGAGAACTGGGCCGCCGACGCCCACCTCCCGGGCCTGCGCTGCGAACCGTGGACGCTGCCCCGGGGGACCACCGTCCCCTGGCCGCTGCCCGGCGGTGACCTGGGCGTGCCCGAACTCACCGTCGTGGAACAGCCGGACGGCTCGCTGGACTGCTGGATCCAGTTCAACGCGCTGGCCTTCGAGGAGGGCGACATCATCGCCCTGGCCGATGGCTTCACCGCGGCGCTCACGGCCGCCGCGGGGGGCGTGGCGACTCCGGGCGCCTGAGACCCGTACCGCCCGCCGCCTTCGTACGCCCCGCCCGTCGCCTTCGTACGCCCCGCCCGTCGCCTTCGTACGCCCCGCCCGCCGCCTTCGTACGCCCCTCCCCTCCCGCGACTCCCGTAACCGCCCATCGACACGAGTGACCGGACCGGCCGGGTCCGCCGCCCCGGCCGTACGGCACCCCGCGCCCTCTTCCGCCCTGTCCCTCTCCGCCCTGTTCCCCCGCCGCGCTGTCCTTCTCCGAGCCCGCCCGCCCGCACCACCGACCCACCGAGGAACCCACACCTGTGACCAGCATCCCCGCGAGCCCCGCCCAGCAGGGCATCTGGATCAACGAGCGGCTCGCCCCGCTCGGTTCCGTCCACCACATGGCGTTCGCCCTGCACATCGTGGGCGCCCTCGACGAACCGGCGCTCGCCGCCGCCGTCGCCGATGTGAGCGCCCGGCACCCCGCGCTCTCCCGCACCGTCCGGGAGGACGACGGCAGCCCCGTCCTCGTCCCCGGCCCGGCCCCCTCGCTCGGGGTGCGGGACATCGCGCCCGGATCGCGGGACGCCGTGACGGCCGAGGAGAGCGCGGCGCCCTTCGACCTCGCCGCCGGACCGCTCGCCCGCTTCACGCTGCTGCGCACCGGCATCCGCCGGGCCACCCTGCTGGCGGTCCTCCACCACCTTGTGTATGACGGCACCTCCACCGACATACTGCTCACCGATCTCGCCGCCTGCTACGCCCACCGCACCGGCCACGGCCCCGCCCCCGACCCGCTGCCCGCACCCCCCGGCACCGCACCCTCCTACGGACCCGGCGACCTGGCCGCCGCGGCCGAGCACTGGGGCGCACGGGAACTGCCCGACCCCACCGTCCATCTCCCCGGTCTCGCCGCCGACCCCGACGGCCCCTCGGGCCCCGGCACCGGACCCGGCGCGTTCGTCTCCTTCGACCTCGATCCCGGGCTCCGCGCCGATCTCGACATCACCGCCGGGAAGATCGGCGTCACCACCTTCGAACTGCTCCTCACCGCCGTGCACACCCTGCTGCTGCGGTACGGCAACGAGCGGCCCGCCGTCGCCGTCGACCTCGGCACCCGCCGCCCCCGGGACGAGGGCCGGATCGGCATGCACGTCAACGAACTGCCCGTCGTCAGCACGCCCCGCCCCGACACCCCCTTCGGGACCTTCGCCCGCGCGATCCGGGCCGAACTGCGCGCCGCCTACCCGCACCGCCGGATCCCGCTGGCCCGCGCCGCGCGAGGCGTGCGGCCCGGTGTCACCCTCGCCCCGGTGTCCCTCACCTACCGGCGCCGGATGGCCCCCGTCGCGCTCACCGGCCTCGGCACGACCACCGACTGGTTCGTGTTCCCCGGCACCGCGCGCGGCGCCCTGCGCCTGCATCTGCTCGACGGTCCCGACCGGCTCAGCGTCCTGCTGATCCACCGCACCGACCGGCTGGCGCCCTCGCGCGCCGAGCGGATCGGCGCCCATCTGCGGCGCCTGCTCGCCGCGATCGCCGCCGCCCCCGGCACCGCCCTGGCCGACCTGCCCTTCCTCGACGACACCGAACTCGCCCCGCTCACCGGACCCGCGCCGGACGCCGACACCACGGGCGCCACCCTGCCCGCCCTGCTCACCGCCGCCTTCGCCGCCCACCACACCCGCCCCGCCCTCACCGCCGGGCAACGGACCGTCACCTACGGAGAACTCGCCCGCGCCGCACGCGGACTGGCCCGCACGCTGGTCGCCGACGGGGTGCGGCCGGGAACCGTGGTCGCGGTCTGCGCCGAACGGTCCGCCGAGACCGTGGCCGCCGTGCTCGCCGTCACCCTCGCCGGGGGCACCTACCTGCCCGTCGACCCCGGATATCCGCCGGACCGGGTGGCGTTCGTCCTCACCGACTCCGGCGCCCCCGTGGCCCTGGTGCAGCGACACACCGCCGACCGGGTTCCGGCCGGGGTCCGTACGGTGTTCATCGACGGGTTGTTCGACGCCGGGGCGCCGCCGGAGGACGCCAGGAGTGCCGTTGCTTCCGGGGAATCCTCAGGTGTACCCCACCCCCACCCCTCCGACCTCGCCTACCTCATCTACACCTCCGGTTCCACCGGCCACCCCAAGGGCGTAGAAGTGCCCCACGGCGCCCTGGCCCATCTGCTGCTCGCCTTCCGTACGTCGCTGGACTCCCGTCCCGGGGACGTCTGGCTCGCCGTCACCTCCCTCTCCTTCGACATCTCCGCGCTGGAACTCCTGCTGCCGCTGATCACCGGCGGGCGGGTCATCCTCGCCGACGAGAGACAGGTACGCGACGGCCGGGCCCTCACCGGCCTGGTCGCGCGGCACCCGGTCACCCATCTCCAGGCCACCCCGTCCGGCTGGCGCCTGATGCTGGACGCGGGGCTCGACGCCCCCGGCCTCACCGCCCTCAGCGGCGGCGAGGCACTGCCCCTGCCGCTCGCCCGCGTCCTGCGCGACCGGGTCGGACGGCTCTGGAACGTCTACGGCCCCACCGAGACCACCATCTGGTCCACCGCCGCCGAAGTGCCCCCGTCGCCCACGGAGATCACCATCGGCCGCCCGATCGCCGGGACCACCGCCCTCGTCCTGGACCGCTGCGGACGACCCGCGCCCCACGGAGTCCTCGGCGAACTCGCCCTCGGCGGCGCGGGACTGGCCCGCGGCTACCGTGACCGGTCCGCCCTGACCGCCGAACGGTTCATCACCGACCCGGCGACCGGCACCCGTCTCTACCGCACCGGCGACCTCGCCCGGGTCCGCCCCGACGGCGCCCTCGACTGCCTGGGCCGCCTCGACGACCAGGTGAAGCTACGCGGTCACCGCATCGAGCCGGGCGAGATCGAGGCCCGCGTCCAGGAGCACCCGTCGGTCGCCGCCGCCGCTGTCGCCGTACGCGGCACCCCCGACGCCCCGGGCGGGCAGCTCCTCGCCGTCTACCCGGTCTGGCGGCCGGGCGTCCCCGTCCCCACCCTCGCCGAACTGCGCGCCTTCCTCGCCCTCACGCTGCCCGCTGTGATGCTGCCGGGTGCCGTCCACGCGCTGCCCGCGCTCCCGCTCACCCCCAACGGCAAGACCGACCGGCGCGCCCTGCCCGAACCCGACCGCGACCTGCCGGCCGGCGATGGCGCCGAGACACCCGGTGCCGCCGAGACACCTGGTGCCGCCGAGATACCCGACGACGACCCCTGGGACGAGGTCACCACCGAGGTCGCCGCCATCTGGCGCGAGGTGCTCGGGCTCACGTCCCTCGGCCTGGACGACGACCTCTTCGACCTCGGCGCCCACTCCCTGACGATCACCCAGGTCGCCGCCCGCATCCGCGACCGCCTCGGCGCCGAAGTACCGCTGCACATCTTCTACGAGGCCCCCACCGTCGCCGCCGTCGCCGACGCCGTCACCCTCGAACTGCTGGCGGAGGAGCGCTGATGGCCCTCCCGGAGCAGCCCGCGCCCGCCTCCCTGGATCGGGGGACCCCCGTCCCGACGACCGTGCCCGCGCCGGCCTCGACCCCGCCCCCACCCCCGCAGAGATCCACCCCACCCCCGCAGAGATCCACCCCGCCCTCACCCCCCTCCCCCCGACCCCGCCGCACCCTCACCCCCGAACAGAAGGCCCTCCTCGCCGCCCGCCTCCGTAACCGCCCCGCCTCGGCCGCCCGCACGCCGTCCGTCCCGCCGCGTCCGCCCGGCACCCCCGCGCCCCTGTCCCTCGCCCAGGAACGCCTCTGGTTCGTGGAGCAGCTCACCCCCGGCACCGCCGCCTACGTGCTGCCCATCGCCGGACGGCTGCGGGGCGCGCTCGACGCCGACGCGCTCGCGAAGTCGCTGCGGCTGATCGCCGTACGGCACGAGACGCTGCGGGCGTCCTTCCCGGCCGATGACGACGGTGGACCGCTGCTGCGGATCGCGCCGCCGGACACCTTCACCGTGCCCTGGCGCACCCTGGACCTGAGCGCGCTTGCCGAGCCCGAGCGGGAGGCCGCCGCACGCGCCGAGGTGGAGGCCGAGGTCGCCCGGCCCTTCGACCTCGCCGCCGGGCCCCTGGTGCGCGCGCTGCTGCTGCGCCTCGCCGCCGACGACCATGTCCTCGCCGTCTGCCAGCACCACCTCACCGGCGACGGCTGGTCCGCGTCCCTGCTGCTCGACGAACTCCTCGCCGGACACCAGGACCTGGTGCGCGGCGCCGAGCCCGCCCGTGCGCCGCTGCCCGTCAGTTACGCCGATGTCGCGCACTGGCAGCGCGAGCGCCAGGAACTCCCGGCCGCGCGGGACGGTCTGCGGTACTGGCGTGACGCGATGACCGGCGTGCCCGCGCTCGAACTGCCCACCGACCGGCCCCGGCCCGCCCTGCCGGGGCCCGGCGGCGCCACCCACACCTTCCGGCTCGACCCGGCGACGTACGCCGCCGCCCGCGCGCTGTCCCGGGCCCGGGGCGCCACCCTCTACATGACGCTCCTCGCCGCCTTCCAGGTCGTGCTCGGACGCTGGTCCGGGCAGCCGGACTTCGCGGTCGGGACGCCGTTCGCGGGCCGTCCCAGTGAGGCGACCGAGGGGGTGATCGGCCTGTTCAGCACCATGCTCCCGCTGCGGGCCGACCTGAAGCCCGACCTCCCCGACAGCCCGTCCCCCGATTTCCACACCGTCCTCGCCCGGGTCCGGGCCGCCGCCCTCGGCGCCCAGCAGCACCAGGACACCCCCTTCGAACGCCTCGTGGAGGCCCTGGACCTGCCGCGCGATGTCAGCCGCCCGCCCCTGTTCCAGGTGTCCTTCGCGCTCCAGAACCATCGCGCCCAGCGATGCGCGCCCCACGACCTCACGTGGCGCACCTTCCCGTTCCACGGCACCGCAGTCCATCTCGACCTCGGCCTGTACTGCACCGAGACCGACGACGGACTCGACGCCTTCCTCACCTACCGCACCGACCTGTGGGACCCGCAGACCGCCGCCCGCCTCGCCGAGCACTGGCAACGCGTCCTCGCCGGAGCCGCCGCCGACCCGCACGCCCCCGTCGCCGCCCTGGAACTGCTCGGCCCCGCCGAACGCCACCGCGTCCTGACCGAATGGAACGACACCGGCACCGCCACCCCCCGCGCGGCGACCCTCGCCGACGCCGTCACCGCCCAGGCCGTCCGCACCCCGGACGCCACCGCCCTCGTCCACGACGGACACACCCTCACCTACGCCGCCCTCGACCGGCGTGCCAACCGGCTCGCCCAGGTGCTGCGCGACGCGGGCGCCCGCCCCGATGCCCTGGTCGGGGTCTGTCTCGACCAGGGCATCGAGCAGGCCGTCGCCCTGCTCGCGGTCCTCAAGGCCGGGTCCGCGTACGTCCCGCTCGACCCTGAGCAGCCCCCGCGCCGCCTCGCCCACATGCTCACCGACTCCGCCCCGGTCGTCCTGGTCACCACCGCCGCCCACCGCGCCCTGCTGGACGGCGCCGACAGCCCCGTACTCCTGCTGGACGACCCGGCGGGGCCGCTCGCCGTCGCGCCGGACACCCCGCCGGACCCGGACGGCGGGGCCGGACCGGACGATCTCGCCTATGTCATCTACACCTCGGGGTCCACCGGCACCCCCAAGGGCGTCGCGGTGCAGCACCGGCAGGTGCTCACCTATCTCGACGGGGTGCGGCAGCGGTTCGCCGAGGCCGGACTGACCGACGGCGCCCGCTATCTGCTCCTCCAGTCACTCGCCTTCGACTTCGGCCTGACCACGCTCTATCTGGCGCTGACCACGGGCGGCACCCTGCACCTGCTCCCGCCCCGCACCCCCGGCCCCGAACTCGCCGCCCACCTCGCCCGGCACCGCATCGACTGCGTCAAACTCACCCCCTCCCATCTCGCCGCCCTCACCGCCGAGGTCGACGACCCGGCCGAACTGCTGCCCCGGCGGCTGCTGATCCTCGGCGGGGAGGCGTCCGGCTGGGAGTGGAGCCGGGATCTGGCGCGGGCGGGGGCCCGTACCGGCTGCCGGGTCGTCAATCATTACGGGCCCACCGAGGCGACGGTCGGCGCCACGACCCATCTGATCGACCCCGACCGTCCCGCCGAGGGGCCCACCACCCCCATCGGCCGGCCGCTGCCCGGCGCCCGCGTCTACGTCCTCGACGCCCAGGGCGCCCCGGTGCCGCCGGGAACGGTCGGTGAGCTGTGGATCGGCGGCGACCGGCTGGCCCGCGGCTATCTCCACCTGCCCGACCTGACGGCGGCCCGCTTCCGACCCGACCCCTTCGTCCAGGACCCGCCGGGGCCGACACCGCCCCGCATGTACCGCACCGGCGACCTCGCCCGGCACCGCCCCGACGGCACCGTCGAGTTCCTCGGGCGCGGCGACGACCAGGTCAAGATCCGCGGCTACCGGGTCGAGCTGGGCGAGGTCGAGGCACATCTCGCGCGGCTGCCCGGCGTCGGACAGGCCGTGGCCGCCGCGCGCGGCCCCGCGGGCGAACTCACCCTCGTCGGCTACCTCGTGCCCGCCGACCCGGACACCCCGCCCCCGCCCACCGCCGAACTGCGCCGCCTGCTCGCCGAGCACCTCCCCGACTACCTCGTCCCCTCCCGTTTCGTCGTGCTCAGCGAGTTGCCCCGCCAGGCCCACGGCAAGACCGACCGGCGGGCCCTGCCGGAGCCTGGACAGCCCGGCCCCGGCGAGGGCGCCGACCACGTCGAACCGCGTACCGACGCCGAACGGACCGTCGCCGCCCTGTGGGCCGACCTCCTCGGGCTCGAACGCGTCGGCGCGCACGACGACTTCTTCGACCTCGGCGGACACTCCCTGCTCGCCATGCGGATGGTCGCGTCCCTGCGCCGCCTGCTCGGCCCCGAGGCCGGCATCACCCTCATGGACGTGTTCCAGCACCGCACGGTCGCGGCCGTCGCCGCCCTCGCCGACCGCACCGAGCAGGAGCGCGGCCCACGCCGTCTGCTGCACCGGCTCACCCCGCCCCGGCCCGGGCGCGAGGTCACCCTCTCCCTGGTCTGTCTGCCGTACGGGGGTGGCAGCGCCGTCGTCTACCAGCCGCTCGCCGATGCCCTGCCGGACACAGTGGCGCTGCACGCCGTCGCCGTGCCCGGCCATGACCTCGGTATGTCGGAGGAGTCACTGCCGCTGGCGGAGGTGGCCCGGCGCTGCGCCGACGAGGTGCTGGAGTCCGTGCCCGGACCCGTCGCCGTCTACGGGCACTGCGGGGTGGGTGCCGCACTCGCCGTCGAGACGGCCCGGCTGCTGGCCGCCGCCGGACGCGAACCCGCCGCCGTCTACCTCGGCGGCATCTTTCCCTTCGCCCGGCCCACCGAGGGGCTGCTCGGTCTGCTGTCCCGGTTCTCCGTCCTCGACCGGCGGCGCAGCGGGCGGCTCCACCTCAACTGGCTCCGGTCCATGGGCGCCGACCTCGAAGGGCTCGAACCCGAGCAGGTGACCACCGTCGTCCGCAATGTGCGGGAGGACTCCCGGGCCGCCGAGGCGTACTTCACCGAGCGGCTCGCCCAGCCGCCCGCCCGGCTCACCGGCCCCGTGGTCTCCGTCGTCGGCTCGGCGGACCCCGGCACCGAGTTCCACCGCGAACGGTTCCGCGAATGGGGGTTCGTCGGTCCCACGACCGCGGTGGCCGTGCTCGACGAGGCCGGCCATTACTTCCTCAAGCACCGGGCGGCCGAACTCGCCGAGATCGTCACCACGGTCCATCCGGCGGTGGGGGAGTCGGCCGGGGGCGCGGGGGAGCCGGACGGCCTGACCCGTGAGGGGCGTCCGGCCGGGGCCACCTGGTGGCTGGACGGGGCCCATCACGACGAGCCGGCGGCGGCCGGTGAAGCCGATGCCGCCGCCGATGCCGCGGGGCGGGTCCGCACCCGTCGTGACACCCGCCGCTTCGTCGCCGTCGCCGCCTCCCAGACGGTCTCCCAGACCGGCTCCGCGCTCACCGAGTTCGCGCTGCCGCTGTGGATCTACCTCACCACCGGATCCGTGGCCTGGTTCGGCCTGTTCGCCGTCCTCGGTATCGTGCCCGGACTGCTCGCCGCGCCCGTCCTCGGCAGTCTCGTGGACCGGGTCGACCGGCGCCGGGTCATGCTCGTCACCACCTTGGTCTCCGGCTCGACGGAGGCCGCCCTCGCCCTGCTGCACGCCTTCGGCGCCCTGCACCCCTGGCACGTGGGGGCGCTGATGGCCGTCCTGTCGGTGTCCCTGACCGGACAGCGCCTCGCCTTCCAGTCGGCCATCCCGCAACTCGTCCCCAAGCGCTACCTCGGTCACGCCAACGGAGTCGTCCAGATCTCCGGCGGCATCGCCCAGGTGGTGGCCCCGCTGGCCGCCGTCGGGCTGCTCGCCGCGATCGGTATCGGCGGGGTGCTGCTCCTGGACGTGATCAGCTACGCGGTCGCCGCGACCGTGCTGCTGACCGTGCGGTTCCCCCGTACGCTGCCCGCCACCCGCCGCGAGACCCTGCGCCAGGAGATCGTCGCGGGGTTCCGGCTGGTGGTCGCGGAGCGGGGTTTCCGGGCCATGCTGGTCTTCTTCGCGGTGCTCAATCTGTTCCTGCCGGTGCTCTTCCAGATGATCTCGCCGCTGGTCCTCGGCTTCTCCTCGCTCGCCTCGGTGGCCTCGGTCTCCCTCGCCGGGGGCCTGGGCGCGGTGGTGGGCGGGCTGGCGATGGGCCTGTGGGGCGGTCCCCGGCGCCGCCGGATGCGGGGCATGCTCCTGGTCGTCCCGGTCCTCGCCCTGTTCTGCGCACTGACCGGGCTGCGGCCCGACCTGCTGGTGGTCGGCGCCGGGGTGTTCGGGATGTCCGCGTCACTGTCCCTGCTCAACGGCATCTATCTGACGATCGTTCAGGTCAAGGTTCCGCAGCGGTTCCATGGCCGCGTGATGGCCCTCAACCAGCTCGTCGCCTGGTCCACCCTGCCGGTCGGCTTTCTGGTGATCGCCCCGCTCGGCACCGAGTTGCTGGGTCCGCTGATGACCTCCGGCGGCGCCCTCGCCGACACGGTGGGCGCCGTCCTCGGCACCGGGCCCGGCCGGGGCATCGGGCTGCTGTATGTGCTGCTGGGCGCCGCGATCCTGCTGCTGGGCGTGGTCTCCCTGCGGGTGCGCAGACTCGCCCGCTTCGACCACGAGGTACCCGACGCCCAGGCCGACGACCTGGTGGGACTGGCCGCGCTGTCCTCCGGCCGGGGCGAGGGGGTGGAGGACCACCTGAGCAGGGTGTGATGCGCAGGGGCGGGGCCCGAGCAGGCGTACTCGGGCCCCGGGCACGGGTACTCGGGCCCCGGGCAGGGGTACTCGGGCCCCGGGCAGGGGTACTCGGGCCCCGCCCCGCCGTCCTCGCCGATGGCGTCACCGGCCCGGATACGCACCCGGTTACTCTCCCCGCATGTCTCTCACCGCTGACCGATTGACCGGGTACGTGGACCGGAGTCTCGACGCCGATCTGGCACGCTGGTTCCCCGACGCACCCCGGGTGGACCTACCGGCCTCGACCCGGCCGATCGCCCCCTTCCTGTCCCGGCTCCCGCACGACGCCGCAACCGCGCTGGCCGTTTTCGATCGCAAGGTCCGATCGGGCGGCCTGGCGCAGTTCCTCGACATCCACGACTGGTCGTACGGCTTCGATTTCGCGGCCAACGACTGCCGGATCCTGGACTCCGACTACGAGACGGAGCTGTCGGGTGACGATGTGTGGTCCCTCGGCTGCGACGGCTCCAGCAACTACTACGTCGTGCTCACCAGCGGCAAGGTCGCGCTGTGGTTCCACGAAGAGCAGGTCATAGAGGGGCATACGCGGTACGACAGTCTCGACGCGTTCCTGTGGTCCGTCGTCCGGTACCAGGCGATACGCGCCAAGAACCTCGACCTGGCGGCGGTCGAGGCCGACTTCCGGTCCCTCGGGCAGCCCGGCGTGCTGGCACCGGAGATCGGGCTCCTCGCCCGGCTGTCCGGCCATCGGGCGTAGCCTCGTTCGCGTACGCAACTGGGGTAGGGGGTCCGTCGCGTCGAGTGGGCGGGGGGTCCCCGGCGGGGTCGTAGGGGGAGATCTAAAGCGCTTTCTCAAGTGTCCGCAAGAGCCCCGCCGGAGTTAGTCCAACGTATTGACAAACGACGACGGCGGTTCATACCTTCCGAGAGAACCACTACTCACCACTTCGACCGCCGCACCCTCCCCGCGCGGCGCCGAAAGGGAGCGTGTATCCACTTGACCACCCACACCCGACGGGCGCTGGTCGTCCGCGGCGGCTGGGACGGGCATCAGCCCGTGACCATCAGCGACCTGTTCGTCCCGTTCCTCAAGGAACAGGGCTTCGCCGTCGAGACCAGCGAGGATCTCGCGGTGTACGAGGACGCGGAGCGTGTCGCAGCCAATGACATCGTTGTCCAATGCTGGACCATGGGCACCCTGACCCGTGAGCAGAGCGCCGGACTCGCCGCCGCGGTCGCCGCGGGGACGGGCCTCGCCGGCTGGCACGGCGGCATCGTCGACAGCTTCCTCGACCATGGCTACCACCTGCTGACCGGCGGGAGGTTCGTGATGCATCCGCCGGGCTTCCACGACCACACCGTGACCCTGGCCCCCGAGCACGCCGAGCACCCGGTGATCGAGGGCCTGACGGACTTCGACGTGCACACCGAGCAGTACTGGGTGCTCACCGACCCGCACATCGACGTGCTCGCCACCACCACCTTCCCGCCCGACGAACTGCGCGACCGGCCCGCGGTGATGCCCGCCGTGTGGACCAGGACCTGGGGCGCGGGCCGGGTGTTCGTCTCGACCATCGGGCACAAGCCCGACGACTTCGACGTGCCGCAGGTGCGCACGCTCACCGAAAGGGGACTGCTGTGGGCGAGCCGCTGAGGATCGGCATCGTGGGCGCGGGGAAGATCAGCGGCGAGTATCTGGCCACCCTGGAGCGGCTGACGTCGGTGCGGCTCACGGCCGTCACCGACCTGGACCGGGGCCGCGCCGAGTCCCTCGCCGCCCGGGTCGAGCACGAGGTGGCCGTGGCGCCGTCCGTCGCCGACCTGGTGGCCAGGGACGACGTGGACGCCGTACTCAATCTGACCATTCCCGCCGCGCACGCGGACGTGGCGCTCGCCGCGCTCGCGGCCGGAAAGCATGTGTACGGGGAGAAGCCCCTCGCGGCGGACCGCAAGGAGGCCGACGCGGTGCTCACGGCGGCGCGCGAGACGGGGCTGCGGGTCGCCTGCGCCCCCGACACCGTGCTCGGCACCGCGACACAGACCGCCCGCAAGGCGGTCGACGACGGGCTGATCGGCACTCCGGTGTCGGCCACGGCGTTCATGACGAGCGCCGGGCATGAGAAGTGGCACCCGGACCCCGAGTTCTACTACCGGCCGGGCGGTGGCCCGCTGCTCGACATGGGTCCCTACTACCTCTCCGCGCTGGTCCATCTGCTCGGTCCGGTGGTGAAGGTGACGGGTGCCGCCTCCCGGCCGCGCGCCGAGCGGACCATCGGCAGCGGTCCGCGCGCCGGGCAGACGTTCCCGGTCGAGGTGGACACCCACATCACCGGTGTCCTGGAGCACGCGGGCGGGGCCCTGTCCACGCTGATCATGAGCTTCGACGTACGGGCCGCCCACCTGCCCCGGATCGAGGTGCACGGCACCGTGGCCTCGCTGTCCGTGCCGGACCCCAATGGGTTCGCCAGCCCCGTCGAGATCCACAGCGGTGACGGCTGGCAGCCGCTGCCCGTGACCGCCGGCTACCGGGAGGCGGGCCGCGGCACCGGACTCGCCGACCTGGCCGGGGCGCTGGAGGCCGGGCGCCCGCACCGGGCCTCCGCCGAACTCGCCGCCCATGTCCTGGACGTGATGCTCACCCTCCTGGACGCCGCCGCCGAGGAACGCGCACTCCCGGTGACGAGCACCTGCGAACGGCCCGCCCCTGTGATCTGACCCTGCTCCTGTGATCCGACCTCGCCCCTGTGATCTGACCCCGCCCCTCTGATCTGGCCACGCTCCCGTGATCTGACCCCGCCCTCGTGATCTGACCCCGCTCCTGTCAGCTGACCCGCTCCTCTGATCTGGCCACGCTCCTGTGTTCAGACCACCCCCCGCCCCGACCCCGCCCCGACCCCGCCCCGACCCCGCCCCCGACCCCACCCCCGGCCGCTCCCCTCGCCCGCCCCTCACCGTCCCCCTCCCCCCACCCCCGCCGTACAGGAGACCTCCTCTTATGCACGACGACCGGAATCTGGTCGAAGCCCGCCTCGAACGCGTTCTCAGAGAGCGCATCCGCCCGGCGGTCCACCCCCTGTCGATCCCGTTGTCCGTCGAGATCTGGTCCACCACCGGCGAGCCCGTCCCCGTCGCCGAAGGGCTGACGGCGGCCACCCGCCCGATCGCCCCCGGCACCGTGTGGGGCACGCCCTGGGGGACCAGCTGGTTCGACGTCACCGGCACCGTGCCCGAGGACTGGGCGGGCCTGACCGTCGAGGCCGTCCTCGACCTCGGCTTCACACCGCGCACCCCCGGCTTCCAGTGCGAGGGCCTCGTACACCTCCCGGACGGCACCCCGGTGAAGGGCCTGCACCCGCGGAACGACTACGTCCGTGTCGGGGCGCCCGTGGCCGGCGGCGAGCGGGTGCACTGGCGGATCGAGGCGGCGTCCAACCCGGACATCGACGGCGTCGACCGGCCGCCGTTCCAGCCGACGCACCTCGGCGACAAGGGGACCGCGGGCGACCAGCCGCAGTACGTGCTGGGGGAGATGCGGCTCGCGGTGTTCGACGAGACCGTGTGGAACCTCGTCATGGACCTGGAGGTGCTCGGCGAACTCATGGCCGAGCTGCCCCTGGAAGGCGCCCGCCGCTGGGAGATCCTGCGCGCGGTCGGCCGCGCCCTGGACGCCGTCGACCTCCAGGACATCGGCGGGACCGCACAGGCCGCCCGCGACGAACTCGCCGATGTGCTGGCCACACCGGCCGGCCCGGCCGCGCACCGCGTCAGCGCGGTGGGCCACGCGCACATCGACTCCGCCTGGCTGTGGCCGCTGCGCGAGACGGTCCGCAAGGTCGCCCGTACGGCCTCCAACATGACCGCCCTCCTGGAGCAGGAGCCGGACTTCGTCTTCGCCATGTCGCAGGCGCAGCAGTTCGCCTGGCTCAAGGAGCGGCGGCCCGAGGTCTACGCCAAGGTGAAGAAGGCCGTCGCCGACGGCCGGTTCGTGCCCACGGGCGGGATGTGGGTGGAGTCCGACACCAACATGCCGGGCTCGGAGGCCATGGCCCGGCAGTTCGTGCACGGCAAGCGGTTCTTCCTCGAAGAGTTCGGGATCGAGAGCGACGAGGTCTGGCTCCCCGACACCTTCGGGTTCGCGGCCGGTCTGCCGCAGATCATCAAGGCGGCCGGCTCCAACCGGCTGCTCACCCAGAAGATCTCCTGGAGCCGCACCAACTCCTTCCCGCACCACACCTTCACCTGGGAAGGCATCGACGGCACCCGGATCTTCACCCACTTCCCGCCCGTCGACTCCTACAACTGCGAGATGACCGGCAGCCAACTCGCCCACGCGGCGCGGAACTTCAAGGAGAAGGGCGCGGCGACCCGCTCCCTGGCGCCGACCGGATTCGGCGACGGCGGCGGCGGCACCACCCGCGAGATGGTCGCCAAGGCGGCCCGGATGCGCAGCCTCGACGGCGCCCCGAAGGTCGTGTGGGAGACCCCGCAGGAGTTCTTCGCCAAGGCCCAGGCCGAGTACCCCGATCCGCCCGTATGGGTGGGCGAGCTGTACCTCGAACTGCACCGGGCCACCCTCACCAGCCAGGCGCAGACCAAGCGCGGCAACCGCCGCAGCGAGTCACTGCTCACCGAGGCCGAACTGTGGGCGGCCACGGCCGCCGTACGGACCGGATTCCGCTATCCGTACGAGGATCTGGACCGTATCTGGAAGACGGTGCTGCTCCACCAGTTCCACGACATCCTGCCCGGGTCGTCCATCGCCTGGGTGCACCGCGAGGCGCGCGAGACCTACGCCCGGCTGGCGGGCGAGCTGGAGCGGATCATCGGGGCGGCACAGCGGGCCCTGGCGGGGGAGGGGAACGTGGAGCTGGTCTTCAACTCCGCTCCGCACGGGCGTGGCTCCGCCCCCGCGCTGGGTGCCGCCGTGCGCGGACAGGGCGGCGCGGTGACCCCGGTGCCGCGCGCCGAGGGCGGCTACGTCCTGGAGAACGACCGGCTGCGGGTCGAGATCGACGCCCGTGGCCTGGTCGTCTCCGCCTACGACCACGAGGCCGGGCGCGAGGCCGTCGCGCCGGGGCAGGCGGCCAACCTGCTCCAGCTCCACCCCGACTTCCCGAACCAGTGGGACGCCTGGGACGTCGACGCCTTCTACCGCAACGTCGGCCGCGATCTGACCGAGGTGACCGCACTGGGCGCCGAGGGCGGCGCGGTACGGATCGAGCGGGCCTTCGGTCACTCGACCGTCACCCAGTGGCTCACCGTCCCGGCGGGCGCCAAGCGGCTCGACATCGCCACCGAGGTGGACTGGCACGAGACGGAGAAGTTCCTGAAACTGGCCTTCGCGCTGGATGTGAAGGCCGACCGGTACGCCTCCGAGACCCAGTTCGGGCACACCTACCGGCCCACCCACCAGAACACCAGCTGGGAGTGGGCCAAGTTCGAGGCATGCAACCACCGTTTCGTGCACGTCGACGAGCCGGGCTTCGGCGTCGCCGTCGTCAACGACGCCACGTACGGCCACGATGTGACCCGCGCGGTGCGTACCGGCGCCGACGGGGGCACCACGACGACCGTCCGGGCCTCCCTGCTGCGGGCGCCGCGCTACCCCGACCCGGAGACCGACCAGGGTGTTCACCGGTTCCACCACGCGCTGGTGCCGGGCGCCACGATCGGCGACGCGGTCCGCGAGGGCTACCGGGCCAACCTGCCCGAGCGGCGGGTCACCGGATCCGTGGAACAGGTCGCCCCGCTGGTGAGCGTGGACAACGACGCCGTGGTGGTCAGCGCCGTGAAGCTCGCCGACGACCGCAGCGGTGACCTGGTGGTCCGGCTGTACGAGGCGGGCGGCGGCCGGGCCCGCACCACGCTCCGGGTCGAAGGCGTGGCCGCCGACCGGGCCGTACCGGCGGACCTGCTGGAACGCCCGCTCCCGGACGAGGAACGGCCGGCCGAGCGGGACGGCGCGCTGGTGCTGAGCCTGCGCCCCTTCCAGCTGCTGACCCTGCGCCTGCCCCGCACCTGAGAAGCCCCGCGCGGGTACGGCGGCACCTGACGGCCGGCGTACCCGCGCGGCACCAACCCCCAGCCCGAGGAGCACACCGCCCCGCCCCACTCCTCTCGCCTCCTCTCCTCCCGCACCACTAAGGACCGCTCATGACCGCACGAGCCGAACACCCCGCACGCCCCAGGGCGGTCTGCGTCATGAACCCCGGCATCATCGACCTCGTCCTGCCACCGGACACCTACGCGCGCCTCGCCGAACTCACCGACCTCGTCACCGTCGAGCCCTGGTCACCGGCCACCTGCCCCGACGCACTGGCCGACGCGGAGATCCTGCTCACCGGCTGGGGCTGCCCGCGACTGACCGCCGACGTCGTCGCCCGCGCACCCCGGCTACGAGCCGTGCTGCACGCCGCGGGCACCGTCAAGGAACTGGTCAGCGACGCCGTGTGGGACCGCGGGATCACCGTCTCGTCGGCCGCCGACGCCAACGCCGGTCCCGTCGTCTCGTACACCCTCGCCCTCATCACCCTCGCCGCCCGCCGCACCCTGACGACGGCCGCCGGATACCGGGACGACTGGCCGGACTTCGCGGGCCGCCCCGGCGGCGACGGGCTCACCGTGGGCATCATCGGCGCCTCCCGGATCGGCCGCGGGGTCATCGAAGGACTCCGCCGCGCCGACGCCGGCTACCGGGTACTGGTCACCGACCCGTACGTCACCGACGACGAGGCCCGGCGGCTCGGTGCCGAGCGCGTCGGACTCGCCGAGCTGTGCCGGCGCTCCACGGTGGTCAGCGTGCACGCACCGCTGCTGCCCGAGACCACGGGACTGCTCGACGCGCGGATGCTGGCCCTGATCCCCGACGGCGGCGCGCTCATCAACACCGCGCGCGGCGCCCTCGTGGACACCGAGGCCCTCACGGAGGAGTGTGTCTCGGGCCGCCTGGAGACCTACCTCGATGTGACGGACCCCGAGCCCCTCCCGCCGGGCCACCCCCTGTACTCCCTGCCCAACGTCCTGCTCACCCCGCACATCGCGGGCGCGCAGGGCAGCGAGGTACGCCGCCTGGGCGCCTACGCCGTCGACGAGACCGCCCGCTGGCTGGCCGGTGAGCCACTGCTCGGCGAGGTCACCCGCGACCGCCTCAAACGCCTGGCCTGAGCGTCCACCGCCCGGGACACCACACGTTCCACCAGGACACCCCGCACCCGCACCCCCATGGCAGGGGCTCCCCCCTCGACTCGATCAACCCACCCGCCCAGGGATCGGCCGAAGGTGCCCGTCTCTCGAAAGGCCGTACCACATGACAACTCTGCAACCACCGGCCACGGACGTGGCCGAGAAGGGCCGGCGGCCGGACAGGGGCCGCCTGCGCCGACCGAAGCCGCACCGCCGCCGGGATCTCGCCCTGTTCAGGTTCGTGCTCCCGGGCCTCGCCGTCCTGCTGCTGTTCCACTATGTGCCGCTGCTCGGCAATGTGATCGCGTTCCAGGACTACCAGCCCTACATCGGCATCCTGCACAGCCCCTGGAGCGGATTCGAGAACTTCTCCGTCATCTTCAACGGTGACGAAGGGTTCCTGCGGGCCCTGTCGAACACCCTCCAGCTGACCCTGATCCAGGTCGTGTTCGTGTTCCCCGCGCCGATCCTCCTCGCCCTGACGCTCAACAGTTTGGTCAGCGAGCGGATCAAGAAGTGGGTCCAGAACGTCCTGTACCTGCCGCACTTCCTGTCCTGGGTGGTCATCGTCGCCCTGTTCCAGCAGATGCTGGGCAACGCCGGCATGCTCAACCTGTTCCTCCAGGCCCAGGACATGGGCACCTGGAGCATCATCGGCGACCCCGAACTGTTCAAGACCCTGCTGACCTCCCAGGTGATCTGGAAGGACACCGGCTGGGGCACCATCCTCTTCCTCGCCGCGCTGTCCCGCGTCGACCACAACCTCTACGAGGCCGCCGCCATGGACGGCGCCAGCCGCCGGCGGCAGACCTGGCATGTCACCCTGCCCGCCCTGCGCGGCCTGGTCATCCTGCTGCTCATCCTGCGCCTGGGCGACGCGCTGTCCGTGGGCTTCGAGCAGATCGTGCTGCAACAGCAGGGCGTCGGCCTGGAGAACAGCGAGGTCCTGGACACCTATGTCTACAACAACGGTGTCATCGGCGGGCAGTGGGGCGTCAGCGCCGCGGTCGGCCTGGTGAAGGGCCTCGTGGGAGTCGTGCTCGTCCTGGGCGCCAACAAGATCGCCCACTTCTTCGGCGAGGAAGGTGTGTACCGCAAGTGACCACGCTCGATCCGGCGCACCCGGTGCGCCGCAAGCCGAAGCCTCCCCAGCAGGGGAAGCGGCCCCAGCGCCACTACAGCGCGATACCCGGCGAGACCCCCGGCGCGCTGCCGTGGCGGGCGCTGAAGTCCGTGATCCTGCTGGTCTGCGTGATCCTGGTCGTGCTGCCCTTCCTCGCGATCATCTCGACATCGGTCGCCGGCTCGGCTCAGGTCACCGAGGCCGGCGGATACGTCCTGTGGCCCGACGACATCACCTTCGACTCCTACTCGGCGCTGCTCTCCGGTGGCCTGGTCTCCCAGGCCATGCTGGTCAGTGTCGGGGTCACCGTCGTCGGCACCGCGCTCAGCCTCGTCTGCTCCATCTTCCTGGCCTACGGGCTCAGCCGGCCCGGGTCCTTCGGGCACCAGCCGGTCCTGATGCTGCTGCTGATGTCCATGCTGTTCGTGCCCGGCGTCATCCCCAGCTACCTCATGGTCAAGCAACTCGGCCTGATCAACAGCTACTGGTCACTGATCCTGCCCGGCGTGATCAACGCCTTCAATGTGATCGTGCTGCGGTCGTTCTTCATGGGGCTGCCGCAGGAACTCATCGACGCCGCCCGGATCGACGGCGCCTCCGAACTGAAGATCCTGCTGCGGATCGTGCTGCCCCTGTCGAAGGCGTCGGTCGCCGTCATCGGCCTGTTCTACGCGGTGACGTACTGGAACGCCTTCTTCAACGCGATGCTCTACATGAACGACACCGCCAAATGGCCCATGCAGATGGTGCTGCGGACCTATGTCGTCAACAACGCGCAGCTCAGTGGTGGTCAGGTGGATGTGGCGGCCGGTGCCGCCATACCCCCCGTGCAGTCCCTGCAAGCGGCGATTCTGATGCTCTCGATCGTGCCCATCGTGCTGATCTACCCGTTCCTCCAGCGGCACATGAACAAGGGCGTGATGGTCGGAGCGGTGAAGGGATGAACACGGTGATCAACACGGTGACGAACAAACTCAGCCGCCGCGGCTTCCTCGCCTCGGCCGCCGGTGTCGCGGCGGGCCTGACGCTCTCCGCCTGCGGTGACCACCGCCCGGTGTCGACCGCCGCGGCCAACGCCCAGGTGCCGCTGCCCACGTACCTCCCGTACCAGGGCGTCGAGACCTCCATGCCCGCGACCGCGGACGGCGTGGCCCCCGGCTATCTGAACTACCCGAAGGACCCCGTCCGGGCCTTCCCCGACGGACCGCCCGCCAAGGGCGACCCGATCGACATCATGAACCTCATCTTCAACCCGGTGCCGCCGCCCGTGGACCGTAACACCATGTGGCAGGCCCTGAACCAGTACGTCGGCTGCGACCTCAACTTCCAGATCACCCCCGTCGCCGACTACCCCAGCAAGTTCGCGGTCACCATCGCGGGCGGCGATCTGCCCGACGCCATGCTGATGCTGCCGCCGAACTCGAACGCCGCGGCCTCCCCTGACATGCTGAGCACCCTCTTCGAGGACCTCACCCCGTATCTGTCCGGCGACGCCGTACGTGACTACCCGCACCTCGCCAACATCCCCACCGCCTCCTGGGGCATGACCGTCCTCAACGGCGGGATCTACTCCGTCCCGATGCCCCGGCCGCTGTCCGGCGGCCCCAACTTCGTCCGTCTCGACCTGCTCAAGCAACTCGGCGTCGACCCGAACCCGACCAGCTGGCGCGAGTTCGAGCAGCTCTGCAAGGACGTCACCGACCCCAAGGCGAACCGGTACGCGCTCGGCGAGAGCGTCACCGCCTGGGAGTTCGCGATGCAGTCCCTGGGCGCCCCGAACAAGTGGGGCGAGGAGAACGGCCGCTTCACCTGGTACCACGAGACCGAGGAGGCCAAGCAGGCCCTGGACGCGGTGCGCTCGCTCACCAAGGCCGGGCTCATGCACCCGGACACCTACACGGTGATCGGCAAGGCCAAGGAGTGGTTCGGCACCGGACATACCGTCATGAACCCCGACGGCCCGGTCGCCTGGAACGACTACTACACCGTCTACGGCCCCAACGCGAAGGACATGGAGATCGGCTACATGATGGCGCCGGGCTGGGACGGCGGCCCGGGGGTGCAGTGGCAGGGCCAGTCCAGCTACGCCACGCTCATCCTCAAGAAGGCGCCCAAGGCGCGCATCCAGCAGATCCTGCGCGCTCTCGACGCCCTGGCCACCCCGTTCGGCACCGACGGCTATCTGCTGCGCAAGTACGGCGTCCAGGGACCGGACCACACCCTGCGGGGCACCGACCCGATCCTCACCGCCCAGGGCGGCGCCGAAGTCACCCTGCCGACGATCTTCGCCACCGACGCGCCCTTCACGCTCTACTACCCGGCCAAGCCGGAGATCGTGAGCCGGCAGTACGCCTTCCAGAAGCAGGCGATCGGACAGCGGCGGCCCAACCCGGCCGAGGCGCTGTACTCGCCGACCAACGCAAGGAAGTCGGGCCTGCTCCAGACCGGCCTGGACGACATCCGCAAGGGCATCATGCAGGGCCGCCGCCCGGTGAGTGACTGGGACGACGCGATGAACACCTGGCGCAAGGAGGCCGGCGACCAGATCCGCGCCGAGTACGAGCAGGCGTGGGAGGCGCGGAGCGCATGATCAGGGAGCCTGTACCTCATGACCCCGGGAAGTCCGTACGCCGTGACGGGGGAAGCCCGTACCCCGTGACGAGGGAGCCCGTAGCTGATGACCGGGAAGCCCGTACCTCATGACCGGGAAGCCCGTAGCTGATGACCGGAAGGGCCGTAGCCGATAACGAGGAAGACCTGACCGTGATGACAAGTGAAGCCCGCACCTCATGACGAGGGAGACCCGCACGCCATGACCCGCACCCCCGCCGAGGACCGCGCCCACTGGGAGCGGACCGCGGACCGGATGCTGCTCGCCGTACGGCCGTACGCCACCGATGGGCACTCCCTGATCCATCTGCCCGGAGTGCCGAGCGCCAACGGTGTGCTCAGCGACGGCCTGGAGGGCTTCGCCCGTACGTTCCTGCTGGCCGCCTTCCGGCTGGCGGGGGCGCGCGGCGCCGATCCGCACGGCCTGGCCGGCTGGTACGCCGCCGGTCTCGCCACCGGCACCGACCCGGCGCACCCCGAGCGCTGGCCGGTCTTCGCCGAGTGCAACCAGGCCAAGGTGGAGGCCGCGTCCATCGCGCTCGCGCTGCACGAGACCCGGCCATGGATCTGGGACCGGCTCGACGACAAGGTCAGACAGCGGATCCTGGACTGGCTGGCCCCGATGACCGGCAATCTGATGCCCGGCAACAATTGGATCTGGTTCCAGGGCATCACGGAGGCCTTCGCCCGCACCGTGGGCGGTCAGTGGCACCAGCAGGACCTGGACCGCACGATCGGCCTCACCGACGGCTGGTACGCGGGCGACGGCTGGTACTCCGACGGGCTCACCGGCGGGGAACCGCGCAACTTCGACCACTACAACGGCTGGGCCATGCACCTGTACCCGCTGTGGTTCTGCCGCATCCTCGGGGACGCCACGCCCGCCGGGCTGCTCGACCGCTACCGGGCCCGGCTCACCCGGTTCCTCGCCGACCAGCGTCTCCTGGTGGGCGCGAACGGCTCACCGCTGGTGCAGGGCCGCTCGCTCACCTACCGGCACGCGGCCCTCGCCTCGCTGTGGACCGGCGCCCTGTTCGAGGCCACGCCGCTCGCGCCCGGCGAGACCCGCGCGCTCGCCACCCGCATGCTGGACCACTTCACGCGGCACGGCGCCACCGACGAGAACGGCCTGCTCACCCTCGGCTGGCACCGGCCGTACCGGGGTGTGCTCCAGGTGTACTCGGGACCGGCGTCCCCGTACTGGGCCAGCAAGGGCTTCATCGGGCTCGCACTCCCGCCGGACCACCCCGTGTGGACCAGCCCGGAAACCCCCCTCGCCGTCGAACAGGGCGACTTCGGGCGGGCGCTGGCGGCACCCGGCTGGCTGGTCTCGGGCACCTCGGCCGACGGGATCGTCCGGGTCGTGAACCACGGCGGCGACCACGCCGACCCGATCCGGCCGCACGCCGACGACCCCTGCTACGCGCGGTTCGCCTACTCGACGCACACCGCGCCCGAGACCCCGGGCGACCCCACCGCCGGTACGGGGTCCTGCGCGGACGCCGACCCGCTGGACAGCGCGGTGGTGCTGCTCGACGCGGCCGGACGCGCCTCGCACCGGCGCCCGGCGACCCGCGTCTCCTTCGGCGACACCACCGCCGTCTCACGCAGCCGCGCCCACTGGCCCGCCGACGCCACCTGGGACCCCTTCGGCGGCCCCGACACCCCGTACACACTGGGCCCCTGGATCACGGTCGGCTCCGCACTCCGCGGCACGATCGAGGTACGCGCCGTGCGGGTCGACCCGGCGCCGGGCAGCACGGACGGGCAGGTGCTGCGGATCGGGGGGTGGGCGGTCGCGACCGGGGCGGCCGACACCGGGGCGGTCGCCCCGGGGGCGAGGGCTGCCGGGGCGAGGGCCGGCGGGGGAGGGGCTCCCGGGCTGGGGGATGCTGGTGGTGGGATTGCCGGGGACGGGCGTGCCGGTGGCGGGAATGCCGGGGACGGGTCTGCCGGTGGCGGGAACGCCGAGGACGGGCGTCCCGGGGACAGGGATGCCCCGGACGGGAATGCCGGGGACGGGAACGCCGGGGACAGGGATGCCCGGGACGGGAATGCCGGGGACAGAGCCCTCCACCCCGCCACCGCCCGGGTCGCGGCCGAAGCCGGACCCGTCTCCGTCATCATCGGGACGCATCACCTCCCCCACGCCTCCGTCGTGTCCGGCATCGACAGCAACGCGATGGGGGCCGCGTCGGCGACACCCGTCGTCACGACCGACGGGCCCGCGACCCCCGGCACCCTGCACATCGCCCTGATCCATCTGGGCGGCACCGACCCCGCCGCCCTGCCCGAGGTCGCCACCCGTGCCCAGGACACCGACCTGTGCGCGGAGGTGACCTGGCCGGACGGGGCCCGCGACACCATCCGGCTGCCCGCGCCCGACCCCTCGTACGACCCCTGGAAGGACTTCCGCCGTGCATGACGACCGCCGGATCATCGAGGACCGGATCCGCAAACTCCTCGACCGGGTGATCCGTCCCGCCCTCTACAGCGCCGCACGGCCCTTCACGCTGAGCGCCTGGTTCGTGGACGGCGAACCGGTCCCGGTCGCGGACGCGCTGGCCGCCGACTACGAACCCTTCACCCTCGGCTCCACCTGGGGCCGCCCCTGGGCCACCACCTGGCTGCGGGCGCGGGCCGACCTCCCCGAGGACTGGACGGGCCGGCGCGTCGAGGCCGTCTTCGACCTCGGCTTCGACCTCACCAAGGGACCCGGCGGCCAGGCCGAGGGCCTGGTCCACGACGCCGAGGGCGCCCCGCTCCAGGGCCTGCACCCCTACAACCGCACGGTGCTGCTCACCGAGCACGCCACCGGCGGCGACCGGATCGACCTGCTGATCGAACTGGCCGCCAACCCGCCCATCGTCGGCAGCGCGGGCCTGCATCTGCACCACGGCTCCCTGGAGACCTCCGGCGACGCGCACATCTACCGCCTCGAACAGGCCGAGATCGCCGTGCGCGAGGACGCCGTCTGGCACCTCATCCACGACATCGAGGTGCTCGACGAGCTGATGCACGAGCTGCCCATCGGCTCCTCACGCCGCCACGAGATCCTGCACGCCCTGCGCCGCGCCGCCGACGCCATCGACCCGACCCGCGTCGCGGACACCGCGGCGGCGGCCCGCGAGCGCCTGTCCGACGTGCTGTCCCGGCCCGCGCACGCCTCCGCGCACACCCTCGCCGCGGTCGGCCACGCGCACATCGACTCCGCGTGGCTGTGGCCCGTACGCGAGACCGTCCGCAAGTGCGCCCGCACCTTCACCAATATGACCACCCTCGCCCAGGAGTACCCCGAGCTGGTCTTCGCCTGCTCCTCGGCCCAGCAGTACGCGTGGATCAAGGAGCGGCGCCCGGAGATCTTCGCGCGGATGAAGAAGGCCGCCGAGGACGGCACCTGGGCCCCGGTCGGCGGCATGTGGGTCGAGGCCGACGGCAACCTGCCGGGCGGCGAGGCCCTCGCCCGCCAGCTGGTGTACGGCAGGCGCTTCTTCGCCGAGGAGTTCGGCATCGAGCAGCACGGCGTCTGGCTCCCCGACTCCTTCGGCTACACCGCCGCGTATCCGCAGCTGGCCCGGCTGGCAGGTGCCAGCTGGTTCCTCACCCAGAAACTCTCCTGGAACGAGACCAACAAGCTGCCGCACCACACCTTCGACTGGGAAGGCATCGACGGCACCCGCATCTTCACCCACTTCCCGCCCGTCGACAGCTACACCGCCGCGCTCACCGGCGCGGAACTCGCCCACGCGGAGACCACCTTCACCGACAAGGGCGTGGCCACCCGCTCCCTGGTGCCGTTCGGCTACGGCGACGGCGGTGGCGGCCCCAGCCGCTCCATGCTGGAGAAGGCCCGCCGCCTGCGCGACCTCGAAGGCTCACCCAAGGTCGTCATCGAATCCCCCGACGCGTTCTTCACGGCGGCCCGCGCCGAACGCGACCAACTGCCGGTGTGGCGCGGCGAGTTGTACCTGGAGAACCATCGCGGTACGTACACCAGTCAGGCCCGCACCAAGCGCGGCAACCGCCGCAGCGAGGCCCTGTTGCGCGAGGCCGAGCTGTGGGCGGCCACCGCCGCGCTGCGGGCCGGGGCGCCCTACCCGTACGAGCACCTCGCGTCGCTGTGGCAGCGGGTGCTGCTCAACCAGTTCCACGACATCCTGCCGGGCTCCTCCATCGCCTGGGTTCATCAGCAGGCCGAGCGCGAGTACGCGGAGATCCGCGCGGAGCTGGAGACGCTGATCGCGGACGCGGCCGGGCACCTGCCCGGCGGCCCCGCGTTCCTCAACGCCGGCCCCTACGCCCGCCGCGAGGTCGCCGTCATCGCCGGGGAACCGACGACCGGCGGACAGCCGTTCCCGGCCGGGCAGCCGCTGTCCGACGGGCGCACCGCGGTGCTCGCCGAGGTGGACGCGCTGGCCTCGGGCGGTGCGGTGGACGCCCCCGCGCAGCCCGTCTCCGCCACCGCCAAGGACGGCGGCTTCGTCCTCGGCAACGGCGTCGTGACCGTCGAGGTGGACCGGCGCGGACTGATCACCTCCGTGTACGACCACGCGGCGCGGCGCGAGGCCATCGCCCCCGGCTCTGCGGGCAACCTCCTCCAGCTCCACCCCGACGACCCCAACCTGTGGTCGGCGTGGAACATCGACACGTACTACCGGGACGTGGTCCGCGATCTCGACCGGGCCGAGTCGGTGACCCTCGTGGACGAAGGGCCGCTGCTCGCCTCGGTCCGGGTCGAGCGGGTCCACGGGGCCTCGCGGTTCGTCCAGTACGTCGAGCTGGCCGCCGAGAGCCGGCAGGTCACCGTCCGGGGCGACATCGACTGGCAGGAGCGTGACACCGTCCTCAAGGCCGCCTGGCCGCTGGACGTGCACGCCGAGCGGGAGAGCGCCGAGATCCAGTTCGGCCATGTCCAGCGGCCCACGCACGAGAACACCAGCTGGGACGCGGCCCGCTTCGAACTGTGGGCGCACCGCTGGGTGCATGTGGGCGAGCGGCGCTGGGGCGCGGCCCTCCTCAACGACTCGACGTACGGCCACGATGTGCGCCGTGACACCCGCGACTCCGACGGGGGCACCACCACCACGGTCCGGCTCTCCCTGCTGCGCGCCCCGCACAGCCCGGACCCCGACGCCGACCGAGGCCGGCACCAATTCACGTACGCCCTGCTCGCGGGCGCCGGCATCGAGGAGGCCGTGGCCGGCGGCTACGCCCTGAACCTGCCACTGCGCCCCGCGCCCGCGCGGGCCGAGGCGCTGATCGGCCTCGACACCACCGACGTGGTGGTCGAGTCGGTCAAGCTCGCCGACGACCGCAGCGGCGATGTGGTGGTGCGGCTGTACGAGGCGTTCGGGGGCGCCGCGTCGGCGCGACTGACCGCGGGCTTCCCGCTCGCCGCCGTGAGTGACTGTGACCTCCTGGAGCGGCCCGAGCGGGAGCTGCCGCGCACCGGGGACGCCGTCGACCTGCGGCTGCGGCCCTTCCAGATCCGCACCCTGCGCCTGCGACCGGCGGGCGCGGACGAGAGCACTTGATCCGCCGCACGGCCGGGCGGGCGAGCCGCGTACACCCGCCTGGCCTGTGCGTTCTCTGTGTGTACGATTCCTGCGATGGGCAGCCGGAGGGACCTGGTGACCAGCAAGACGGAGAGAGCCGGTAAGGCGGCGCGCGCCGGTAAGGCGGCGGCAGCCGGTACGGCGGAGCGCGCCGGCCTGGCGGACAGCGCCGGTGGAGCCGACAGCGCCGGTGGGGCGACGAGTGCCGGCAAGGCGGCGAGCACGGGCAAAGTGGCGAGCACCGGCAAAGTGGCGCGCACCGGCAAGGCGGCCGGCTCCGGTACGGCGGAGAGCACCGCGAAGCCCGCCGTCCGGCGTGGCACCAATCTGCCGCGCATGGCTGACTTCAACGAGTCCGTCGTACTCGACGCCATACGGCGTCACACCTCGGGCCTGAGCAGGGTGGAGCTGGCCAAGGCCACCGGGCTGTCCGCCCAGACCGTCTCCAACATCACCCGCCGCCTCCTCGACCAGGGCGTGGCCCGGGAGTCCGGCAAGCACAGCACCGGCACCGGAAAACCGCGCACCCTCCTGGAGATCGTCCCGGCGGCTCGCTACGCCGTGGGCATCCACCTGGACCCGGCCGTCATCACCTGCATCCTGGTGGACCTGCTCGGCACGGTCGTGGCCCAGCGCAGCCGGCGCACCCCGAGCGGCGGCGACACCGACGGCACGGTCGCCGACATGGCCGCCTCGGTGGCCGAGCTGCTGACGGAGGCGGGCATCGACGCGGACCGGGTCCTCGGCCTCGGTATCGCCGCGCCGGGCCCGATCGACGCCGCGGCGGGGTCGGTCGTGGACCCGCCGGAGCTGCATGGGTGGGGGCGCTACCCGCTGCGCGACCGGCTCAGTGAGGCGACCGGCTTCCCGGCGCTGCTCGACAAGGACGTCACCGCGGCCGTGGTCGCCGAGCGCTGGGCGGGCGCCGCCCGCGACAGCCGCAACCTGCTCTTCTTCTACCTCGGCACCGGTTCCGGCATGGGGCTCGTGGTGGAGGACACCGTGCTGCGCGGGGTGTCCGGCAACGCGGGTGAGGTCGGCGGGCTGGGCGCGGCCTGTTCGATCCACACCCTGGTGGACGAGGCCATCGCGCTGGGTGTCCTCGGTGCCGAGTTCTCCGTGGTCGATCCGGCGGACGCCCAGCGCGGTCTGCGGCGGCTGGCCGAACTGGCCGCCGAGGGGGACCGGCGGGCGGGCGGCATCATCGAGCGCCTCGCCCTCAGGGTCGGCCGGGGCGTCTGCGCGGCGGCGACCTTGCTCGACGTCGACACGATCGTCTTCGGCGGACCGGCGTGGCAGGTGCTCGGCGAGCACATGTTCCCGCCGATCGAGGCGATGGTGGCCCGCTCGCCCTTCGTCAAGGCGACCCATCCGACCGTCGTCGCCTCCACCACCCTCGGCGAGAACGTCGCCGCGATCGGCGCCGCCTCCCTGGTCCTCGACCAAGTCCTGTCCGTCCAGCCGAGGTCGCTGCTGCTCGGCTGAGGCGGGGTCCTGCCCGGACCACCTGGGCCTGAAGGGCCCTTGGGCGGTCGCCGCGCCATCCCCGGGCGGCCCTAGTACGCCCCCAACTGCCCCTCGGCCGACACGAGCTGTCCTCGACCCGAGGACATGGCCCCACCCCGGCGCGGCGTGCTGATCGCACCCGTACGACGCACGCCCCGCACCCCTCACACACCTCGCCCCGGCCGCGACACCGGCGACCGGTTGTGTCTCGGCGTGAGCCGAGCGGAGGAACCGAGGAGCGGAGTGATCCCGCTCCGCTTTCCGCACGGGCGGCGGCTCACCTCCGCCGTCGCCACCGCACCACGTCCAGTCCACGCACCTTTCACCTTGAGAGGCATGCCATGCAACGCAAGACAGCTGTGCAAGGCACGACAGCCAGGCAAGGCACAACAGTCAGGCAAGGCACAACAGTCAGGCAAGGCACGACGAAGCGACTGTCCGTCTGGCTCGCCGGAGCGGCAATGCTCGGCGGCGGAGTCCTGACCGTCCTGCCCGAGAACGAAGCGCAGGCCGCGGTCCCCGCCGAGGCGAGCAGCCGGGCGGTGGCCGCACAGGCCGGAGCCACCACACCGTTCACCACCGTCGAGGCGGAGGGCGGCACCCTGGCCGGGGGCGCGCTGGTCCGGTCGATCAAGCCGGGCGACCCGGCACCGACGAAGGCCACCCTCGAAAGCGAGGCATCCGGCTACGCGCTGGCCGAGCTGAAGGCGACCGGGCACGCGATATCGGTCAAGAACAGCTCGGGCAAGAGCGCCAACTCGCTGGTGGTCAGGGCGGCGATCCCGGACACCGCGGGCGGTGGCGGTCTCGACGCGACCCTCAACCTGTATGTGAACGGCAGCTTCCGGCAGGCGATCACCCTCAGCTCGAAGCAGGCATGGAACTACCGCAACGCCACCACCAACCCGGACGACCCGAACGCGGGCGGCGAGGCGTACCACTTCTACAACGAGTTCCCGGTCCGGGTCACCGGCGCGGCGATCCCCGCCAACGCCACCATCACGCTGAAGAAGGACGCCGCGAACACGGCCGCCTTCTACGCGGTCGACTCGATCGACCTGGAGCAGGTCGGCGCGGCCGTCGCCCGCCCGGCGAACTCCCTGTCGGTGGTCGACTACGGCGCCGACCCCGGCTTCACGACCGACTCCACCGTGGCCATCCAGAACACCGTCAACGCCGCCCGTACGCAGGGCAAGACGGTGTGGATCCCGTCGGGCAAGTACCTCACCAACAGCCTCGTGGGAAGCAAGCCGCTGGACTTCACCGGGGTGACCGTGCGCGGCGCGGGCATGTGGCACTCGACCCTGTACCGCAAGGTGCCGCTGCCCGCGACGCAGCGCTCGCAGGTCCTGGTCGGCTCCGGTACGAAGCTGAGTGATCTCCAGATCGACACGAACGCCGTGTGGCGCGGGATCGGCGGCGCAGGCGGCGCGGACTACGGCATCAACGCCTCGGGTGCGGGCGGCTGGCTCGTGGAGCGGCTGTGGACCCGGCACACCGACGCCAACTGGCTGTCCGGCAGCAACGGAGTCATCCGGGACAGCCGCACCGCCGACACCTACGGCGACGGCTACAACATCAACAACAGCAACACCCCCAACCCGGACAAGCTGGGCTACAACATCACGGTGCAGAACAACTTCGCCCGCGGCACCGGCGACGACTCCTTCGCGGTCTACGCGGACGCCGGAGCGTCCGGTACCAACGGGCAGCTCAGCGACGCCAAGGTGATCGGCAACACGGCCGTCGCGACGTGGTGGGCGAACGGGCTGCGCATCGCGGGCGGCCGCAACATCCAGATGACCAACAACCTGGTCAACAGTGTGTCCTCGAACAGCGCGCTGGACATCGGTGTCTTCGGCGACAGCGGCCACCCGCTGGAGTCGGCCACCGTCACCGGCAACGTCCTGAACGGCGGAGGCGGCTGGAACGGCACCCGCCACGGGGTGCGCATCAGCTCGCCCTCCACCACCTCGCAGTTCCCGAACGCGTACACGAATGTGACGCTCAAGGACAATGTGCTGCGCGGCGCGCTGCGGTCCGGCCTCTACATCGACCGTAAGAACGTGAATGTGACGCTCACGAACAACACCATCGACGGCCCGGCCGCCCATGGCATCTGGGTCACTACCGGGGTGACCGGCACCGGCACGTTCACCGGCACCACCATCACCAACCTCCGTCCCGGACAGAGCGCCACGAAGAACGACTCACCCACCACCTTCACGATCAGTGCGACGGCGGCCCGCCGCTGACCCTTTCCCACCCGCACGGGAGTCCGTGCCCCGCACGGCGCGGGGCACGGACGCGCGGTTCTGCCACCTGAGCGAGAAGCATCCCGCGCCGCACCGCCGTCATGATCAGTTCCGGCTGCCGCTCGCCATCAGGGCACGGTGGGGTTGGGGTGAGCCGGTGTAGGGCGCAGCACGGCGTGGGCCGCCTCCAGGCGCCGGGATTCATCGCGTTCACGGTGGTCGCCCGAGACATCGTCGGCCCATGCGAGCAGCCGGCGGAGGTGCTCACCGGCCGCGTCGGTGACAACGCGGGGACGGCCCAGCGCGACCTCGCCACTGGTTCCGTCGAGGGTGATGAGCGTGCCGTCGCCGATGCCGCGCCCGTCGCATCTCACCGAGCCGTCGCCGCCGTCGATGCCGAAGGTCAGGCCGGCGACGCCCACCACCGCGGGCTTTCCCATGGCGCGCGCGACGACCGCGGCATGGCTGGCCGGGCCGCCACGGGCGGTGACGATTCCCGCGGCGGCGGCAAGACCGTGCATGTCGTCCGGGGAGGTCTCCGGGCGTACGAGGATGACGGGCGAGTCCCGGGCCATCCGTACCGCCGTGTCCGCGGAGGTCGCCACCCGGCCGACCGCCACGCCGGGACAGGCACCGATCCCCCGGGCGAGGACATCGGCCTCCTCGCCGGACGCGATGCGTGGGGTGCGGGCGTGTCGCAGCTGCCGCGGCGAGACCCTGAGCAGCGCTTCGTGACGCCCGATGACCCGCTCGTCGGCGAGTTCGGTGGCGACGCGGATCGCGGCACCGCCGACGAACCGGCCGGGCCGGACCTGGAGGATCCACAGCTCACCCGCCTCGTACGTGAACTCGACGTAGCAGGCGTCGCGGTAATGCCCCTCGATCCGCGTCAGCGCGTCGAGCAGCGCGGTCCACACGGCCGGTTCCCGTGCGGCGAGTGCGCGCAGCGGCCGGGTCGTCGACCGCCCGGAGACGACATCGTCGCCCTGGCGCCGGAAGAGGACCTCACCGAAGGGGATCTTCTCGCCGGTGTTGGGATCGCGGCTGAACGCGACCCCGCTGCCGCTGTGATCGTCGCGGTTCCCGAACACCATCGCCTGGACGATCACGGCGGTGCCCCGGTCGTGCGGGAGGCCGTGCACCGTGCGGTAGGTCTGTGCGCGGGGGGTGTTCCAGGAGGAGAAGACGGCCCGGACGGCCTGCTCCAGCTGCCGGTTCGGGTCGTCCGGGACGGGACGAGCGCATCCCGTGCCGCCGCCGCCCGGCTCATCGGCCGTCCCTGCGCCGGTGACGGCGGACGTGAAACTCGACAGGAAGCGCCGCCGCGCGTCCTCGGCGAAGGCCCGGTCACCCGTCTCCTCGGCCAGCCCCGCGGTGGCCCCGGTGGTGAGGCCGAGGTTGAGGATCGTGCTCATCATGCCGGGCATCGACACCCCGGCTCCGGAACGGACGGACACCGCCAGTGGTGTGCGGGGCCCGCCGAAGACCCGCCCGGTGGAGCGTTCGAGACCGGCGACGGCGGCGGTCAGCTCGGTGTCCAGTCCCTCGGGGAGGCGTCCGGCCCGCAGAAAGGCACGGCAGGCCCCGGTGGTGACGACGAATCCGGGCGGCACCCGCAGGCCGAGCCGGTGCAGCAGGACGAGGCCGTGCGCCTTGCCACCCAGGATTTCCGCCGTCTCCTCGACCTGGGCACCGAGCGCGCGAATCCAGGTCATCGCCGCAACCCGAGGGTGGCGAGCAGGTCCTCGTGCAGCTCCGCCCAGACGGTGTGGTACGACGCGAGGCTGTCGGTCACGTACTCCAGCTCGCCGGAGGCGGCGCGATCGAGGGCATCGGTGAGACGGACGCCGTAGCGGCCGAACCGGGGCAGCACCGCGGCCAGTTCGGCCCGGACGGTCGCCGCGCGCCGGTCGAGATCGGCGAAGCGGTCCAGGACCCGGGAGTCGTAGCCGGGATCGCCGTGGTCGTTGGCGACCGTGCTGCCGTCGACGGACCGGAGCTGCCAGGCCGTGCAGAGGTCGAGCAGTTCCGGGTTGAGGACGAGGAACCGGTCGTAGGCCGCCCCCACCGCGCCGCGCGCACCGGCCGCCTCCAGTTCGGCGGTGATCCGCTCGGCGTCCGCGGCCCGACCGGCGTCCGTCAGCCACCAGCCGGACATGGCGCCGGGCACCCGCCTGACGAGCCCGACGGCTTCGAGATCGAGCACCTCGGACTCGACGGCGGACTCGTCCAGCCCCGTGACCAGGCTCAGCCGGCCGAAGCCGGAGGCGCCGACGCAGCGCAGGGCGTGCAGCACGAGAAGGTTGGTGTCCACCGTGCGGGTATCGGGCCTGTTCATGTCTGGCTCCCTATGGAGTGATCCCCATGTTTCCATCACTCGGATGATGCTGTCATTCGGATGCTCTCGGTATCATGACACGCCAGGACCGGAACAGGACCGGAACGGAACAGGACCGGAAGGGAACACGATGGTGAGGCTGACCCGGGCCCAGCAGCAGGAACGGACCCGCGCGGCGGTCCTGGTCGCGGCCCGGCGGGAGTTCGCCGAGCACGGCTACGGCGAGGCCAAGATCGACCGGATCGCCGAGCGGGCCGAACTGACCAGAGGAGCGGTCTACTCCAACTTCACCGGCAAGCGCGCGCTCTACCTCGCCGTGCTCGCCGACCTCGCCGAGCGGGCCCGCGCCGCCGCCGAGCCTCCGGCGCGATCCCCCGACTCCGTGGCCCGGGCACTCGGCGCGTTCGCCCGGGTCTGGCTCGAACGACTGCCCCTCGCGGGCGACACCCCGGGGAGCGGGCATCTTCAACTGCGCTCACTGTCCGGAGTGCTCGACACCGAGCCGACCCGGGCGGCCCTGGCCGAACTCGTCCGCTTCGAAGCCCTCCTGCTCGCCCTCGCCCTCGAACCGCACACCCCGCCGCGCACCCGGACGGTACGCCTGGCGGGGCTGGCGCTCACCCTCCTGCACGGCGCGGCGAGTCTCGCCGAGAACGCCCCCGGGGCCGGCGACCCGTTCGACCTGGCCCGTGCCGCCGAACACCTGGCCGACCTCGCCCCCCTAGACGACGCGGTCCCGCCCCACCTGCCCTTCGTCGCCCCCGCACGGCCGACGCAGGACGAGTGGCAGGCCCCCGACGGCCTGCGCGACGAGATCGACGGCCGCCCGGTCGACCTCGGCGACGACGGCGTGGTGGTCGTCCTGGGAGTACGCCGTCTGTCCGCGGCCGACGAGGCACTGCGCTCGGCCCGCCCGGACGACAAGGTGACCCTCGTCGTCGTGACGGGCGACCCCGCTGAACTCGGCCGACTGGCCCGACTCCGCGTCGCCGATCTCGTCGGCTGTCTGCGCCGGGTCTTCGCGACCGGGGAACTGCCCCGGCCACGCGTCGTGTTCGACGACGACGGCACACTCGCGGCGGCCATCGGCCCGGACCCGGCCGACGACTTCACCCAAACCGCGATCCGGGTGAGCGCCGGTCTGATCGTCGCCCGAGCCGAGGGCCGCGGCGCCGGCCACGCGGCGGCCACCGCTCCGAGCCACCGGTACGAGGCCGTCGCCCCGCCGTCCGCGGCGGACCAGGTGAAGCGACGGCCCCGCTGACTCGTCCGCGGCGGACCAGGTGAGGCGGGGCGGCCCCGCTGACCGCCTGATCACCGACAGCCAGGTCCGACGACCTGCTCAGGACCGGCTACCGGCTACCCGCCGCCGTGCCGCGCCCGCGCCTCGCTGATGCCGCCTGACCGCCCTGGAACGGCTGGCCAGGGGCGACCGCGTCACCGTGATCGGCAGCAGCGAGGCCAAGGGCCGTGCGCTGCTCGACCGGGCCGCGGACCCGAACCTGCGGTTCCTCCGGGCGGATCTGTCCTCCATCGCCGAGACCGAGCGCGTGATCGCCCGCATCGGCGAGCAGTACGACACCCTCGACGCGCTCGCCCTGTTCGCCAACCGGGTGAGCCCGAGACGCACGGAGACTGTAGAGGGACTGGAGTCCACCTTCGCGCTGTACTACCTGAGCCGCTATCTGCTCAGTCACCGGCTGAGCCCCCTCCTCGACGCCGGCTCCGATCCCGTGATCATCAACGTCGCCGGCGTCGGAAACACGGCGGGCCGGATCCACTGGGAGGACCCCCAGCTGACTCGCCGCTACCACCAGGTCCGCGCCCAACTCCAGGCGGGGCGGGCGAACGACCTGCTGGGCGTCCGGTTCGCCGCCCGGTCCGGCAGCAGGGCCCGCTACGTCCTCTACCACCCCGGCTTCACCCGCAGCGGCACCGACGGCCACCCGAACCCGGTGATCCGAGGCTCGATCAAACTGCTCGCGACGCTCTTCGCCCGCCCGGTGGCCGACGCGGTCCGGCCGGTCGTCCAGTGGATCGACCAGCCGCCCGCGGACCCGCTGACCGCGATCGACCGGGGCCGCCCGGTGGACCGGACCCTGAAAACCCTCGACCCGAGAACAGCCACCCGCCTGGCCGCCTACACAGAGAACCTGCTGCACGCCCGCTGACCGGCGCCCACTTGACCGACGGAGACACCTTGTCCCTGCGCATCACCCCACTCACCGACCCCGCCCACGGCCCGCACAGCAGACGCCTCGCCTGGCTGGCATGTGACGCCGATTCCGTACCGGTCGGGACGGCCTTCCTCCGTCTGTTCACCGACCCCGCACAGGCGCACCTCGCCGAACTGACGCTCCACGTCCACCCCGTGGAGCGACGCAGGCGCGTCGGTTCGCGGCTCCTGGACACCGTCCTGACCGCCGCCCGGGACAACGGCAGACGCCGTGTCGCCGCAGGGGCGGAGGCCGGATCGCCCGGCGATCACTTCCTGCCCGCGCACGGCTTCCGCAAGGTCCTCACCCTGACGCACACCCGCCTGCCCCTGACGGACATCGACTCCACCGCCCTCGGCGAGATCATCGCGCGTCCGCATCCGGGCTACCGGCTGGCCTCCTGGCAGGGAACTGTCCCCGACGGCCTCGCCCGGACCTTCGCCGCCGCACGCCGTGCCATGGACGACATGCCCATGGACGACGCCGACCACGCCACCGTGACCTGGGACGTGGACCGGGTCCGGGCCGCCGCGAAGGCTGTCGAGGACCGCGGCGACCACCTGCACACGGTCGTCGCCGTCGACACCGCCGACGACTCGATCGCCGGGTTCACCGAACTCGTCGTCCCCGGCGACGGCACGGGCGACGCCCAGCACTACGGCACCGGCGTCCTGCCCGAGCACCGCGGACACGGTCTCGGCCTCTGGATGAAGGCCGAGTCGATCAGACGAGCCCACGGCCGCCATCCCCACCTCGGCGGCCTCCTCACCGACACCGCCGCCCGCAACACCCCCATGAAACGCATCAACGACAGCCTCGGCTACGTCCCCACGCACACGACCCTGAGGTACCAACTCGACCTCTAGCGAGAAACGGACGCCCCACCGCGCAGGGTGCGGAGCCCCAGTTACGGGGTACGGGTACGGGGTGTGCGGGTCGGCGGCGGGGGCGGATCGGTTGGACCTCATCGGGCACGAGTACGCGGATCTGGGGGCGTTACGGACCCGGCGCGCGATCCACCGGGCGTACAGCGAACCCCCCGACGACGTGGAGGAAGCGACACTGGCGCTGGCCCGCAGCTGGGCCGGAGCGCGGGGGACCGTGGTGGACGTCGGCTGCGGCCACCAGAACATGGGCCACCCCCAGGACGCCGTGACGTACTACGAGGACAGCCTCACCGCCTTCCGCAGGCTCGGCGACCGCCAGTGGCAGGCGTACACGCTGCGCGCGCTGGCCGGCCTGCACGCGAGCACCGGAGAGACGGCGAAGGCCGACGCCTGCCGCACGGAGGCCGCGGATCTTCTGGCCGCGCTCACCGGGAGCACGGCCGAGGGCCGACGGGTGCGGCGGCTCTGAGCACGGGAGACGCCCGGCAGGGAGATCGCCGCGAGAACCGCGCCGCTCCCGGGATGCGTCGCCTTTGACATGAACCCCCGCCGGACGTTGACTGGCAGCACGACACCGCGGGCCGGCCCATCCCGCATGCCGAGCGGCAGGTGGTCGAGAGGGCCGGGTTCTCCCGCACAGTGCGCACAGTGACCGCGAAAGCCCGGAGCAGGGTCCAGCAGGGTCATCCTGATGATCATCAAGGTGACCGCCATCGCAACGAAAGCGGCACATGACGATGTACGACCAGACTCGCGCCCAGCAGCCCGCGGACCAGTCCCGCCGCACCGCCGAGCGCCGTGGCCGAGGCCCGGAGCCGCTGATTCCGGCCGCCGAGCGCGACAAGACCGCCGTCCGCCTCGGCCACGCCCTCAACACCTTCGACGAGAGCCCGCTCCAGGCGCTGGAGGAGGCCGAGAGCGCGTACGACGAGGCCACCGCCCATCTCGTCGCCGCCCTGGCGGAACGCAGGCGGGTCCTCCGCGCGGCCTGGGAGGAACAGAACCCTGAGGCGTCGTCCGCCGAGTTCCGGATCGCGCTGAGGCAGTACCGGGAACTGACCCAGCGGGTGCTTCACCTCTAAGTACCTCCCTTGGTACTTCGCTGAGCGGGTCCGGTTGGCCAAGGGCAGGGGGTTACCCCCCTCGACGTGGTGACCAGGGGGGGCGGGGCTCAGCCGAGGCCGCGCGGGTCGGGCCGGGGTGATTCCTCACCGTATGCGGGAGATCACGTCTACCCTGGGTGCCCGCGAGAGCCGGTCACCGGTCCGGCGCGGCGCACGGCTCGGGAGGTACCCATGAACGGCCAGGCACGGGACGAGACAGCTTCCGGCGAGTACGAGTACGAGTACGAGGACGAGGACAGGTACGACTTCGATCTCGGCACCCACACCCGTCCCGTGACCACCACCTCCCCGAAGGCCCAGCGCTGGTTCGACCGCGGCCTGGTGTGGACGTACGCCTTCCACCACGAGGAAGCCGTCCGCTGTTTCGAGCGGGCCGCCGAGGCCGACCCCGGCTGCGCCATGGCCCACTGGGGAGTCGCCTACGCGCTCGGCCCCAACTACAACAAACCCTGGGAGTTCTTCGACGAGCGGGACCTCGCCCGTACCGTCGAGCGCACCCACGCGGCCGTCGAGCGGGCGCACGAGCGGGCGGCGGCCGGTGTCACCCCGGCCGAGCGGGCGCTGATCGAGGCGCTGCGGGCCCGCTATCCGCAGGCGGCCCCCGTCGAGGACTGCGCGGTGTGGAACGCGCCGTACGCCGAGCGCATGCGCGCCGCCCATGAGAGCGCCCCCGGCGACCTCGACGTCGCCACCCTCTACGCGGACGCGCTGATGAACCTCACCCCCTGGCAGCTGTGGGACCTGCGCACCGGCGAGCCCGCCGCCGGCGCCCGTACGGTCGAGGCGAAGGCCGTCCTCGACGCGGCGCTCGCCGCCCCCGGCGGACGCGACCACCCCGGAATCGTGCATCTCTACATCCACCTCATGGAGATGTCCCCGGACCCGGAGAGCGCGCTGACCGTCGCCGACCGGCTGCGCGGACTGGTCCCCGACGCCGGGCATCTCGCGCACATGCCCTCGCACCTGGAGGTGCTGTGCGGGGACTACCGGCGCGTCGTGTCGGACAACGATGCCGCGATCGCCGTCGACGCGAAGACCGTCGCCCACTCCGGCGCGATGAACTTCTACACCCTCTACCGCTGCCACAACATCCACTTCAAGATCTACGGGGCGATGTTCCTCGGCCGGTCGGAGGTGGCCCTGGCGGCGGCCGGGCAACTGGAGGACGCCGTACCGGAGGAGTTGCTACGGGTGCAGAGCCCGCCCATGGCCGACTGGCTGGAGGGGTTCCTGGCCATGCGCGTGCACGCGCTGATCCGGTTCGGCCGCTGGTCCGACCTCCTCGAACTGCCGCTCCCCGCCGACCCGGAGCTGTACAGCACGACCACCGCGATGCTGCGCTACGGCCGTGGGGTCGCCCTCTCCGCGACCGGGCGGGTCGCCGAGGCCGAGACGGAACGCGAACGGTTCCGCGAGGCGGTGGGCCGGGTCCAGGAGACGCGCATCCTGTTCAACAACACGTGCGCCGACATCCTCGCCATCGCCGCGGCCATGCTGGACGGCGAACTGGAGTACCGCAAGGGCGACTTCGACGCCGCCTTCGCCGCGCTGGAGCGGTCGGTCGAGCTGTCCGACACCCTGCCGTACGACGAGCCCTGGGGCTGGATGCAGCCGCCCCGGCACGCCTATGGCGCCCTGCTCCTGGAACAGGGACGGGTCGCCGAGGCCGAGGCCGTCTACCGCGCGGACCTGGGCCTCGACGACACCCTCCCGCGTGCCTGCCGCCACCCCGGCAATGTCTGGTCCCTGCACGGGTTCCACGAGTGCCTGGTACGGCTCGGGCGTACGGCGGAAGCCGCGGTCGTCGCACCACAGCTGAAGTTCGCCACGGCCCTGGCCGATGTACCGATCGCCGCGTCCTGCTTCTGCCGGACGGAGACCCCGGCCGCGCCGGGCGACGGCCACTGCTGCTGAGTCCTCCGTCGGGCCCCGGGTCGGTGGCGGCCGCCGGGCTTCCACCGGGCGGGGCGGAGGCTGCGCCACTCGTCGGCCGGGCTCGCGCCGGTCCCGGCGGGGCCTGCCGCCGAGCCTGCCGCGCTCCCGCCGGGCCGGGCAGCCACTGCCGTTGACCATGTGGCCGGGCGCGGTGGTGGTCCTCGCGCCGCCGCGCTCCCGCGCGCCGACTTCCGCCATGCCGGGACGGAGCCTGCCGCGTGACGCACCAGGCCCCGTCGTGCCTGCCGGGCCCCGTCGTGCCTGCCGGGGCTGCTCGACGCGTTCGGCGCCACCGAGCACGCCACCGATCACCGCTACGACGGCAGCGAGGACAACATGGTGCTGCCGATCGACCTCAACACCCGCAGGACGACCGTCCGGACCGATTCCCCGGCGCTCCACGACCCCGTGACCGCCCCGGCACATGGCCCCCGGCAGCCGCCCGCCGACGGAGTAGGCACGCCCCGGCCCGCCGCCCCCCTCCACGCCACCCGGCGAGAGAGGCCGCACCGTCCTGTGCGTCACACCGGCTCGCCCACCGCCCGTACGGCCCGCCCCCACGCCGTGCTCACCGCCCGGTGTGCGAGGAGGGTGGCGTGCTCGGCGTCCGAGGGAAGCCGCAGCGGGGTGCCCACATGGACATGGAGGTGCGGGCGCCGCAGCGGGGACGTGACGACCCCCGCCAGTTGCTTCGCCGTGGAACCGGAGGAGACCCGGCGGGCGCCCGCGTGTCCGACCGGCACGATCAGGGCACCGGACCTGGCCGCGAGCCGGGCCGGGCCGGTGCGGAACCGCTCCGGCGGGCCGGGCGCCGCGTCCGTGCGCTCCGGCAAACCGCCCTCGCCGTAGATCAGCACATGCCGCCCGGCCGCCAGCGCCGCCACCGCGAGGTCCAGCGCGTCGGCGGCCCGCGCCGAGCGGCGGTGCACGGGTATGTGCCCCTCCCGCGTCAGCGCCCCGCCCAGCACCGGCACCCGCCACAGCCCCGCCGTCGCCATGACCGCCGGTTCCACCCCGAGCCGCCGCAGCGCGGCCAGCACCACCACCGGGTCGGCCATGGAGTCATGGTTGGCGACGAAGACCGACCCGGCCGGCACCGCCGTCACCACCTCACGGCTCACCGTCAGACGCCCCAGAACGGGCGCCAGCACCCCGGCGGCACGACTCAGCACAACTGCCTCCCACGACGGACGACGATCCTGCCGCCAGTCTCGGCGGCCCCAACCCCGCCGCCCTGAGCGCGGATACTCACGACGGCGAGGCCACCGTACTCAGGCGGCCGCCGGGCGGGTGACCCGGCACCTCGCAGGCGGCGTCCGGGACCGGCCACGGGTCGCCCGCACGCCCCTCACCGGCTCCGCACCAGCAGATACAAGAAGTACGGCGTCCCGATCACCGCCGTCATCAGGCCCGCCCCGAGCTGGGCGGGGGCGATGACCGTGCGGCCCAGCAGATCCGCCGCGCAGACCAGGACCGCGCCGAGCAGGACCGCGACCGGGACCACACGACTGTGCTGACGGCCCACCAGGGCACGGGCCGCGTGCGGGGCCACCAGGCCGACGAAGGCGATCGTGCCGGCCGCCGCCACCGCCGTGGCGCTCAGCAGCACGCCCAGCACCAGGAAGCCCAGCCGCCCGCGCGCCAGGTTCAGCCCGAGCAGCCGGGGCGTGTCCTCGTCCAGCGCCACCAGGTCCAGCTCCCGGCGCCGGGTCACCGCGACCACCACCCCGGCCAGCAGCACCCCGGCGATCGGCAGCACATCCGGCAGGGTCCTGCCGTACGTCGAACCCGACAGCCAGGTCAGCGCCTTCGTCGCGTTGAACGGATCGGTCAGCACGATGAGCAGGCTGATCAGGGCCGTCGTACCGGCCGCCACACCGATACCGACCAGCACCAGCCGGTTCTGCCGGAAGCCGTCGCGCGCCGCCAGCCCGAACACCACGAACGCGGCGGCCGCCGACCCGGCGAAGGCCGCGCCCGCGATCCCCCAGGTCCCGGCGGCCGGCACGGTCGTCACCAGCAGCACTGCGCCCAGCGCGGCACCCCCGGACACACCGAGCACGGCCGGCTCGGCCAGCGGATTGCGGGTGACCGCCTGCACCAGCGTGCCCGCCAGCGCGAGCGCCGCGCCCGCGCCCAGCGCCGCCAGCACCCGAGGCACCCGGGTGTCCAGCACGAACGACACCGTCCGCCCGGCCCGGCCCTGCGCCCAGTTGACGACATCGCCGAGGAGCAGCTTGCTGTCGCCGAGCAGAACAGCGGCGACGGTGACCCCGATCAGGGCCACCACCAGCACGGCGGTGACGGCCAGGAAGACCGTACGGCTGCGGATGCGCAGCCGGTCCTGGGCCGCCGTACCCCCGGTGTCCCGTGCCCGCGACGCCATCACGACCAGGAACACGGCACCGATGAGACTGGTGACGACCCCGGTCGGCACGGCCACCGCCGTGTCCCCCGGGACGAGGGCGCGCAGCACCACGTCCGCGCCCAGCACCAGGGCGGCGCCGATCAGCCCCGCGACCGGCACACCCACCCGGCTCCGGGTCAACCCCCGCCGCCGGCGGGCGAGCGCGCGCATCAGCGCCGGGGCGCACAGCCCGACGAACCCGATGGGCCCGGCCAGCGTGACCGCGGCGGCCGACAGCAGCACACCCAGCACGACCACCGTGATACGGGTGGCGCGGACCGGGACACCGAGCCCGCCGGCCGCGTCGTCGCCGAGCGCCAGCGCGTCCATCCGGCGGGCCGCCAGCAGCAGTCCGGCCAGTCCGGCCAGCACCAGCGGCGCCATCTGCGCCACCCCGTCGAAGCCGCTCTGCGCGATGCTGCCCTGGTTCCACTGGTAGAGACCCTCGGTCTCCTGCGGGAACAGCAGCAGCATGCCCTCGGTGATGGAGGTGAGCCCCAGCGCGAGCGCGGTACCGGCCAGCACCAGCCGTACGGTTGTGGCGCCCAGGCCCGACAGGGCGAGCACCACGCCCGCCGCGGCCAGCCCGCCGGCGAAGGCGACCCCGGAGGACGCCAGCAGCGGCAGCGAGATACCGGTGACGGAGGCGAGACCGAGCGCCGCGTAGGAGCCCGCGTTGACCGCGAGCGTGTCCGGCGCGGCGAGCACATTGCGGCTCACGGCCTGGAGCGCGGCGCCCGCCATGCCGAGCGCGACCCCGACCAGGATCCCGGCGGTCATGCGCGGCAGCCGGGACTCGATGACGACCGACGCGTCGCCCGCCTCGGCCCGGCCGGTGAGCGCCTTGACCACCTCGGCCGGTCCCACGGCGGCCGTGCCCTGGGTGATGTCGACGACGGCCAGGGCCGCCACCAGCAGCACCAGCCCGGCCGTCACCGCGGCGGCGCCCGCCCGGGACGGCCCGGCCGCCGCGTCGGCGGTGGAGGTGGGTGCGGTGACCGCCATCGCGTTACTTCGTCAGCGCGGCGACGACGCCGTCGACGTACGCCGACATGGACGGCTGGCCGCCGAACATCCAGATGCCGTCGGGCAGCCGGTGCGCGTCCCCGGCCTCCACGAACGGCAGCGATGTCCACACCGCGTCGTCCTGAAGCTCGCCCGCGAAGGGGTCACTGGCCGCGTCACCCTCGTTGCCTATGTAGGCGAACTGGACGTCGTCGCCGAGCGTGGTGAGCCCCTCGACGTCCGTGGCGCCCAGCCCGTAGTCCGCGTCGCCCTCGACGGTCCAGGCGTTCTTGAGCCCGAGCCGTTCGTTGACCTCGCCGATCAGCGAGGTGCTGGTGTAGGGCCGCAGGGACACCTGGTTGGAGGTGACATAGCCGTCGGCGAAGGCGATCTCGGTGCCGTTCAGCCCGGCGTCCGCGAGGGCCTGTTTGCCCTCGGCGATCTTCGCGTCGAAGTCCTTCTTGATCTGCTCGGCCTGCTCGGTGGTGCCGGTCGCCTCGGCGATCAGATCCAGGTTCTTGTTCAGCTGGCCGAGCTGGTCGGCCGAGTCGGCGGAGCGCACCTTGAGCACCGGGGCGACGTCACGCAGCTGCTCGACGGCCGCGTCCGGCAGGTCGGTGGTGGTGACGATCAGGTCCGGCGACAGCGAGGCGATGGCGTCCATGCTGGGCTCGCCCCGGGTGCCGATCTCCTTGGGCTCGTTCGTCAGCGGGGCCGAGGTGTCCCAGAGGCCGTAGCCCTCGATGTCGGCCACCCCGACCGGGTCCACGCCCAGGCTGACGAGGTGTTCGACGACGTTCCACTCGGTGCCCACGACCTTCTTCGCGGGACCGTCGAGCTTGACCTCGGCTCCGGAGGCGTCGGTCAGGGTGAGGGCGCCGGCGGACGACTCGGACGGGTCGGCGGCGGGCTCGGTGGTGCCACAGGCGGACAGGGCCAGCGCCCCGGCGGCGACGGCACAGACGGTGAGCAGGGTGTGTCGTCTCATGAGGTGGTGCGGAGCCTTTCGCTTCGGGTGTGGTGACGGCCGATCGCGCGGGTGCGCAGCCGGCCGGTGAGGGGATCGGTGTCGACCTCGATCCGGATGCCGTAGACCTCGCCCAGGCGCTCCGGGGTCAGTACGTCCTCGGGGAATCCGTCGGCGACGATCCGCCCGGCGGCCAGCAGGACGATCCGGTCGGCCACGGCCGCCGCCTGGTCGAGGTCGTGCAGCACGACCCCGACGGCGATGCCGTGCCCGTCGGCCAGGTCGCGCACCAGGTCCAGGAGTTCCACCTGGTAGCGCAGGTCGAGATAGGTGGTGGGCTCGTCGAGCAGCAGCACGCCGGTCTCCTGCGCGAGACAGCCGGCCAGCCACACCCGCTGGAGCTGGCCGCCGGACAGATGCTCCGCCCCGCGCCCGGCCAGCTCGGCGACCCCGGTCAGCGCCAGCGCGCGGTCCACGGCGGCCCGGCCGCCCGGGTCGGCGCCGCCCCAGCGGCCCCGGTAGGGGTAGCGGCCGAACTCGACCACGTCCCGCACGGTCAGCCCGCTGGGCGTGGGCCGGGCCTGGGTGAGCAGGGCGACCTGACGGGAGAACGCGCGCGGCGACAGGGCCAGTGCGTCGATGCCGCCGTCGATGACGACCTCGGCCCGGCGCGGCCGTTGCAGCCGCGCGAGGGTCCGCAGCAGCGTCGACTTGCCGCTGCCGTTCGGCCCCACCAACGCGGTCACCTGGCCGGGCCGCAGGGTGAGGGCCGCGTCGTGCACGACGTCGACACCGTCGTACGCCACCGTCACGGCGGTGGCCGACAGCTGATGGCCGCGCAGGCCCGGCCGCTCTTCACCAGTACTCACGCGGAGAAGGTTAGCCTACCCTAAGCGTCCTCTGCCGGACCGGGCCGCCGCCTGTGACCAGGGCATCCACCCCCATCCGCCTCTCCCGGGCTCAACTCGATTGCACCCCGGCCGACTTGACCCTTCGGCGCCGACCCGGAACCGTGACCGAATCCCTGCCGTGATCTTCGCCCCGCACTGGCCCGGGTGACTGCGGGGTCCCTAGGATGTACAGCCTGCAAGGCCAGTACGCAGGGCGCGGTACGGAGCTGGGGGATCGATGAGCACGGGTAAGAAGCTGTCCACGGAGATCGACGCCAATGTCCCGACAGCCGCCCGGATGTACGACTACTACATCGGCGGCAAGGACAACTACGCGGCCGACCGCGCGGCCTGCGAGCAGCTGGACAAGGTCGTCCCCAGCACCCGCCGCCTCGCCGTCAACAACCGCCGCTTCCTCCAGCGGGTCGTCAAGGTGCTCGCCCAGGATCTCGGCATCCGGCAGTTCCTCGACCACGGCTCCGGCCTGCCCACCCAGAACAACGTCCACCAGGTCGCCCAGCGCCACGACCCCACCGCGCACGTGGTGTACGTCGACAACGACCCGATGGTCCTGGTGCACGGCCGGGCCCTGCTGGAGCAGGACGAGCGCACCGCCGTGATCCACGCCGACATGCGCGGCACCGCCGAGATACTCGGCCACGCCGACACCGGGCGGCTGATCGACTTCGACCAGCCGGTGGCGGTGCTGTTCAACTCGGTCTTCCACTGCATCCCGGACAGCGACACCGACGGCCCGCAGGCCGTGGTCGAGCGGTTCAAGGAGCGCCTCGCGCCCGGCAGCTACCTGGTGATGTGCCAGCTGGTCAGCGAGGACCCCGAGGTACGCACGTTCGTCACCGACTTCATGAACCAGGCCACCCAGGGCCACTGGGGCCGGGTCCGCGAGCCGAGCGACGTCGCCGCCCTCTTCGACGGCCTGGAGATCCTGGACCCCGGCCTGGTCGAGGTCTCCACCTGGCGCCCCGACTCCGAGGTCGCCCCCCGCCAGCTCACCCACGAATGGATCGAGTACGGCGGCGTCGGCCGCGTCCGGTGACAGACCCCGGCGACTGTCCCGCCGGGGGCCGGCGATCTCGCCCCACGCGGCGCCCTCACTGCTCCGGGTAGCGCTCCTCCCGCGTCGACCGCAGCAGCTTCAGGGTCTCGCGCGGGGTGAGCGCGTCGTCGGCCAGCCGGTCCAGGGTGAGGCGGTACTCCTCCGTCTCGTCCCGGTCCTCCAGGAAGTTCGCGCTCTTGATGTGCTCCAGATACACGATGTCCGGCAGATCGAGTCCGTCGAAGCGCAGAAAGGTGATCGGTATGACCGGCGCCGAGGCGTCGGTGACATCGAGCGGCACCACCTGCACCGTGATGTGCGGACGCTGCGCCATCTCGATGAGGTGCGCGAGCTGCTCCCGCATCGCCGCCCGGTCGCCCAGCACCCGCAGCAGTACCGATTCATCAAGGACCGCCCACAGCCGGGGCGGATCCTCACGGTCCAGCAGCCGGGTGCGCCGGGTCCGCAGTTCGACCCGGCGCCGCACCTCGTGCTCGGGCGCCACGGGCAGACCCCGGCGGACGACCGCCTCGGCGTACCTCCGCGTCTGCAACAGGCCCGGCACATACTGGAGCTCGAACGTACGGATGGACGCGGCGGCCTCCTGGAGCCCCACCAGCCGGTCGAACCACTCCGGCATCAGCCGCTTGTCATAGCGCTGCCACCAGCCCGGCCGCCCCGCCCGCTGAAGCAGCTCGATCAGCACGGAGGTCTCGTACGCATCGACCTCGTAGAGAGCGAGCAGCGCGCGGACATCGGTCTCCGTCGGTGGCTTGCGGCCCTTGCCCGCCTCGATCCGCGACAGCTTCGCCGGGCTGAAGCCCACCCTGCGCGCGGCCTGCTCCTGACTCAGCTCCGCGTCCTCGCGCAGACCCGCGAGCTGCACACCGACCAGCATCTTCAGCAGGGTCGGGGCGGGCTCGGCGCGGTCCAGATACGGCTGGAGGCGGGAGACGCGCGGTGAATCGGCGGACATCCTGACTCCCGGCAGACAGCAAAAGGGACATCGACACTATCGCACCGCGCGGGCCGCGGACCCGCGCAGGTGCCGTCGGCAGACGGGGAGTTGACGTGATCGCCCCGGGGCGGGGCCGGATCCGGGTCACCCGTACCACGGCCGGGCCACCCGGACCGGACCGTCCCGGGAGCGCCGGAGCCGGCTCCGGCGACGGCGATTTCAGGTCAGATGGTCGAACTCCCCGTCCTTGGCGCCGGCCAGGAAAGCGGCGACCTCGGCGGGGGTGTAGACGAGCGCGGGTCCGTCGGGATCGCGTGAGTTGCGCATCGCGACGCTTCCGTCGATCAGGGGGGCGACCTCGACACAGTTGCCCTCGGCGCCGCTGTGACGGCTCTTGATCCAGTCGACGTCCAGGGAGCTGGCCCGGACTCCGTTCGGTATGGACGGCACGGCGATCTCCTCGCTGCTCGTGTTCCGCGTCGTACCCGGAATTCGCGCAATTTCTCGTGCAATTGCACGGCTGGGCTGACAGTGTGGATAATAGCTGCGGCGTCAACCCCCGGGCCGACGCTGGATCATGACAATGCGTCAGGGAGCGCCGGACCGCCGGCCGAGCCCCGGAACAGGCTGGGGACAGGTCGGGCCGGTCGGACCGCCGCTTTCGAGCTTCTTCGGTTCAGAGGGCTTCGAAGCCCTCCGATTCGAAGCCCTCCGATTCGGATCCATCGATTCGAGTCCCTCCGAACCGAGACGACCGCTGCGGAAAGGCCCACGCCATGCGCACCGATGCGACGCACCAGCCGAACACCGAGCGCGCAGAGCACGAACCGCTGGCCAAGGGAGCCCCCCGGCCCGACCCGCTCGGCACGCTGGGCGAGGTGCCGTGGCAGGCGATCAAGGACTCCACCGGCAGTGCCACCGCCGTTCCACGGCTCCTGAGCAAGATCGCCTGGGGAAACCGGGACACCGCCGACGCGGCCCTGACCGAACTGCGCGACCGGATCTGCCAGTACGGCTTCGTGGTCCACCAGGCGACCGCCGCCGTCGTCCCCTACCTCTGGGATCTCGCCCAGCTGCCCCAGGTGAAGGTCAGGCCGCGGATCATCCGGCTGCTCGCCGCCGTCGCCGAGGCCCGCCAGTGGGAGACCACCGCCGCCGCCTACCCCAAGCTCCTCAACCACCGGGAGAACCACGTGGTCTGGGAGCGCGCCGCCCGCCAGGCGGTCCACGCCCGGCGCGGCCATGTGCGGCTGCTGCTGACGGAGAAGGACCCGGAGATCGTCACCGCCGCGGAGGAACTCGCCCGCAGGCTGGGGGAGTAGCACCCGGGGAGATCCACCGGAAGGGCCCTGATCCACGGAAGGGCCCCGGACGTCGAGCCGCTCCGCCCGCGCGAGGCGTTCGATGGGCGCGGACGGCGTCCCCGCCCTGGGCGAGCAGCCGCTCCGCCCGCGCGAGGAGTTCGATCACCGGCACGAAACGGGCCTCGGCGACGGCGGCCCTCTGGCCGCTCAGGTCCGCGCCGAGCGACTCGGCGAGTACGGCGGTCCGCTCCAGCGGGGTGAGCAGTGAGGCGCGGGCGATGTCGCCGCCGACGCCCGGCGCGAGGGCCTCGGTCTTCTCGCCGCCCTCCTGCGGGACGTACCACGGGTCCGGCGCCGGGAACAGGTTGTTGATCGGTGGATCCGGCCCCGCAGAGCGGCGTACTTCTCCAGGTGGAACCGGCCCCACGCCGTGCGCAGGCTGGTCAGCCCGGAGACGTCGGCCGTTCGTCGGTCCAGGCGATGACCGCCGACACCCCTCAGCACGGCGCAGGGACCACCAAGGACGGCCACCTTCTCGTCGTCGGGACCGGCCCGATCGACTCGTCCGCCGACGCGGGGCCCTCGCTCACCGTCCGTGAGCCCGGCGGCGCGGAGCGGGTGATCCAGCTGGACGCGGGACCGGCCCGATCGACTCGTCCGCCGACGCGGGCCCTCGCTCACCGTCCGCGAGCCCGGCGGCGCCGAGCGGGTGATCCCGCTGGACGGCCCGCACGAGGGCGTCGCCGTCGCGAAGGGCGGCCGCAGCGCCTACGTCACCGGCGGGTTCACGCGCGAGGGTTACTGGAACGGCCTCACGGTCGTCGGCCGGGAGTCGGGGGACACCCGGCGGCTGCCCGCCGGGGAGCGGCCGTTGGGCATCGCGGTGCTGTGACGGCGAGGTCGCTCAGCGGTCGCGCAGTGCCTCCGCGAGGGCCACCGCCTCCGGGGCGAGCGCCCGTTCACCGTCCGCGACGTCCCACAGCGCGTTCTGGAGCAGCCGGCCCAGCGTCCAGCCCGTGGCGCGGGCGCGGTCCAGCTCCAGGGCCTCGGTGAGCAGGTCGAAGCGGCGGCGGACGATCCGCCGGGGATCGGCGGCGACCACGTCGTCCCAGCGGCTGTTCAGCGCGGGCCACAGATCGAACCCGGGGTCACCCGCGAGCGGTTCGGGGTCGATGGCCAGCCAGGGTTCACGCTCGGCGGCCAGGACGTTCTCGTAGTGCAGATCCCAGTGCAGCAGCCGGTCGCCGGGCTCACCGGCGAGTTCGGCGACCGCCGCCGCCCAGTCGCCGACCCGGCGCCGGTCCGCCGGGTCGGGCAACTTCCGTACCGCCTGCGGGGTGTGCTCCAGCATCTCGGCGGTGATGTCCCCCAGTCCGCGCAGCCCGGCGGGTGCCGGGTGGGCGACCAGCCGGGCCTGGATCGCGGCCAGGACGCGCAGGGCGGTGTCGTCGTCCTCGACGGTGGCGAGACTGCGGTGGGCGTCGAGCCGTTCCAGCAGCATGGAGCTGGTGTCGGGGTCGTGGTCGAGCAGCCGGACCGACCCGGCGCCGTCCCAGACGCGCAGCCCGAGGATCGCCGCCTCCGTCTCCTCGCGGGGCAGTTGGAGCTTGAGCATCGCGGGCGTGCCGTCCGCGCGCCGCACCGGCAGCGTCAGCGACGCCTCTCCCGAGCCGGGCTCGCCGTCGCGCCGCAGCTCCCAGCGGTCCAGCGCGTCGGCGACGACATCCGCCGATCCGGCGATCCACTCCGTGCCCCGCGCACCGAAGGCTCTGGCGTACGACCGGGCCAGGGCGGGCGGGACGTCGAACGGCTGGGCGTGGCTCATGCGGTGGTGTTCCTTGTGCGTCGGGTGTGCTGTTCGTTCGCGTTCATGTGAGCATGGGTGATCGTCCATGTCGACCGAAATCGGAGGAGACCCCGTGTCCCGACCGCCTCTGCCGCAAGCCGCGCAGGAGATGCTGGCCCGCCCCAACCCGTGTGTGATGGCCACCCTGCGCAAGGACGGCACGCCGGTGTCCACGGCCACCTGGTACCTGTGGGAGGACGGCCGGGTCCTGATCAACCTGGACCGGACCCGGGTCCGCCTCAAGCACCTGCGCAACGACCCGCGCGTGACCCTGACCGTCCTCGACGAGGGCAACTGGTACAACCACGTCACCCTGATCGGGCGGGTGGCGGAGATGTACGACGACGAAGGGCTCACCGACATCGACCGGCTGGCGGACCAGTACCTGGGCACCCCCTACCCCAACCGGGTGAGCCCCCGGGTCAGCGCCTGGATCGAGGTCGACCGCTGGCACGGCTGGGGCGATCAGAAGGACAGCTGACCGGCCGCAGCCGCACCACGAACGCCTCGGCCCCGGACACCCGGACCCGCTGGACGTGCGCCGGGGACAGGCCCGCGTCCAGCGCCGCCGTCAACTGCCCGGCGCCGGGCAGCAGCACCACCGCCGTCCCGTCCGGGGCGAGCAGCCGGCGCAGCTCCCGCCACCAGCGCTCCGGCGCCCCGGCGAGCGCGCCCCGGGCCGGGACCTGACCGCCCCACGGCGGATTGCACAGCACCCGGTCCACGCTCCCGTCCGCGAGCGGCAGCCGGCCCGCGTCCCCGCGCTCCACGGTGACGGGCAGCCCACGGGTGTTGGCGCGGGCCGCGTCCAGCGCCCGCCCGGACAGGTCGAACCCCAGACACCGGGCCGCCGGTTCGAGCACGGCGGCCTCCGCGAGCAGGGTCCCGGCGCCGCAGCACGGGTCCACGACGACCGCGCCGGGCCGCAGTTCCGCCAGCGCGGCCATCGCCGCCGCCACCGGCGGATGCAGGGTGCCGGGGACGGTGTGCCGTTTATAGGCGCGGCGGTGCAGCGGCCGGTCACCGGCGCGCAGCATCAGCGTCGCGTGCTCGCCGTCCAGGGTGAGCCGCCAGCCCCAGTGGCCCGGCGGCACCGCAACGCCCTCGCGCCGGGAGTGGTGGGGCACGCCGATCCGCCGGGACAGCGCCTGTCCCACGGCGTCCTCGGCGTCGTACCGGTTGAAGCCGCGGCTGCCGAGGAACGACGCCGAGACATCGATGCCGGTGGGGGCGGCCGAGCCGGTGGCCGTGCGGCGCAGGCGCAGCAGGGCGGCGGTGTCACTGCCGGTGACCAGTTCGGTGAGGAGGCCGAGGGACTGCCGGGCCGGGCCGATGTCGGGGCGCCGGGCCGCGAGCAGGAACACATCGTCGGCCGTGCGCGGCGACGGCACGGAACCTGAGGTGCGGAACCGGACTTCGCGGTGGCGCAGGCCGGTGACGGCCGTGTCCGGGAACCGCAGGACCTCGGCGGCGACCGCGGATTCCAGACCGCGGACACACCGCGCCACGAGAGGCGTGTGCATGAGTGAGAGGCTTCTTCCACATCAGCGCCCGGGACAGCGCTCCGCTGCCCCGCGTCGCCGGCGACGGGGGATCCTCGCTTCGCCGACGGGGGCTAGCGCAGGGGGAAGAAGTACGTCGTCATGCGGGGGAGTGTAGAGGGGGCGGACGACGGGACGCCCGTGGTTTTCGAGGGGGCGGGCGTCAGGCCATGCCAGGGACGATGGACGGGCGTCAGGGCTCGGTCATGGACCACAGGCGGGCGTCAGGGCTCGGCCAGGGACGACAGACGGCCGTCACGGCTCGGTCAGGGACGACAGGCGGGCGTCAGGGCTTGGCCAGGGATTCGAAGTACGCCTTCTGGGCCGGGTAGTAGTCGGCGAACTCGGGGCGCGGGGTGTCGGTGCGGGCGGCCGTCAGCATGTCGAGGTAGTACTCCCAGCCCGGTCCGGTCGAGCCGAGCTGCTCGATGTCGGTCAGATGGTGGACCAGCTGGACCTCCGTGGTGCCGGCGGACTCGGTGAGCCGTAGCTCCATCGACCAGGCGCCGGCCGCGTCCTGGGTGGAGACCGCGAGGCGGTGGGGTGGCTCGCAGGCGTCGATCCGGACCGGGAACCAGTCCGCCGACTCCTCGAAGCTCAGCCGCACCTCGATCGTGCGCCCCGGACCGGGCTCGCCCCGCCAGGGGCCGAACCAGCGGGCCGTGCGCGCGGACTCGGTGACACTCGCCCAGACGTCGGCGACCGGCGCGCGATAGCTGCGGGCGAGGATCAGGTCGTGGCCGGTGGGCGTGCGCTCCAGCCGTCCGGTGGGCTCCGAAGTGGTCATGCGGTGTCCTTTCGGGGGTGGGAAGAAGGGTGGGGTGGTGGGTCGGCCCTTGGTTGGTCAGGTGCGGCGGTGGGCTTGGGCACGGGAACAGGGGCGGGTGCCGCGGTCGGCTCGGTGTGGCGGCGGTCCCGGCGGGTGCGGTGGACCTCCGTGTCCAGCGCGTCCAGCCGCTGCCGCCAGTCGGGGCGGGTGCCGCCGAACTGGGTGAGCCAGCCCGCCAGCTCGGTGAGCCCGGCGGCGACCAGGGAGTAGCGGCGGTGCCGGCCGATCCGCTCGTCACGGACCAGCCCGCTCTCGCGCAGCACCCGCAGATGACGGCTGACCGCCGGGCGCGTGATGGTGAACCGGGCGGCGATCTCACCGGCCGTGAGCGGGGTGTGCCGCAGCATCACCAGGATCTCCCGGCGTACGGGATCGGCGATGGCCTCGGCGACATCGGACAGGTCGTCCATGGCTGAAGCGTAACCCATGGGTTACGCATTAGGGGAGCGGTGCGGGGCGGGCCGTCGATCCGGGCGTCGGAACCGAACCGTGATCAAAGGGCAACCACCCGTTGCCCACAGGGCTAGCCTGACGCCCGTACATATAGTTAGGCTTACCTAAGTCTTTGTGTGGTGGCCGATCCGCCGCGCTGTGGAACACCGTCCGGGGGGATGCGTGAGGAGAGCCGACCCACGGGGCCGGAAGCTGCTGCGGCGCGCTGTCGGGGGGCAGCGGCGCGACGTCGCCTTCGGCGCGGTGCTGGGCATGGGCCATCAGACCGGCGAGGCCCTGGTGCCCGTCGTCATCGGACTCGCCGTCGAACGCGGGGTGGTGGACGGCGACGTCCCCGGACTGCTGCTCTGGCTGGGCGTCCTGGCCGTCGCCTACGTCGGCCTGTCCTTCAGCTTCCGGTTCAGCGCCCGCGCCGGGGAACGCGCGGCCGTGACGGCCGCCCACCGGCTGCGCACCGAGCTGATCGGCCGGGTCCTGGCACCCGAAGGCGGCGCGGACGAGGGCCGGTTGCCCGGTGAACTCGCCAACACCGCCACCGAGGACGCCCGCCGGGTCGGCGCCGTCGCCATGGCGCTGATCGTCGCCCTCGCGGCCACCGCCGGACTCGTGGTCGCCGCCGTCGCCCTGCTGATGGTCTCCGTCACCCTCGGACTGCTCGTCCTGCTCGGCACCCCGCTGCTGCTGTGGCTCGGCCATCTCCTCAGCGCCCCGCTGGAGCGGCGCAGCGAGACCGAACAGGACCGCGCCGCCCGCGCCTCCGGCGTCGCCGCCGACCTGGTGGCCGGACTCCGGGTCCTCAAGGGCATCGGCGCCGAGACCGCCGCCGTCGCCCGCTACCGCAAGGTCAGCGGCGACTCCCTGTCCGCCACCCTGCGCGCCGCCCGAGCCGAAGCCTGGCAGCAGGGCGTGGTGACCATGCTCACCGGCGCGTTCATCGCCCTGGTCGCCCTCGTCGGCGGACGGCTCGCCGCCCGGGGCGACATCGGGCTCGGTGAACTCGTCTCCTGCGTCGCCCTCGCCCTCTTCCTCATCGGCCCGCTCTCCGAGTTCTCCTGGGTCAACGCCGAACTCGCCCAGGGCCGCGCCTCCGCCACCCGTATCGCCGCCGTCCTGGACGCCGAGGGAGCCGTGCCGAACCCGCCCGCCACCGCACCGCCCGCCCGCACCGGGCGGCTGCGCCTGCGCGACCTGTCCTACGGCGGTGTCCGCGGCCTCGATCTCGACATCGCGCCCGGGGAGATCCTCGGCGTCGTCGCCACCGACCCCGCCGACACCACCGCGCTGCTGCGCTGCCTGGCCCGGGGCGCCGACCCGGACACGGGGGCCGTCGAACTCGACGGAACCGACCTGACCGCGCTCGCCCTCGCCGACGTACGCGCCGCGATCCTCGTCGCCGAGCACGACGCCGACCTGTTCGAAGGCACCCTGCTGGAGAACGTCACCGCCGCCCTGCCCGACCGGACCTCGGTCCCGGTGGCCGCCATGGCCGCGTCCGGCACCGACGAGGTGGCCCGCGCCCTGCCCGACGGCCTGCACACGCCCGTCACCTCCCGGGGCCGCTCGCTCTCCGGCGGCCAGCGCCAGCGCGTGGCCCTCGCCCGCGCCCTCGCCGCCGACCCGCCCGTCCTGGTCGTCCACGAACCGGCGACCGCCGTCGACGCCGTGACGGAGGCCCGGATCGCCGACGGCATCAGGGACGTACGCCGGGGCCGCACCACACTCCTGGTCACCAACAGCCCCGCCCTGCTGGCCGTCACCGACCGGGTGGTCCTGCTCGACGGCGGCACGCTCACGGCGAGCGGCACCCACACCTCGCTGGTCCGGGAGTCCGGCACCTACCGCACGGCGGTGCTCGCATGACCGAGCCGCGGCCCACCGAATCCCAGCCCACCCCCCGTACCGACTCGCCCCCACGACCCCGTACCGACTCGCCGGACCTGCTCCCCACCGCCACCGGCGCCCGCACCCGGGCCGCCGTCGCCGAACTGCTGCGCCCGATGCGCGCCTCCGCCCTGCTCGCGCTCGCCGTCATGGTCGGCGCCACCGCCATCGGCCTGCTGGTGCAGCCGCTGCTGGGCCGGATCGTCGACCTCGCCGCCGACCGGGGCTCCGCCGACGCCGTCACCACCACGGCCGCCCTGCTCGTCGCCGTCGCCGTCGCGCAGGGCCTCAGCACCGGATACGGGCTCTCCCTGCTCTCCCGGCTGGGCGAGACCGCCCTCGCCCGGCTGCGCGAACGGTTCGTCGAACGCGCCCTCGCGCTGCCCCTGGAGCGGGTCGAGAAGGCGGGCGCCGGAGACCTCACCGCCCGGGTCACCGCCGATGTCTCCCTGATCGCCGAGGCCGTCCGCAACGCCCTGCCGGAACTGGCCCGCTCGCTGCTCACCATCGTCCTCACCTTCGGCGCGCTGGCCCTGCTCGACTGGCGGTTCCTGCTGGCCGCGCTGCTCGCCGTGCCGGTCCAGGCGGCCACCGCCCGCTGGTACGTGCGCCGGGCCGTACCGCTGTACGCCGCCCAGCGCGTCGCCGCGGGCGCCCAGCAGCAGCAGCTTCTCGACACCGTCGCGGGCAGCTCCACCGTGCGGGCGCTGCGCATGGAGGGCGAGCACACCGAGCGGGTCGCCGCACGGTCCCGGTCCGTGGTGGAGCTGACCATGCGGGGCGTCCGGCTCGTCCTCGGCTTCTACAGCAGGCTGCACATCGCCGAGTACATCGGGCTCGCCGCCGTCCTGTTCACCGGCTACTGGCTGGTCCGCGACGACGCCGCCTCGATCGGTACGGCGACCGCCGCCGCCCTCTACTTCCACAGCCTGTTCGGGCCGGTCAACGCCGCCCTCGCGCTGCTGGACGACGCCCAGTCGGCGACCGCCGGACTGGCCCGCCTCGTCGGCGTCACCGACCTGCCCGCCGCGCCGGACGCGGGACACGCCGTGCGGCCCGGCGGCGTCGATGTCACCGTGCGCGGACTCGGCCACGCCTACCGGCCCGGCCACCCCGTGCTGCACGACCTCGACCTGACGATCCGGCACGGCGAACGCGTCGCGCTGGTCGGGGCCAGCGGCGCCGGCAAGACCACCCTGGCCCGGCTCGTCGCCGGTATCCAGCCGCCCACCTCCGGCACGGTCCTGGTCGGCGGGGTGCCGCCCACCGAACTCGGCGCCAGCGGCACCCTCGCCCTGATCACCCAGGAGACCCATGTCTTCGCGGGCCCCCTCGCCGACGACCTCCGGCTCGCCAAACCCGACGCCACCGACGGTGAACTGCGCGCCGCCCTCGACCGGGTCGACGCCCTCACCTGGGCCGACGCGCTGCCCGACGGACTGGACACGGTCGTCGGCGACGGCGGCCACAAGCTCAGCGGCGCCCAGACCCAGGCCCTCGCGCTCGCCCGGCTGATCCTCGCCGACCCGCCCCTGGTGATCCTCGACGAGGCCACCGCCGAGGCCGGCAGCGCCGGGGCCCGCGCCCTGGAGAAGGGCGTCGCCCGTGCCGTCGACGGCCGCACCGCGCTGATCGTCGCCCACCGGCTCAGCCAGGCCGCCGCCGCCGACCGGGTCGTCGTCATGGACGGCGGCCGGATCGTCGAGAGCGGCACCCACGACGGGCTGCGCGCGGCCGAAGGACGCTACGCCGCCCTCTGGAACGCCTGGTCGGACACCCGAGACACCCGCGACACCCCCGACCCACACCCCTAGCCCCCGCCCCCACCCCCCCCACGTCGTACACCCCCCACGTCACTCCTCCGCACGACCCCGCTCCACAGGAACCCGAAACCGAAGGACCACCGATGTTCCGCTCCCGCAGGGCGCCCCGGATCGCCGCCGCGCTCGCCAGTGCCACCCTCCTGTTCGCCACGGCCGCGTGCGGCGGTGACGACGACTCAGGATCCGACTCCGCGGCGACCGGTACGGAGGGCAGCTCCTCCGGCGCGTTCCCGGTCACCCTCGACCACAAGTACGGCAGCACCACCATCGAGTCCGAGCCCCAGCGGATCGTCACCGTCGGCCTCACCGACCAGGACTCCGTTCTCGCCCTCGGCGAGGTCCCGGTCGGCACCACCGAATGGCTCGGCGGCTACGACGGTGCCGTCGGCCCCTGGGCCGCCGACAAGCTCACCGGTGCCGAGACCCCGACCGTGCTCACGGACACCGGGACCGGCCCGCAGGTGGAGAAGATCGCCGCCCTCGACCCCGATCTGATCCTCGCCGTGTACGGCGGGCTCACCGAGGAGCAGTACGAGTCGCTGTCGAAGTTCGCGCCGGTCGTCGCCCAGCCGAAGCAGTACAACGACTACGGCGTGCCGTGGCAGGAGCAGACCGAGATCATCGGCAAGGCGCTCGGCAAGGAGGACGAGGCCGCCGCCGCCGTCAAGACGACCGAGGACGCGATCAGCTCCGCCGCCGCCGAGAACCCCGAGTTCAAGGGCGCCTCGGCGGTGGTGGCCACGCCGTACGAGGGCATGTTCGTCTTCGGCAGCCAGGACCCGCGCTCGCATCTGCTCGGTGACCTCGGCTTCAGCCTGCCCGCGGACCTGGACGAGGTGATCGGCGACCAGTTCGGCGCCAACATCAGCGAGGAGCGCACCGACCTGCTCGACCAGGACGCCGTGGTCTGGCAGGTCACCGACGTCACCAAGGACCCCGGCACCCTGCACGAGAACGCCTCGTACAAGGACCTGAACGTGGTGAAGCAGGGCCGCGAGGTCTTCGTCTCCGAGAGCAGCGACTACGGCAACGCGCTGTCCATGGGTACGGTGCTGAGCCTGCCGTACGTCGTGGAGCGGCTGGTGCCGCAGCTCGCGGCGGCCGTCGACGGCGATGTCGACACCAAGGTGGAGCAGCCCGCGTCCTGACGCCGGACGGACGCAAGGGGGGAGGGGGGGGGCGCCGCCGCCCCCCCCCCCCCCCCCCCGGGGGGTGGGGGGGCCGCCACCCCCCCAGGGGAACC
>NZ_JBHTZD010000011.1:254632-288769 GCF_042790455.1 Streptomyces sp. NPDC056734
GCCGGGGGCGGCGGTCGCGGGCTTTCTCCACACCAGGGTGCTCCCGCCGGGTTCCTGCCGCGGTCCGTCCGCAGGGGGGGGGGGGGCCCGACCCGCGCCCCCCCTCCCCCCTTCGTCGTGCTTCGGCGGACCGTCAGCCGTCCATGGACTCCGCGAGGCTGCGCGGGCGCATGTCGGTCCAGTGGGTCTCCACGTACTCCACGCAGGACGGCCGGGTCTGCGGGCCGTGGACCGTGCGCCAGCCGTCCGGCACCGCCACGAAGTCGGGCCACAGGCTGTGCTGGTTCTCGTCGTTGACCAGCACCAGATAGGTGCCGTCGGGGTCCTCGAACGGGTTGCTCATCTCGGTTCCTCTCCTTGTCTCCTTGTCGAAAACCCGGGGTGCCGCGGGTCCGGCCGGCCCGGCTCCACGGCCCCCGATGTCCCTGTCAGGTCAGGTCAGATCAGGTCACGGCCGGGACCCGCCCGCCCGCTCGACCAGCCCTTCCAGCGCGCGGAACCAGGTCTCGGCCAGATCCCGCACGGTGTCCGCGGACAGCAGTCCCTCCGCGTACGACCAGTGCGCGGCCAGCACCGGACCGTCCGCCCGGTCCTCGGTCACGACGTTGATCTCCAGCGCGTGACCCGCCCGCATCGCGCCCTCGGCGCCGATGTCCGCCGCGTCCTCCTCGGGCGCGTACGACCAGTCGGTCTCCTCGGGGATATCGAACCGGCCCAGGTAGTTGAACTCGATCCGGGGCGGTTCGTGGCCCGCCAGCACCTCCCGGGTGGCCGGGTCGAGGTGCCGCAGCAGGCCGTATCCGACGCCGCCGGCGGGCAGCGCCGCCAACTGCGCGCGCACCCGGCGCACGGCCTCCTCCGCCGCAGGGCCCCCGGCGAACGCGTCGGCCGCGGCGGCCGGGTCCAGTGGGCCGGGGTCGAGGCGGACCGGGTAGACGCTGGTGAACCAGCCGACGGTTCGGGACAGGTCGACGCTGTCGCCGCCGAGTTCCTCCTCGCGGCCGTGGCCCTCCAGGTCGACCAGCACGGAGGTGTCGGAGCCGCCGTGGCGGCGCCGCCAGTCGGCGAAGGCCAGGCCGAGGCCCGCGAGCAGGACGTCGTTGACGTCGGCGCCGAACGCGGCGGGCACGGAGGACAGCAGCGGCCCGGTCCGCTCGGCGGGGAGGCGCAGGGCGATCTCCCGGACGGTCGAGACGGTGTCCCGGTCGGGGTCGGGTGCGCGCAGCAGCGGGAACGGCTCGGTGCCGCCGTCCAGCACGGCCTGCCACACCGGGAGTTCCGCCTCGCGCGCCGGGTCCCGGGCCAGCTCCGTGAGCAGCCGGGACCAGGTGGCGAACGACGTGTCCACGGGCGCGAGCCGCACCGGCCGCCCGGCGGACACGTCCTGCCAGGCCGCCGCCAGATCCGGCAGCAGCACCCGCCACGACACGCCGTCGACCACCAGGTGATGGGCGAGCAGCAGCAGCCGTCCGGGCGCCTCGCCCGCGTCGCACCACACCGCCCGGACCATCACCCCGGCGTCCGGGTCCAGCGACGCCCGCGCCGCGTGCGCCCGTTCCCGGACCACCGCCTCCAGCGCCGACGCGTCCAGGCCGGTGACGTCCACCCGCTCGATCCAGCCGGCCGCGTCGACGGCCCCGGCGGGCGGCACGTGCAGCGACCAGTCCTCGGCGGATTCCCGCGAGGGCCGGACCAGGGTGGCCCGCAGCAGATCGTGCCGGTCGGCCAGCGCCTGGAGCACCGCCGTCAGGCCGGGCAGGTCCAGCGCGGCCGGGGTGCGTACCAGAGCCGACTGGTGGTACGAGGCGACGGGGCCGCCGAGTTCCCGCAGCCAGTGCATGACCGGGGTGAACGCGATCGTGCCCGTGCCGTCGTCCTGCGGGCGCGGCGCCGAGGTGTCCGTGTGCTCGGCGACCGCCGCGAGCGCCGCCACCGTGCGGTGCCGGAACACCAGCCGCGGGGTGATCCGCAGGCCCGCGGCCCTGGCCCGGCCCACCAACTGCATCGCGACGATGCTGTCCCCGCCCAGGACGAAGAAGTCGTCGTCCACGCCGATCCGCTCCAGCCCCAGCACCTGGGTGAAGACCGCGCCGAGCGCCTTCTCCCTGGGCGTTTCGGGTGCCCGGCCAACGGACAGGGCGGCGAAGTCGGGCGCGGGCAGCGCGGCCCGGTCCAGCTTGCCGTTGGCGAGCTGCGGGAACCGGTCCAGGACCAGTACCGCCGCCGGGACCATGTGGTCCGGCAGCCGCCCGCCGACGTGGGCGCGCAGCCCCGCCGGGTCCGGTGCCGTGCCGGGCGCCGGGACGACGTACGCCACCAGCTGCTTGCGCGGACCGTCCTCGCGGACCGTCACCAGAGCCTGGGCGACCGATGGATGAGCGGTCAGCGCGGATTCGATCTCGGCTGGCTCGATGCGGAAACCGCGGATCTTGACCTGGTCGTCGGCCCGGCCCAGGTAGTCGATGCGGCCGTCGGCGCTCCAGCGGGCCAGGTCCCCGGTGCGGTACAGGCGCGAGCCGGGCGGGCCGAAGGGGTCGGCCACGAACCGTTCGGCGGTCTGGCCAGGTGCGCCCAGATAGCCGCGGGCCAGCCCGCCGCCCGCCAGATACAGCTCGCCGGTCACGCCGGGCGGCACCGGTTGCAGCAGGCCGTCCAGGACATACGCGCGGGTTCCGGCCACCGGGCGGCCCACCAGCGGGCGTTCGCTGTCGCGGACCCGGGCCACCAGGGCGTCCACGGTGGACTCGGTCGGGCCGTAGAGGTTGAACGCCTCGGTGGCGCGCAGCCCGGCGAGCCGCTGCCAGAGCGCGGCCGACACCGCCTCGCCGCCCACGCCGACCACCGCGAGCGGGCAGTCGTCGCCCGCCAGCAGGCCGCCGTCCGCCAGCTGCGTGAACAGTGACGGGGTGACCTCCAGGAAGTCGAAGCGGTGCTCGCGCACGGCCGCCGCGAGGAGTTCGGCGTCGCGCCGGACCTCCTCGGACACGATGTGCACACAGTGCCCGTCCAGCAGCCACAGCTGCGGCTGCCAGGAGGCGTCGAAGAAGAACGACCAGGCGTGCCCGGCCCGCAGCTGCCGCCGCCCGGTCGCCTCGATCGCCGGGGCGTACAGGGTCTCGCGGTGGCTGTGGAAGAGATTGCCGAGCGTCTCATGGGTGACCACCACACCCTTGGGGCGTCCCGTGGAGCCCGAGGTATAGATGACATACGCCGGATGGCGGGGCGTCAGCGGGCTCGTCCGGTCGGCGTCCGTGAGGGCGTCCGCGTCCTGGGCGGCGATCTCGGCGGCCGTGTCAGGGGAGTCCAGCACCAGCAGGGGCGCACCCGACGGCAGCCCCGGGGCCAGCGCGCAGGTCGTCAGCGTCAGCACCGGGCCCGCGTCGGCCAGCACCTCCGCCGTGCGCTCCCCGGGCGCGTCCGGGTCGAGCGGCAGATACCCGGCGCCCGCTTTGTGCACCGCGAGGACGGCCACCAGGAAGCGCGCGGTACGCGGCAGCGCGAGGGCCACGAACCGCTCCGGGCCCGCCCCGTGCCCGACCAGCACCCGGGCCAGCCGGTTGGCCTCCGCGTCCAGTTCGGCGAAGGTCAGCTCCAGGCCGTCCGAGGCGACCGCGGGCAGCTCCGGATGGCGGCGCACCCGCTCCTCGAACAGCGCGGGCACGGTCGTCGGCGCGGCGAGCGCGGGCCGGGCGTGCAGCCCGGCGGTCAGCTCCCGCCGCTCCTCGGCGTCGAGGATGTCGATCCGCCCCAGCGACACGTCCGGGTCGGCGGTCACCGCCCGCAGGATCCGGCGCAGCCGGTCCGCGAACGACTGGGCCGTGGCGTGGTCGAACAGATCGGCGCTGTACTCCAGCACCCCGTCCACGCCGTCGCCGTCGGCGCGCGCCACGAAGTCGAAGGACAGATCGAACTTGGCGGTCGTGTGACCCACGTCGTCGCGCACCGACCGCAGCCCGGGCAGCAGCTCCGCCTCGCCCTCCCCGGCCGCCAGATACACCACCATCACCTGGAACAGCGGATGCCGGGCCAGCGAGCGCGCCGGGTTGAGGACCTCCACCAGCCGTTCGAACGGCACGTCCTGATGGTCGAACGCCGCCAGATCGGCTTCCCGCACCCGGGCCAGCAGCTCCTGGAAAGCCGGATCGCCGGAGACGTCCGTGCGCAGCACGAGCGTGTTGAGGAAGAACCCGACCAGGTCCTCCAGGGCGGCGTCGGTGCGGCCGGAGATCGGGCTGCCGAGCGGGATGTCGTCCCCGGCGCCCAGCCGGTGCAGCAGCGCCGCCACCGCGCTCTGGAGCACCATGAAGACCGTCACGCCGTGGTCGCGCGCCAGCCGCTCCAGACCCGCCGTGAGATCCGCGTCCAGCGACAGGTCCGCCGCGCCGCCCCGGTAGGTCGCCTCCAACGGGCGCGGCCGGTCCAGCGGCAGCGTCAGCTCCTCGGGCAGCCCCGCCAGCGCCCCCCGCCAGTGAGCGACCTGCCGGGCCGCCAGGCTCCCGGGGTCCGACTCGTCGCCCAGCACCTCCCGCTGCCACAGCGTGTAGTCGGCGTACTGGACCGGCAGCGGCTCCCACCCGGGCGCCCGCCCGGCCGTCCGGGCCGCGTAGGCCAGCGCCAGATCCCGGTGCAGCGGCCCCTGCGACCACTCGTCCCCGGCGATGTGGTGCAGCAGGATCAGCAGCGTCCAGTCCCGCTCACCGGTGCGGAACACATACACCCGCAGCGGGGGTTCACGATCCAGCGCGAACCCGTACGCCCCGGCCTCGGCCAGCCGCTCCGCGAGCCGCTCCCCGGCCACGTCCGCCACCTCGAAGGGGACGCTCACCTCGGGCAGCACCAGCTGACGGGCCCGGCCGTCGTCGTCCGGGAACACCGTCCGCAGCGTCTCGTGCCGGGCGGCCAGATCCCGCACCGCCGCCCGCAGCGCCCCGACGTCCAGCGCGCCGGTCAGCCGGAACGCGGAGGGGATGTTGTACGTCGCGCTGGGCCCCTCCAGCTGGTAGAGCACCCAGAGCCGCTGCTGGGCGGAGGACAGCGGCAGCAGCTCGGGCCGCACTCGGACCGAGGGCGCCGGACGGGTGCCGGACCCGCCCTCGGTGAGACGTTCCGCCAGCCCGGCCACCGTCGGCGCGTCGAAGACCGTCCGCAGCGACACCTCCGATCCGAAGGCCCGCCGGACGCCCGCGACCAGCCGCACCGCGAGCAGCGAATGACCGCCGAGCGCGAAGAAGTCGTCGTCCACACCGACCCGCTCCACGCCGAGGGTCTCCTCGAACAGGGCCGACAGGATGTCCTCGCGCGGGGTGCGCGGCCCGTTCGCCGCCGACCCGGTGAACGCGGGGGCGGGCAGGGCCCGGCGGTCCAGCTTGCCGTTGGCGGTGAGCGGCAGCGCCGCCAGGGTGACGAAGGCCGCCGGGACCAGTTGCTCGGGCAGCACGGCGGCGGTGTGGCGGCGCAGCTCCACCGGATCGGGCTCCTGCCCGGCGGCGGGGACGACATACGCCACCAGCCGCTCCTCGCGCGCGACCACCACGGCGTGGGCGACGCCCTCGTGCCGGGCGAGGACGGCCGCGGTCTCGCCGGGCTCGATCCGCACCCCGCGGATCTTGACCTGGTCGTCGGTGCGGCCCAGGAAGTCGAGCGTGCCCCCGGCGGTCCAGCGGGCCAGGTCGCCGGTGCGGTACATCCGGGTCCCGGGCGGCCCGTACGGGTCGGCGACGAACCGCTCGGCGGTCAGCCCGGGCCGGTCCAGATAGCCCCGCGCGAGCTGGACGCCCGCCAGATACAGCTCCCCGGCGACCCCGGGCGGCACCGGCCGCAGCGCCGCGTCCAGCACCAGCACCCGCGTGTTCCACACCGGGCGGCCGATCACCACCCGCCCGGCCCCGCGCTCCACCTCGATCGCCGTGACGTCCACGGACGCCTCCGTCGGCCCGTACAGGTTGTGCAGTTCGGCGGGCAGCACCTCGTGGAACCGCCGGGCCACCGCCACCGGCAGGGCCTCACCGCTGCACATCACCCGGCGCAGCCCGGTGCACCGCGCGGCGGCCTCCTCCGCCAGGAACGCCTGCAGCATCGACGGCACGAAGTGCGCGGTCGTGACGCCCTGTTCCCGGATCAGCGCGGCCAGATACGCCGGGTCCCGGTGGCCGTCGGGCCGGGCGACGACCAGCGCCGCCCCGGTGATCAGCGGCCAGAAGAACTCCCACACCGACACATCGAACCCGGCCGGTGTCTTCTGGAGCACCCGGTCCTCAGGCGTGAGCCCATAGGTGTCCTGCATCCACAGCAGCCGGTTGACGATGCCCTCCTGCGGCACGACCACCCCCTTCGGGCGCCCCGTCGAGCCGGACGTGTACAGCACATAGGCGGGCTGCGCGGGATCGTACGAGGACGGCAGCGTGCCCTCCGGTCCCTCGGGCAGTGCCCCGCTCACCACGCACACCGGACGGGCCTCCGCCAGCATCAGGTCCCGGCGCTCGTCCGGCAGGCCGGGATCGAGCGGCAGATAGGCGCCGCCCGCCCGGTGCACCGCCAGCAGCGCCACCACCAGGTCCACCGAACGCGGCAGCGCCACCGCCACCGTCCGCCCGGCCCGCACCCCGGCCCCGGCGAGCACCCGCGCGGTCCGCTCCACCCGCGCGTCCAGCTCCGCGTACGTCAGCCGCTGAGCGCCGGACACCAGCGCCACGGCGTCGGGCGTACGGGCCGCCTGCGCCGCGAACAGCTCCGGCAGGGTCACGTCCGGGACGGCACGGGCGGTGTCGTTCCAGCGCGCCAGGACCGCGTCCCGCTCGTCCGCGTCCAGCACCTCCAGCTCCCGTACCGGACGGTCCGGTTCGGCGGCCACCCGCGCCAGCAGCCGCGCGAGCCGGTCGGCCGTGCGCCGGGCCGTCGGGGCGTCGTAGAGGTCGGCCGCGTACTCCAGGAGCAGGGTGAGCCGGCCCGCCTCGTCGACGAAGGTGAAGTGCAGGTCGAACTTGGCCGCCCCGGTGTCCATGTCGAACCACTCGGTGTCCAGCCCCAGCACCTCCGGGTCGCCGTCGGGCCGCCAGTGGTAGCCCAGCATGACCTGGAACAGCGGGTTGCGGCCCGCCACCCGGGGCGGATTGACCGCCTCCACCACCTGGTCGAAGGGCAGGTCCTGCCGCTCGAACGCCTCCAGCGCCGCTTCCCGCACCCGCCCCAGCAGCCCCCGGAACGAGGGCGCCCCGGACAGATCGGTGCGCAGCACCAGCGTGTTGACGAAGAACCCGATCAGCTCGTCCAGGGCGTCGTCCGTACGGCCCGCGATGGGCGAGCCGAGCGGGATGTCGTCCCCGGCGCCCAGCCGGTGCAGCAGCGCCGCCGTGGCCGCCTGGAACACCATGAACATGCTGGTGCCGGTGGCCGAGGACAGCTCACGGAGCGCCGCCGCGACCTCCGCGTCCAGCTCCAGCCGGACCTTCCCGCCGCGCCCGGTGGGCCGCTCGGGACGGGCCCGGTCGGCGGGCAGCGCCAGCTCCTCCGGCAGGTCCCGCAGGACGCCGGTCCAGTGGGCGAGCTGCTCCGCGCCGACCTGGCCGAGCAGCGTCTCCTGCCACAGCGTGTAGTCGGCGTACTGCACGGGCAGCGCCGCCCACCCGGGCGTCCGGCCCGCCCGGCGGGCCGCGTAGGCGGCGCCGAGGTCGGTGAGGAACGGCCGGTCCGACCACTCGTCGGTGGCGATGTGATGCAGCACCAGCGCCACCACCTGGTCCTGTGCGCCCAGCCGGAACACCTCGGCCCGCACCGGAAGTTCGGCGCTCAGATCGAAGGGCCGCCGCTGGGCCGCCTCGATCAGCCCGGCCAGCTCCGCCTCGGCGCAGTCCACGACCCGGAACTCCGGGGCGGCCTCGCCCGGCCGCGCGATCCACTGGTACGGCTCGCCGTCCTCCTCCGGGAACCGCGTCCGCAACGCCTCGTGACGGTCGGCGACATCCGTGAGCGCCGCCCGCAGCGCGTCGACGTCGAGACGCCCGCGCAGCCGCACCACCAGCGGGAAGTTGTACGCGGCCCCGCCGCCGTCGATCCGCTCCACCAGCCACAGCCGCCGCTGCGCCGCCGACAGCGGGACGCGGGCGGGCCGTTCGACCGCCACCAGCGCCGGACGCGCGGGACGGCCGCTCTCCGCGCGCAGCGCCAGCGCCTCCGGCGTCGGCGCCTCGAACAGATCACGGATCGCCAGTTCGGCGCCCAGCTCGGTCCGGGCCCGGCTGATCAGCCGGGTCGCGAGCAGCGAATGACCGCCCAGGTCGAAGAAGTTGTCCTCCGCGCCCGTGCGGGGCAGCCCCAGCACCTCCGCGAAGAGCCGGCACAGCACCTCCTCGACGGGCGTGCGCGGTCCGCGCCCCGCCGACAGCGCCACCGCCGGTTCGGCGTCGGGCAGCGCACGGGCGTCGAGCTTGCCGTTGTCGTTCATCGGCAGCCCCGGCAGCACCACGAACGCCGCCGGGACCATGTAGCCGGGCAGCCGCCGCCCCAGGTCGTCCCGCAGCCGCCGGATGAGCGCGCTGTCCCCGCGCGAGGCCGTCGGCGTGTTCGCGTACGGCTCCTCACCCCGCTGGGGCCGGGCCCGGTGCAGGCCGGACGTCCGGCCGGGCCGGTCCGCCGGGACGAACACCGCGTCGAAGAACCCGGGCTCGTCCGACCAGGTGGTCAGCGCCCGGTATCCGCGCTCCGCCGCCAGCCGCCGTACGTCGTCCGGCTCCACGCCCGCCTCCGGCACCGGGCCGGAGTCCAGCGCCCGCAGCTCCGCGAGGTCGGCGGCGGTGCGCGCGTCCGGGATGCGGCGCACCCGCAGCGGGCCGGTGCCGTCCAGCCGGCCGGACAGCTCGGCGCTCCAGGGCAGTTCGGGGGCGTCCGCGACCTCCACGGCGTCCGCCGGGTCGGCGTACAGCACGACGTCGTACCGGTAGCGGGTCAGCTCGTTGTGGTGCCGCCCATCCTTGGTGCGCAGTTCGACGCCCACCCCGAGGGTGGCGAACCAGTCGGGGTCGACCAGGAGTTCCTTCTCCAGGGCCAGGCCACGGTCCACCGCCCGGCGCAGCGCCTCCCGGTCGGTGCCGGTGCCCGCGCGGGCGCGCTGGATGCCGGTCTGGAAGACCCGGGCCTGCCGCAGATCGCGCACGTCCCCGAGGAACAGGGCGCCGCCCGGCGCGAGCAGGCCCAGCGCACCCCGGATCACCTGGCGCAGATGCTCCAGGCTGGGGAAGTACTGGATGACCGAGTTGATGACGACGGTGTCGAAGTACCCGGACGGCAGTCCGTCGGTCACCTCGGCGCCCTGGCAGCGCAGTTCCACCCTGGCCGCCAGCTCCGCGTCCGCCTGGATCTCCGCGCTCAGCTTGGCGATCACCGGGGCGGCGAAGTCCGTCGCCCAGTACGCCTCGGCGTCCGGGGCCAGCCGGGACAGCAGCAGCCCCGAGCCGACGCCGATCTCCAGCACCCGGCGGGGCCGCAGCTCGCCGATCCGCTCGATGGTCGCCTCGCGCCACTCCCGCATGTGCTCCACCGGGATCGGCGCACCGTCGTAGGAGCTGTCCCAGCCCGCGAAGTCCTCCGTGAACAGGGCGGTGCCGATCTCGCTGTACTCGGCGGAGTAGATGTCCCGCCACTCCCCGATCTGGTCCCGCTCGGCCGCCCGGCGGGCCTCGGCGTCCGGCTCGGCGGGCACGACATACCCGATCAGCCGCTGGGTGCCGGGCGCCGCCGTGTCGTCACGGGCGAGCACGGCCGCCTGGGACACCTCCGGGTGCTGCGCCAGGACCGTCTCGATCTCGCCCAGCTCCACCCGGTACCCACGGATCTTCACCTGGTCGTCGGTGCGGCCCAAGAAGTCCAGATTGCCGTCCGGCCGCCGCCGCACCAGGTCGCCCGTGCGGTACATCCGCTCACCGCGCAGCCCGTACGGATCGGCCACGAACCGCTCGCCGGTCAGCCCCGGCCGCTCCAGATAGCCGCGCGCCAGACCCACACCCGCGATGTACAGCTCACCCGCCACCCCGTCCGGCACCGGCCGCAGCCAGGCGTCCAGGATCCGCGCCCGGGTGGCCCGGATGGGCCGCCCCACGGTCGGCGTGGCACTGTCGTCGGTGCCGCCGCCGAGGGTGTTGATCGTGTACTCGGTCGGCCCGTACAGGTTGTAGCCGTACGTCCCCTCGGTGTCCCGCAGGGTGTTCCACACCGTCTCGGTGACCGCCTCGCCGCCCAGCAGCACCAGCGGCGGCCGGTGCCCCTCCAGCAGGCCCTCCTCGATGAGGAGATGGGCGTACGTCGGTGTCACGTTCACCACGTCGACGCGGTGCTCCTCGCAGTACGCCACCAGCGCGGTCGCGTCCCGCCGCAGCTCCTCGTCACAGATGTGCACCTCGTGGCCCTCGACCAGCCACAGCAGCTCCTCCCACGACATGTCGAACGCGAACGACACGGTGTGCGCGATCCGCAGCCGCCGCCCGCCCGCCGCCGCGATCGCCGGGGCGAAGATCTCCTTCTGGTGGTTCAGCTGCATGTTCGTCAGCCCGGCGTACGGCGTCACCACACCCTTGGGACGGCCCGTGGAACCGGACGTGTAGATCACGTACGCCGGGTGGTCCAGGCTGAACGACACCTCCACGGCCGCCGCCGACAGCCCCGCCAGCTCGGCCGTCACCTCCGCGTCGTCCAGCAGCACCCTCGGCGTGTCCCCGGTCAGCGTGCGCGACACGGCCGCCGTCGACAGCAGGAGCAGCGGACGGGCGTCGGCCAGCGTGGCCGACAGCCGCTCGGCCGGATGGTCCAGCTCCAGCGGCAGATACGCGGCCCCGGTGCGCAGCACCGCGAACAGCGCCACCACCATGTCGATCGACCTCGGCAGCCCCAGCGCCACCACCCGCTCCGGCCCGGCCCCCCGCGCGATCAGCAGCCGCGCCATCCGGTTGCAGGCCGCGTCGAGTTCGGCGTACGTCACCGTCCGCGCCCCGAACACCAGCGCCGTCGCGTCGGGCGTCCGGGCCGCCTGCGCCGCCAGCAGATCGGCGACCGTCTCGTGCGGCACCGGCTGCCGCTGCCCGGCGTCCTCGCGGGCCAGCGCGGCGGCCTCGGCGGGCAGCAGCGCGTCCAGCGACCCGACGGCGGCCGACGGATCGGCGACCAGCCGCCCGACCAGCAGCACGAACCGGTCCAGGAGCGCCCCGGCGTACGGCCCCTCCAGCAGGTCCGGCCGGTAGGCGAGGGTCACCCGGACCCGCTCGCCCGGCGTGATCACCAGGTTCGCCGGGTAGTGCGTGGCGTCCACATTGGCCACGGCCCTGGCCCCGTGCCGCTCCCGCAGCTCCGCGAGCCGCTCGTCGCTGTCGGCGTTGCGCAGCACGAACAGCGTGTCGAACAGCCGCCGGTGCCCGGTCTGGGCCTGGAGCACCCCGAGCCCCAGATGCTCGTACGGCATCACCGCGAGCCGCTCGCCCTGCACCCGCCGCAGCAGCTCCAGCACGGGCTCGCGCGGGTCGAAGGCGATCCGGGCGGGGACGGTGTTGAGGAACATGCCGATGACGTTCTCGACGTCCGGCACCTCGCTCGGCCGGCCCGCGACGGTCGTACCGAACGCGATGTCGGTCCGGCCCGTCACCCCCGCCAGCACCAGCCCCCAGGCCGCATTGAGCACGGTGTTGAGGGTCAGCCCGTGCCGCCGTGCGGTCTCCCGCAGCCGCCCGGCCACCGACGCGTCGAGCACCGCGTCCAGCTGGACCGGGATCACCGGTTCCAGCCCCCGGTCCTGCACCGCCGGAACCAGCAGCGTCGGTTCCTCGAAACCGGCCAGCGCCGCACTCCACGCCCGCCTCGCCGACCCGTCGTCCTGCCGCTCCAGCCAGCTCAGATAGTCCCGGTACGCGCCGGGCTGCGCGAGCCCCGCCGGGTCACCGCCGCTCTCGTACAGCGCGAAGAGCTGGTCCAGGAACAGCCAGGCCGACCAGCCGTCCCACAGGATCAGATGACGGCCGATCACCAGCCGGTCGCCGCGCCCGGCACCGAGCCGCACCAGCAGCATCCGGAACAGCAGCGGACGGGACAGGTCGAAGCGGCGGGAGCGCTCCTCGTCCAGCAGTTCCCGCAGCCGCCGGTCCTGCTCGTCGGGGGCGAGGCCCGACAGATCCGCCTCGGTCAGCGGGATCTCGGCGCCGTCCCCGGCCACGATGAACTGCACCGGCTGGCGCAGCCCCTCGCTGGTGAACCCGGCCCGCAGGCTCGGATGACGCTCCAGCAGGGTGCGGGTCGCCGCCAGCAGCCGCCCGGTGTCCACCGGTTCGGCGAAGTCGAACGACTCGTGGACCGTGTAGACGTCGAGCGCCCCGTCGTCGTACGTGGAGTGGAAGAACAGCCCCTCCTGGAGGGGCGCGAGCGGCCACACGTCCTCGATCCGGCCGGGCGCCAGCCGCTCGACGCGCCCGCGCTCCTCGTCGCTGAGCGCGAACTCGGAAGCGGGGGCGGCGCTCTCCTCGGTGACGGCGGCGGCCGTCGCGAGGGCGGCGGGGGTGCGGTGCTCGAAGACATCGCGCGGATCGACCGCGAGACCCGCCCGGCGGGCCCGGCTGGACACCGCGATCGAGCTGATGCTGTCGCCGCCGAGCAGGAAGAAGTCGTCGTCGGCCCCGATGTCCGGGAGCTTGAGGACGGCACCGAAGATCTCCGTCAGCACCTGCTCACGCGGGCTCTGCGGGGCGCGCGCGGCGGCCCGTACGGCCTGCGGCGCGGGCAGTGCGGCCCGGTCCAGCTTGCCGCTCGGAGTGAGCGGCAGCGCGTCGAGCACCACCCACGCGCCGGGCACCATGGGCGCGGGCAGCCGGTCCGTGAGCGCCTCGCGCAGCTCCGTCGCTTCTGTGGGCACGGACAGCACCAGATACGCCACGAGCGTGTCGTCCCGTACGGTGACCGCCGCCTGCGCGACCTGGGGCAGCCCGGTCAGCGCGGCCTCGATCTCGCCGGGCTCGATCCGGTTGCCGCGCAGCTTGACCTGCCGGTCGGTGCGGCCCAGATACTCGATCACCCCGTCCGCCCGGCGCCGCACCAGGTCCCCGGTCCGGTACATCCGCCCGCCGCGCGGGCCGTACGGGTCGGCCGTGAACCGCTCGGCGGTCAGCGCCGCCCGCGCGTGATAGCCCCGCGCCAGCTGCACACCCGTCAGATACAGCTCACCGGGCACCCCGTCGGGCACCGGCCGCAGGCAGGAGTCGAGCACCCGCAGCCCGGTGTTCCACACCGGCCGCCCGATCGCCACCGACGTGCCCTGCTCCCCGTCCTCCGGGTCGTAGGGGTGGAAGGTGACATCGACGGCCGCCTCGGTCGGGCCGTACAGGTTGTGCAGCGGTACGCCGGTCAGTTCCCGCCAGCGCCGCGCGGCGCCCGTGGGCAGCGCCTCGCCGCTGCTGAACACCCGGCGCAGCGACGCCGCCCAGGCCGGGTCGGCACGCACCTCGTCGTGCTGGAGGAACGCCTCCAGCATCGACGGCACGAAGTGCAGGGTGGTGATCCGCTCGCGCCGGACCAACTCGGCGAGATACGCCGGGTCCCGGTGGCCGTCGGGACGGGCGAGGACCACGGCGGCGCCCTCCAGGAGCGGCCAGAAGAACTCCCAGACGGAGACATCGAAACTGGACGGTGTCTTCTGGAGCACCCGGTCGTCCCCGCGCAGCCCGTACGCGCCCTGCATCCACGCCAGCCGGTTGCCGATCGCCCGGTGGGTGACGATCACGCCCTTGGGGCGGCCGGTGGAGCCGGAGGTGTAGATGAGGTAGGCGGGGTCGTCGGGGTGGGTGGTGCGGGTGGGGCGCAGCGGTATGGGCCGGGGCCCGTGGTCCTCCCCGTCGAGCAGCAGGACGGCCGTGTCCGGTGACATGGGCAGCCGGTGCGCGCTGTCGCCGAGCGCGATGACCGTGCGGGCCCCCGAGTCGGCGAGCATGTGGGCCACCCGGTCCGCCGGGTAGTCCAGGTCGAGCGGCAGATAGGCCGCCCCGGACCTGAGCACGCCCAGCAGGGCGACCATCAGCTCCGCCGAACGCGGCACGGCGACGCCGACGAAGGCGCCGGGACCCGTGCCCCGCGCGCGCAGCCGGTCCGCGAGTTGCCCGGCGCGGGCGTCGAGTTCGGCGTACGTGAGCCGCTGACCGGCGTGGACGACGGCGAGGGCGTCCGGGGTGCGGGCGACCTGGGCCGCGAACGCCTCGGCCAGGGTGGTCTCCGGGACCGGGCGGTCCTCGCCCGCCGGATGCGCGGTGAGCGCCTCGTCGGGGGTGAGCAGGTCGATCGAGGCGGCGGTGCGGGACGGGTCGGCGGCGATGGCCGCCAGGATCCGGGTCAGCCGGTCACCGAGCGCGCGGGCGGTGTCACCGTCGACGCGGTCCGTGTGGTGCTTGAGCCGCAGATCGAGGCGGCGGCCGGGCCTGACGACCAGGGCGAGGGGATAGTGCACGGTGTCGTGGAAGGTGTCGCCGGTGATCCGGATCCGGCCCGCCGGGTCCGTGAGGCCGGTCGCGGCGGGATAGTTCTCGAACACCACGAGGGTGTCGAAGAGTTCGCCCCGGCCCGCGTGGCCCGACAGCCGCTGGATCTCCGCCAGCCCCAGATGCTGGTGGTCCAGCAGCCGGGCCTGCTCCTCCTGGAGCCTGGTCAGCAGTTCGGCGAGCGGGGTGGCGGGCGTCCAGCGGAAGCGGGTCGGCAGGGTGTTGATGAACAGGCCCACCATCGCGGCGATGCCGTCCACCTCGCTGTCCCGGCCGGACACCGTCGTACCGAACACCACGTCGTCACGGCCCGTCAGCCGCCCGAGCAGCAGCCCCCAGGCCGTCTGCACGACCGTGCCGAGGGTGACCCCGTGCGCGCGGGCCCGCTCGGCGAGCCGGGCGGTGATCTCCTCGTCCAGCTCCACCCTGACCTGCGCCGGACGGACGGCGGTCCCGTCGGCGGGGGTGTTGGCGGGGATGTCGGTGGGGGTGTCCACCAGCCGGGTCGGCTCGTCCAGCCCGGCCAGCGCGGTGCGCCACACGGCGTGCGCCGCGTCCTCGCCCTGCGTCTGCCGGGTCCCCAGGCGGCGCAGGAAGTCGCGGTACGGCGTGACGGGCGCCAGCGCGGGGGCGTCCGTGCCGTAGCAGGCCATCAGCTCGCGGTGCAGCACCGGCAACGACCAGCCGTCGGCCACGATGTGATGGAAGGTCAGCACCAGCCGGCTGTGGCCCGCGTCCAGCCGGACCAGGGTGCAGCGCAGCAGCGGAGGCGCGCTCAGGTCGAAGCCCGCCGCGCGTTCCTCCGCCGCGACGGCCTCGCTCAGGGCGGGCCGCAGGGCGTCGTCCCGGGTCGACAGGTCGACCTCGCGCCAGGGGAGTTCGGCGCCTTCGGTGATGATCTGGACCGGCGTGCCGTCGGGGCGGGCGCGGAAGGCGGCGCGCAGGGGTGCGTGCCGGTCCAGCAGCCGCTGGGCCGCTAGGCGCAGGGCCGGGCCGTCGACCGGGCCCGCCAGGTCCAGGACCTGCTGGACGACATAGGCGTCGGCGCCGGTCAGGGCGTGGAAGTAGAAGCCCTGCTGGAGCGGGGTGAGCGGCAGCAGTTCGGCGACGGCGAGCGGGCGGCTGCCCTGGATCTCGGCGAGTTCGGCCGCGCCGAGCGCGATCAGCGGCTGGTCGGCGCCGGGCGCCTGCTCCTCCGTACGGTCCGTGGCGGCCCGGGCCAGGGCCTCGGCCGTGCGGTGCCGGAACACGTCCCGGGCGGTCAGCCGCAGGCCCGATTCACGGGCCCGGATGAGGAGCTGGATCGCGCTGATGCTGTCGCCGCCGAGGGCGAGGAAGTCGTCCTCGGCGGTCACCGAGTCCAGCCGCAGCACCTCGGCGTACAGCGCGCACAGCAGCTTCTCGCGGGGGGTGCGCGGGGGACGGCCGGAGCTGAGCGCCGCGTAGTCGGGCGCGGGCAGCGCGTGGGCGTCGATCTTGCCGCTGGGGGTGACGGGCAGCGCGTGCAGCGGCACGAACGCCGACGGCACCATGTGGTCCGGCAGCCACTCCGCCGCGTGTGCGCGCAGGGTCCGCATCAGGGCGGCCGGGTCCCGGAAGGGCGCGGGACGGTTGGCGTGCGGGAAGACACCGGAGGGCCGGTAGGCGCCGGCCGGCGGGGCGTCCAGGGCGAGCAGGGCGTCGAAGGAGCCGTCGTCGGCGCCGCCGGTCCAGGTCAGCGCCGCGTGGTAGCCGTGCTCCCCGGCGAGGGCGTGCACGTCCTCGGGGTCGGCGCCGGGCGCCGCCTCGTGGCCGCGGCCCTCAAGCCGCCGCAGATCGGCGAGGTCGTCGGTGAGACGGGCGTTGGGGATGCCGGTGAGGCGCAGGCGCCGGGGACGGGCGGTCAGCAGGTCGGCGAGGCCGGGCAGGCCGCCGGTCGCGGACCAGTGGACCTCGGTCTCGTCCGGAGCGTGGGCCGCCGGGCGTTCGTGGCCGGGCCCGGCGGCGTCGCCCCGCACCGGCTCGGCGGGCCGCAGGACGACGTCGTACCGGTAGCGGCTCAGCTCGTTGTGATGGGCCGCCCGCTTGATCCGGATGTCGGCCGTGAAGCCGTCGAGGGACGCGAAGAGGTCGGGGTCGAGGAGGAGTTCGCCCTCCCAGCGCACGGACCGCTCCACGGCCGCCCGCAACGCGCCCTTGTCGTCGCTGCCGTCGCTCCCGTCGTGGACTTCGTCCGTCCTGCGGGTCTCCACTGCGGCCCGCAGGGTGCGCAGCAGCCGCAGATTGCGCAGGTCGCCGAGGAAGATCCGGCCGCCGGGGGCGAGCAGCGCGGCGGCCTTGCGCACGACGTCCACGAGGTAGTCGGCGGAGGGGAAGTACTGGGCGACGGAGTTGATGACGACCGTGTCGAAGTGCCCGGCGGGCAGGCCCTCGGTGTCATGGGCGGGGCGGGCGCGCAGTTCGACCCGGCCCGCGAGATCCGGATCGGCGGCGACCTGGGCCCGCAGGGCGTCGACGGCCCGCTGGGACAGGTCGGTGCCCCAGTACGACTCGCAGTCCGGGGCCAGCCGGGACAGGATCAGCCCGCTGCCGACGCCTATCTCCAGCACCCGGCGCGCCGGACCGGACCCACGGATACGGTCCACCGTCGCCGCACGCCACTCGCGCATCTCCTCGACGGGGATGGGCGTGCCGTCGTACATGCTGTTCCAGCCCGCGAAGTTCTCCCGGAAGCTGTCCGAACCGGCGGCGCTGTAGAGGAGTTCGTGCAGTTCCTTCCACTCCTCGACGCGGGCGGTGGAGGAGTCCTCGCGCGGGGCGTCCAGGGCGGGCACGACATAGGCGGCGAGGCGGCGGTCGCCGGGGCGGTCCTCGCGGGCGACGACGGTGACCTGGTCGACGGCCGCATGGCCGCGCAGCACCGACTCGATCTCGCCCGGCTCGATCCGGAAGCCCCGGATCTTGACCTGCGTGTCCGCCCGGCCCAGGAAGTCCAGCCGCCCGTCCGCGCGCCGGCGCACCAGGTCGCCGGTGCGGTACAGCCGCTCGCCGGGGGCGCCGAACGGGTCGGCGACGAACCGCTCGGCGGTCAGGCCCGGTCGGCCGAGATAGCCCCGGGCCAGCCCGGCGCCACCGAGATACAGCTCACCCGTCACCCCGGCGGGCACCGGCCGCAGGAAGGCGTCCAGGACGTACGCGCGGGTGCCGGGGTCGGCGACCCCGATCGGCACGATCGCGCCAGCCGGGGTGTCCGGGTCGCACCGGCCGAGGGTCGAGTTGGTGGTCGCCTCGGTCGGCCCGTACGCGTTGAACATCATCCGCCCGCGCGCGTACCGCCCCACCAGCTCCGGCGACACCCGCTCGGTCCCGGCCAGCAGGGTGGCCTCCGGCGGGAGGCGGACATCGTCCGGGAGAGCGGCGAGCAGCGCGGGCGGCAGGATCATGAAGGTGATGCCGTGCGCGTGCGCGTAGTCGGCGAGCGGCGCCCCGGGCACCCGCCGCTCGGCCGGTACGACGACCAGCCGGCCGCCCGACAGCAGCCCCAGGCACAGATCCCAGAACGCCACGTCGAAACTGGGCGACGCGAATTGCAGGACCCGGCTGTGCGCGCCGATCCCGAACCGCTCCACCTGGGTGGCCAGGAGTTTCGCCACCCCGGTGTGCGCGAGGACGACCCCCTTGGGGCGGCCGGTCGAGCCGGAGGTGTAGATGACGTAGGCGGCGTTCAGGACCGTGAGGGGGGTGCCCCGGTCGGTGTCGGTGGGGTCGTGGGCGGGACGGGCCGCCAGATCGGCCGCCGCACCGGGGGAGTCCAGCTCCAGGACGGACATGCCGTCCTGCTCCGGCAGGTCGCGGGCGGTCTCCGCCGTGGTGACCATGCAGCTGGGGCGGGCGTCGCCGAGCATGTAGGCGATCCGGTCGGCCGGGTAGTCGTGGTCGACGGGCAGATAGGCCGCGCCCGACTTCAGCACGGCGACCTCGGCGACGATCAGCTCGATGGAGCGCGGCAGCGCCAGGGCGACGATGCGCTCGGGTCCGGCGCCGCGCGCGAGCAGGGCGTGCGCGAGCCGGTTGGCGCGCGCGTCCAGCTCGGCGTACGTCAGCTCCTCGTCCTCGAAGACCAGGGCCACGGCGTCGGGGCGGGCGCGGACCTGCTCGGCGAAGAACGCGGGCCAGGTCAGGGCCGGGACGGTGTGCCCGGTGTCGTTCCAGCCGTGGACGACCTGCCGGTGCTCGTCCTCGGTCATCAGGGCGAGCCGGGCGACGGGGGTGTCCGGACGGGCCACGGCGTCCGTGAGCAGCGTGCGGTAGTGGGCGAGGATCCGGTCGGCGGTGGCCGCGTCCAGCAGGGCGGGGGCGTAGCGGAGCCGGGCCGTGCCGTCCCGGACGTCGAGATGCAGGTCGACCGGGCCGGGCAGTTCGCCCACGGGCCGGGCGGCGGTGGAGAACGCGGTGTTGCAGAAGAGGCCGCCGCCCCGGGTGGGGGCCGGGCGCAACTCGTCGACCAGCAACTCGACCGGGACCCGGTGGCTCTGCGCGTCCTCCCAGACCTGGGCCGCGCGCAGTGTCAGTTCGGCGAAGTCCGGCTCGTGCTCAAGGGACACCCGCACCGGCAGCCCGTCGTGGCCGACCGTGAGGTCCGTGGCGCCGCTGTAGTGGTGCAGCAGGGCCAGGAAGGCCGCGAAGAGCTGTGGATCGGGGGCGGCCGGGAGACCGGTCAGAGTCCGGGTCTCCCGCTCCGCTCCGGGCTCCGGCGGATGGGGCCGGTCCGCGGGGAGAGAGATCTCCAGCGGGAGCGGGGTGAGCAACCGCCGCCAGTAGGTCAGTACTTCCTCGGAACCGCACACGGCCGCGTGCCTCCCCAGCAGGTCGTTCCCGGCCCTGGGCCGGGGATCGCCGACATACTAAGGTAAGGGTTACCTAATTCCCAGGGGTGTCCATCGTGGTCACCCTCGGGGCGGGGGTGCGGGCGGGCACGTCCTGGAGTTCTCGTCCTGTGGTTCTCCCCCTACAGTTAAGGTAAGCCTCATCAAAGGAAGTTCACGTGGGGACCTCAGCGGTCCGGGCGGCGAAAGGCCCCCGCGCAGTACTTTTGCTCGCCTCCTCGGGCGCGGCGCTGCTCGTGCTCTGCGCGCTCTCGATGGCGTTCGGCGCGCTCAGCGTGCCGCTCGACCAGGTCGTGCACACCTTGCTCGGCGACGCGCCCAGCGCCCGTATCGACACGGTCATCTGGAACGTCCGGCTGCCGCGCACCCTGCTCGGCCTGTCGACCGGCGCCGCGCTCGGACTGTCCGGCGCGCTCATGCAGGCCCTGACCCGCAATCCGCTGGCCGACCCCGGCATTCTCGGGGTGAGCGCGGGCGCCGCCTTCGCCGTCGTCCTTGCGGTCGGCGTCATCGGTGTCAGCTCGCTCTACGGCTACATCTGGTTCGCGTTCGGTGGGGCGATGGCCGCGAGCGTGCTGGTCTACTTCCTCGGCGGCCTCGGCCGCTCGGGCAGCACGCCGGTCAAACTCGCCCTCGCGGGCGTCGCGATGACATCCCTGCTGTTCTCGCTGACCAGCGCCATCGCGCTCACCGACCCCGACGCGCTCAACCGCTACCGGTTCTGGTCGGCGGGCTCCCTGGCCAACCAGAACGAGGAGGTGCTGATCCGGGTCCTGCCGTTCCTGTGCGTCGGCGCCCTGTTCGCCATCGCCTGCGCGCCCGCCCTCAACAGCCTCGCCCTCGGCGACGACGTGGCGAAGTCCCTCGGCCTGAAGATCGGGCTGATCCGCGTCCAGGGCGTGATCGCTGTGACCCTTCTCACCGGAGGGGCGGTCGCCGTCATCGGCCCGGTGGTCTTCGTCGGCCTGGTCGTCCCGCACATCGCCCGCGTCCTCACCCAGTACGCCCGCATCGGCCCCGACCAGCGCTGGATCCTGTTCCTCTCGGCGATCCTCGCTCCCTGTCTGCTGCTCTCCGCCGACATCGTCGGCCGCCTGATCGCCCGCCCCATCGAAGTCCAGGCCGGCATCCTCGTCGCCTTCATCGGCGGCCCGTTCTTCATCGCGATGGTCCGCCGCCGGCGATTGGCGGAGCTGTGAGGGCGGGGGCTGTGACGGGGGGTGTGGCCGGGCCCGGTGTGTCTGCGGCATGGGGCGTGGCGGGTGTCCGGTCACCCGTGAGTCGCTCGGCGCGTACTTCCTTCCCGCCCGCGTCCCCGGCGACCGGGAACCATCACCAGAGCCCCCCTCCGGCCGAACCCCGTGAAGCGGTGACCCCATGAAGACCGAACTCGTGCCGCCGCCGGGCCACCAGGACACCGCCGCCCCTGACCGGCCCCGGCGCTCTGCGGACCGGGTCACCTTCCGGCTGCCGTTCCCGCCCGTCTCCGGCGTCCTGCGGCTCAGGATGGCCGCCGTGTGCCTGGCGCTGGCGGCGCTCACCTTCCTCGCGTTCTGTGTCGTGGTGTCCGTCGGGGACATCTCGCTGTCGCTCGGCGAGGTCGTGCGGGCCCTCTTCGGGGGCGGTGACCCCGGCACCGAGCTGATCGTGCACGAACTGCGGCTGCCGCGCGCCCTGGCCGGACTGCTCGTCGGGATCGCCTTCGGGGTCTCCGGCGCGCTCCTCCAGACCATGACCCTCAACCCGCTGGCCAGCCCCGACATGATGGGCATCACCCAGGGCGCCGGGACGGCCGTGGTCGCGGGCATCGTGCTCGGCTGGGACGGCGGCCTCGGCACCCAGGGCCTCGGCCTGGCCGGGGCGCTGACCGCGGCGGCCCTGGTGTACGTCCTGGCCTGGAAACGCGGCACCACCGGCTACCGCATCGTCCTCGTCGGCGTCGGCATCGCCTGGATCTGCACCAGCTGCACCGACTACCTCATGGCCAACGGCCAGCGCTTCCAGGCCCAGGCCGCGCTCGGCTGGCTGGTCGGCAACCTCAACGGCCGCACCTGGGACCAGATCGCCCCGCTCGCGCTCGCCATGGCCGTCCTGATCCCGGCGGCCCTGCTGTTCGGCCACCAACTGCGCACCCTGCAACTCGGCGACGACGTCGCCCGGGGCCTGGGCACCCGGGTGCAGACCGTACGGGTCGCCGTACTGCTCATCTCCGTGGGGCTGGTCGCCTTCGGCACCGCGACCGCCGGGCCGATCGCGTTCGTCGCCCTCGCCGCACCCCAGGTCGCCCAGCGCCTGACCGGCACCGCCGTACCCCCACCCGTGGCCGCGGGTCTGACCGGCGCGCTCATGGTGCTGGTGTCCGACCTGATCGCCCGCAAACTCATCCCGGACACGGAACTGCCGGTCGGGGTCGTCACGGGCGTGCTGGGCGCCCCCGTACTGCTGTGGCTGCTCGTCCGCGCCAACCGCGCGGGTTCAGGAGGCTGAAGACGTGTCATCGACGTACCAGGGCCCTACCGGGGGCCATGACCTGCACAAGGGGTCGCCCGAGGACGCCGGGGCGGGCGGGGGGCGGGCGGGGGATGCCGCGGATGCCGCTCGCTTGCCGGAGGGGGGGCTTGCGGCGGAGGGCGCGCGTCCGGCGGAGGGTGCTCGTCCGGGGGGCGGATTGGCGGGGGTGTCGGCGGAGGGAGTCCGTCCGGCGGGGGTGTCGGCGCAGGGTGCTCGTCCGCAGGACGGGTCGGTGGAGGCGTCGGACCTGGGTGCTCGTCCTCCGGAGGGGGCGGCTGACGGCCTCCCGGGGTTGCCCGAGGGCGCCGGGGTGGGCGAGGGGCGGGCCGGGGATGGCGCTCGCTTGCCGGAGGGCGCGCGTCCGGCGGAGGGTGCTCGTCTGCGGGGCGGGTTGGCGGGGGTGTCGGCGGAGGGAGTCCGTCCGGCGGGGGTGTCGGCGCAGGGTGCTCGTCTGCAGGACGGGTCGGCTGAGGCGTCGGCCCAGGATGCTCGTCCCCCGGAGGGGCCCGCTGACGGCCCCCCGGCGGGCCAGGGGCGGGCGGAGGACGCCGGCCGGTCGCCCGAGGCACAGGCGGGCGCCGCCCGCGCACCCCAGGTTCACCCGCACGCCGAGACGCAGGCCCGGAGCGAGGCCCCAATCCCGGCGCAGGCTGAACCCAATGCCCAACCCGACGCGCAGGCTCAACCCAGCGCTCAACCCGACGCCCGGGCCCACCCCGACCCCCACGCCCACCCCGACGCGAACGCCCAAACTCCCGTCCAGACCCACGAGAAGGCCCCTCAGCCGTCCAACGGCCGGGCCGCCGGGCCCGATCTCCGGGCCGAGGCGCTGCGCCTCGCCTACGACGACCGGATCGTCGTGGACGGGCTCGACCTCGCGATACCGCCCGGCCGGATCACCGCGATCGTCGGCGCCAACGCCTGTGGCAAGTCCACTCTGTTGCGCGCGCTGGCCCGGCTGCTGGTCCCCAAGTCCGGGGCCGTGCACCTCGACGGGCGCTCGGTGCGCTCGATCCCCACCCGGGTGCTCGCGCAGCGGCTCGGCATCCTGCCGCAGACGCCGGTCGCGCCCGAGGGGCTGACCGTCATCGACCTGGTGGGGCGCGGCCGTTCACCGCACCAGACCTGGTGGCGGCAGTGGTCGGCCGCCGACGAGGACGCCGTGCACGAGGCGCTGCGGGCGACCGCCCTCACCGACCTCGCGCACCGGGCCGTGGACGAACTCTCCGGCGGCCAGCGCCAGCGCGCCTGGATCGCCATGGCGGTGGCCCAGGGCACCCCCGTGATGCTGCTGGACGAGCCGACGACGTATCTCGACCTCGCGCACCAGATCGACGTCCTCGATCTGATCACCGACCTGAACCGGCATCAGGGCCGCACGGTCGTCATGGTGTTGCACGATCTCAACCAGGCGTGCCGTTACGCGGATCACATCGTGGCGATGAAGCAGGGCCGGATCGCCGGTCAGGGCACCCCGGCCGACGTGGTCACTGCGGCCATGGTCGAGGAGGTCTTCGGCCTGCGCTGTGTGGTCGGCGAGGATCCGGTGAGCCGTACGCCGATGGTCATTCCGATGGGCCGGCACCACGAGGGGGCGCACATCACCCCGGAAGGCATTGCTAGGTAAGGCTAACCTTATCTAGCATGAGCCTGTTTGGGAGCCGCACCCTCATGCCCGTGGGTGTGGCGACCCCTGATTGGGAGGCGATGACGCTGTGGCGGCGCTGCGAAGTGGTCCGGATTTTATCTACGACGTTCTGGGTATCGGCTTCGGCCCGTCCAACCTCGCCCTCGCGATAGCGCTCCAGGAACCTCCGGCGTCCTCGGGGACGGACCCGCTGCGGGTCGGATTCCTGGAGAAGCAGCCGAGGTTCGGCTGGCACCGGGGCATGCTGATCGACGACGCCACCATGCAGGTGTCGTTCCTGAAGGACCTGGTCACCATGCGCGACCCGACCAGCGACTTCAGCTTCCTGTGCTATCTGCGCGACCGTGGCAGGCTGGCCGACTTCCTCAATCTGAAGACCCTCTTCCCGCTGCGCATCGAGTTCCACGACTACTTCGAGTGGGCCGCCGCCCGCGTCGCGGGACTGGTGGAGTACTCCGCCGAGGTGGTCTCCGTACAACCCGTCACCGAGGACGGCGAGGTCCGCTTCTTCGATGTCACCAGCCGCGATCCGCGCGAGCCCGGCGGTCTCACGGTCCGCCGCACCCGCGGCATCTGCGTGGCCACCGGCCTGGAACCGCATCTGCCGCCCGACGCCGTACGGTCCGAACGCGTCTGGCACACCAGCGAACTGCTGCCGCGCGTGGACGAACTGAAGGGCTCCGGCACCCCGGTGCGCCGGGCCGTCGTCCTGGGCGCCGGACAGAGCGCCGCCGAGGCGGTCGACTATCTGCACCGCAACTTCCCCGACGCCGAGATCTGCTCCGTCTTCGCCAAGTACGGCTACACCCCGGCCGACGACAGCCCGTTCGCCAACCGCATCTTCGACCCCGAGGCCGTCGACCTGTTCTACGAGGCACCGCGCGAGGTCAAGCAGTCCCTGCACGACTATCACCGCAGCACCAACTACTCCGTGGTCGACATGGACTTGATCGAGGCCCTGTCCCGCCAGATGTACCAGGAGCAGGTCCAGGGACAGCGGCGGCTGCGCATGATGAACGTCTCCCGGCTGCGCGAGGTGACCGCCGGGTCGAAGGACGTCAAGCTCACCGTGGAGTTCCTGCCGACCGGCGAGCGCGAGGTGCTCGACGCCGATCTGCTCGTCTACGCCACCGGCTACCAGCCGCAGGGCATCGCCGACCGCCTCGGCGAGATCGGCAAACTGTGCCTGCGCGACGACGAGGACGCCCTGCGGGTCGGCCGCGATCACCGGGTGGAGACCCTGCCGACCGTCAGCGCCGACATCTATCTCCAGGGCGGTACCGAGCACACCCACGGCCTGACCTCGACCCTGCTGTCCACGACGGCCGTCCGGGCCGGGGAGATCCGCGCCTCGGTCCTCACCCGCCGCGCCGCCACGACGGTGGACGCCGTCCGCTGAACGGGCGGGGCCGCCCGCCCCCGGAACGGATGAAGGCCCCGCACGCCGATCGCCGGGGGAAGCGACGGTGTGCGGGGCCGGGTCCGGTCAGGTCGGAGCATCGACCGAACGGCCTAGGTTCGACGCACAGGGACGTCCGGCGCCGCCCCACCGCAGGGCACCGCATGGCGCCGAACGGCCGCCGCCGGTCGCCGTGTCAGCCGGGCCGGATCTAGGCTCGATCACATGACTGACTACGGGCGTCCCGTGCAGTTCGGGATCTTTCCCACCCCCGAGGCGGAGCGGGTGGAGGACATCGTCGCGCTGGCCCGGTTCGCGGACCGGGCGGGGCTCGATCTCGTCGGGATCCAGGACCACCCCTACCAGCGGCGCTTCCTGGACACCTTCGCCCTGATGGGCGTGATCCTGGGGCGGACCGAGCGGGTCCGGGTCTTCCCGGACGTGGCGAATCTGCCGCTGCGCCCGCCCGCCGTGCTCGCCAAGACCGCCGCGAGCCTCGATGTGCTCTCCGGCGGGCGCTTCGAACTCGGCCTGGGCGCGGGCGGGTTCTGGGACGCCATCACCGCGATGGGCGGCCCCGACCGGACCCCCGGCGAGGCCGCGGGCGCGCTGAGCGAGGCGGTCGACATCATCCGGCTGATGTGGTCGCACGAGCGGTCCGTGCACTACGACGGAGCGCACTACCGGCTGTCGGGGGTGCACCCCGGGCCCGCTCCCGCGCACCCCATGGGCATCTGGCTCGGCGTCCTCAGGCCGCGTCTGCTGCGGGTCTGCGGGCGCAAGGCCGACGGCTGGTGCCCGTCCGCGCCCTACGCCCCGCCGGAGAAGCTGCCCGGCATGCACCGGCTGATCGACGAGGGCGCGGCGGAGGCGGGCCGGGACCCCCGGGACATCCGCCGTCTCTACAACATCTTCGGGGCCGTCACCGACGGCCCGCGCACCGGCCCGTTCGCCGGGCCGCCCGCGATGTGGGTGGAGGAACTGACCGCGCTGGTCGTGGAGCACGGCATGGACACCTTCGTCTTCGGCGCCCAGGACGACGACCCGGACCAGCACCGGCGCTGGGCACAGGAGGTGGTCCCGGCCGTGCGGGAGACGGTCGCCCGGCATCGCGGGACCTCCGGCTGAACGGTCTGCGACTGGCTGTGGCCATGACCGCGGCCCGGTGCGCGAGGAGGTCGCGCGCCGGGCCGCGGTCAGAGCCGCACGGGTCCGTCAGACGAGCTGGTGGACGAGGTAGGTGTTGAGTTCGTACCGCGCGCCCACGACGGCCAGCTGACCGGACTTCACCTTGGCCGCGAGGTCGGGCTCGGCGGCCAGGCGTGAGGTGACGAGCCGGACCTGGGCGTTGATGGTCGAGTCGACCCGGGCGTCGCCCTCCTTGGTGTGGTCGATCGCCGGGGTGATCTGGTCGGCCAGGTACTGGATGTGTGCCGGGAGCTGCTCACCGGACTCCTCGGCCTCGACCGCCGCGCGCACCGCGCCGCACGACTGGTGGCCTAGCACCACCACCAGCGGAATGGCGAGTTCGAGCACGCCGTAGGCGACGCTGCCGAGGACTGCCTCGTCCAGCACCTCGCCGCCGCTGCGGACGGTCATCAGATCGCCGAGACCCTGGTCGAAGACCAGCTCCGGCGGTACCCGCGAGTCGATGCAGCCCAGCACCAGCGCGAAGGGGTGCTGACTGGCCACCAACTGCTGGCGGACGGCGGCCGTCTCGTTCGGGTGGTGCTGGGAGAAGGTGCGCCAGCGCAGATTGCCGGTGGCCAGGGCGCTGAGGGCCTCCTGCGGAGTGCTCGGGCGCGGCGCGGTGGTGGTGGTCGCCGAGGCGGGGCCGGCGACCGCGAGACCGGTGCCGACTCCGGCGCCGATGACGGCGGCACCGCTGAGCGCGGTTCGGAGCAGGGTACGTCGAGCCGGGCGCGCGGAAACCGTCCGGGCGGTCCGCGAGTGGGAAGAGCCGGCTATGTGGGGAGTGCCATCACTGTTCACACACCAGAACGTATGCCCGAAGGTGCGCGCCAAAGTTCACGTTGCTGAATCATGGCCAACGAATATCTGTCCGTGACCGAGTCTTGGAACTCTCTTGGCATGGGCAAGATCAACCCTTGGTCCTGCGGGGCCCCCGAGCGGAGCCCCGGCCGGGTCAACACCCCCTGCCCAGGGCGACTTTGAGCCAATTCATCACACGTTCTTCTCTGTCAACGCACAGGTCAGCCCCTGTCGGCGGGCCGGGCTTTGCAGGAACAACACCTCTTTGAGGGCAGTTGTGGTGGGAGGGCGGAAATGGGTTTCCGGTACGGCTCGCGGGTGACGCATGCTGAAGGGGGACCGTCCTCGGGCGGCGCCGACCAGCCCCCGAGCCGCTGAGGAGCCGGCACATGAGTGGTAGCGAGTTCCCGGAGGCACGCACGGTGACGGGCAGGGTGCGGGGCCTGCGCGAGAGCGGGACGGCGGTCTTCCGCGGCATCCCCTTCGCCCAGCCGCCGGTGGGCCCGGCGCGTTTCGCCGCACCGCTCCCGGCGGCGCGCTGGGACGGCGTCCGGGAGGCGTTCGCCTTCGGGCCACCGCCCCCGCAGCACCCGATGGGCCCTCTGTCGGACCAGGGCGCCGCCCCGGCCGGGGACGACTGGCTCACCGTCAATGTGTGGACCCCGGACCCCGATCCGGCCGCCCGGCGCCCCGTGCTGGTGTGGATCCACGGCGGGATCTACCAGCTCGGCTCCGCCGCCGACCCCTCCTATGACGGAGGCAGGCTCTCCCGGCAGGGTGACACGGTCGTCGTCACCCTCAACTACCGCCTCGGTATGGAGGGGTTCGCGCACATCGAGGGCGCTCCCGCCAACCGGGGCCTGCTCGATCAGGTCGCCGCCCTGGAGTGGGTGCGCGGGAACATCACGGCTTTCGGCGGCGACCCCGGCCAGGTCACCGTCTTCGGCGAGTCGGCGGGTGCCGGTTCCCTCGCCGCCCTGCTGGCCATGCCCCTCGCGACGGGCCTGTTCCGGCGGGCGATCGCCCAGAGCGTCCCCGCCACCTTCTTCTCCGCCGCCCTCGCCGAGGACATCGGCACGGCCCTCGCCGCCGGGCTCGGACTGCGCCCCACGGTGGCCGACCTCGCCGCCGTGGACCCGCGCGAGCTGACCGCGGCCGGGGTCGGGCTGAATGCTCGTATCGGTGAGTTCACCGACCGATGGGGGCAGGTCGCTGTGACGCGGACGCCGTACGCCCCCGTCGTGGACGGCGAAGTGCTGCCCGTCGCGCCCTGGCGGGCCCTGGCGGAGGGCGCCGCCCGTGACGTGGAGCTGATCGCCGGTCACAACCGTGACGAGTACCGGCTGTTCCTGTTCGTCCAGGGCCTGATCGGCGCCGTGGACGAGGACATGGCGGTCCGGTCGCTGCGGGACTTCGGGCCGGGACCGGACGCCGAGCGGGACTATCGCGCCGCCCACCCGGGGGCGTCGGCGGAGTATCTGTACGAGGTGGTCCGCTCCGACTGGCTCTTCCGGATGCCCAGCTTGCGCCTCGCGGAGGCCCACCGGGCCGGTGGCGGCCGGGCGCACTTCTACGAACTGACCTGGTCCCCGCCCGCGACCGGCCGCCCGGACCTGGGCGCCTGCCACACCCTCGATGTCCCCCTGACCTTCGGCACGCTGGGCGAGGGCATCGGGGCGCTGCTGCTCGGGCCCACGCCCCCGCCCGGGGCCGAGCCCCTCTCCGCGTACATCCGCTCGGCGTGGACGTCCTTCGCGGCGACCGGCGACCCGGGCTGGCCGCCGTACGACCCGGAGCGGCGCCTCGTCCGGCTCTTGGACAGCGAACCGGCGACGGTCGCCTACCCGGAGGAGGCGTCCCGCCGGATGTGGCGGGAGTACGAGTTCGACGCGCTGCCCCTGCGGACGGGGTGGCTGGGCGGAGCAGGTGAGCCGGATCGGCCGGATCGGCCGGGTGGGTCGGATCGGCCGGGTGGGTCGGATCGGCCGGGGTCAGTCGACGAAGCGGCTTCGTGACGCCTCGATCTGGCCGAGGTACTGCTGGGTCCAGTCGCACATCCCGCTGACCGCGTCCCGCAGTGCCAGCCCCGGCACGGTCAGCGTGTACTCCACGCGCGGCGGCACCGTCGGGTACACCGCCCGGTCGACCAGCCCGTTGCGCTCCAGCATGCGCAGGTTCTGGGTCAGCATCTTGTGGCTGATGCCGTCGACCTCCTTGCGCAGCTCACCGAAGCGCAGGGTCCGCCCGCCGAGCGTCTCGATGATCAGCAGCGCCCATTTGTTGGCGACGTCGGAGAAGATCTCCCGCGCGAGCGAGTCCGCGCGGGTCAGGTCGGCGTCGGCCGCCGAGCCCTCGTACTGCTTGGTCACCATCAGGTTCCTCAGTCACCGAAAAGTGCGTTCTTCCATGTCAGGGCTCACTCTCCTACGGTTTCCGAGTAACCACAAGAGAGCACGGAGGGCTCCCGGCGTGCGTGGAGCGCGCTGCGGGGCCCCTTACGGAGGTGTGCGGTATGGCCATCACGCTGGTGAACCCGAGCGGACTGCCGGTGATCGACGCGTACCGGCAGGTGTCGATCGCCACCGGGACACGGCTGGTCTTCGTCGCCGGTCAGGTCGCCCGGGACGCCGAGGGCGCGACCGTCGGCGCGGGCGATCTCGCCGCCCAGGTCGAACGGTGCTACCTCAACGTCGGCACCGCGCTCGCCGGGGCCGGCGCGACCTTCGCGGACGTGGCCAAGCTGACGGTGTACGTCGTCGACTGGACGCCGGACAAGATGCCGCGGTTCCTGGCGGGCGTCGCACGGGCCGCACGGCACCTGGGCGGCACTCCGGTCCCGCCGGGGACGCTGGTGGGCGTCGCCGCGCTGGACGTGCCTGAACATCTGGTCGAGGTGGAGGCCACGGCCGTACTGGACTGAGGGCCGGGGACGACGCCTTCCGGCTGTGGGGTCCTGGTCCCCGAGCCGGTGACGGCCGACTCTCCGCTCACGCCTCCAGATCGTCCGCGAAGTGCCGGAACCCGTGGCGCTCCGTGTGCAGGGACCACAGCGTGTCCGCCAGCACGGCCGGGTCCCGGCGCGGATGCCCCGGGACGATCGCGCCGGGAATGACCAGCTGGGTGACATGGATGCCGTCGGCCGCGAGGGTGTCGTGCAGCAGATGGCCGTACGCGCTCTGGGCCGCGAAGGCGATCGAGGTCCCGGCCCGTTCGGGGTGGGGCACGACCGCGGTGCCGCCGTTGACGAAGAGGATCGTGCCGCGCCCCAGCTCCCGCATGGCGGGCACCACGGCGCGTACGGCGGTGACGGGGCCGTACACCGAGAACTCGATGGGGCCGGTCAGGTCGTCGGGGCCGGTCTCCAGGACCGGCCGCATGAAGTCCCGGTGCGGGATCGGGCTGTACTGGAGGACCTCGATCGGGCCCAGCGCGTCCGCCGCGGCGTGCAGCGCGTCGGTGAGCGCCCGGGGGACCCGGACGTCGGCCGTGAAGCCCCGCGCGGTGATGCCCTCGCGGCCCAGTGCGGCGGCGAGGGCGTCGGTGCGCTCCTGGTCGCGTGCGATGAGGGCGACGGCGAAGCCCTCCCGCCCGAAGCGCCGGGCGACGGCCGCGCCCAGGCCGGGCCCGGCTCCGATGATGGCGATGGTGGTCATGAACCACACCTCCTAGCACGCCCGGGGCCCCCGCCCTGGGACGACACGGCAGGGACGCGTGCGCGCCGCCGCGCGCGGAAGGCGAGCGGCAGGAGATCGGTGGCCGATCCCGAAGCCCGATCCGTACGCGTTCCCAGAAGCAACCGACCTGAGACAGGTGGAAGTTGGGGCACGAGCGGCCACAACGGGCATGGACCGCGTGCCGCGACGGCGGACCGGGCGGCTGATGCGCGCGGGCCCGGTCCCCGGCATCGACGTCTGCGACGCGGCGGCCCGACGCTCCGCCGCCTCGCTGAGCGCCGCCCGGACGGCCCCAACGGCCGTCCCGTGGAGGTCCCCGACTCCACCCGGGGCGCCCGGCGCGAGCCCCGGCCGGGGCTTGCGCTCCGAACCCCCGGACCTGCCCCGGGCGCCCCGCGCGAGCCCCGGCCGGGCAATCCGCCGACCTGGCTGGCGAATCGGTTCTCTGCCCTGCGATGATCGAGGCCCGCATTTCTTGATCCTCATGCGACGGAGTCCGTGATGACCGCTGAGACCCCCAGCCCGCGCATCGACACCAGCAGGCCGCACCCCGCGCGGGTCTACGACTGGCTGCTGGGCGGGAAGGACAACTACCCGGTCGATGAGGCCGTGGGCCAGAAGCTGCCGCCCGAGGCGCACGAAGGGGCCCGGCAGAACCGGGAGTTCATGCACCGGGCGGCGGCGTGGCTGGCCGCGGAGGGCATCGACCAGTTCCTGGACATCGGCACGGGCATCCCCACCGAGCCCAACCTCCACCAGATAGTGCAGCGCGTCCGGCCCGAGGCGCAGATCGTCTACACGGACAACGACCCGATCGTGCTGCGCCACGCGGAGGCGCTGCTGGTCAGCCGCCCCGAGGGGGCCACGGACTACATCGAGGCCGACGTCCGGCGGCCGGGCCAGATCCTGGAGCACGCGCGCGGCGTCCTCGACTTCGACCGGCCGATCGCCCTGTCCCTGATCGCGCTGATGCACTTCATCGACGACGAGCAGGACCCGTACGCGATCGTCAGCGAGCTGATCGGCGCCCTGCCCTCGGGCAGCTGGCTGGTGCTCTCGCACGCCTCGTCCGATATCTTCCCCGAGCTGTCGGCCCAGGTCACCGAGCAGTACGCCAAGGGTGGCATCCGCCTCAGCTTCCGCGGGCGTGCCCAGGTCACCCGCTTCTTCGAGGGCCTGGAGTTCGCCGAGCCCGGCCTGGTCACGGCGACCGAGTGGTTCCAGGGCACCGAAGCGCCGAAGCCCGAGTCCAGCGGTATCTACGCCGGTGTCGCGCGGATTCTGTGAGCATGGTTTCCCGCGAGCGCACGCCCCGCTGAAGGAGCCGACGCGATGACGTCCGCCCCGCAGCGCTACCGCGGCCTCCGGGTCCGGTTCGACGAACCGGACCCGGCCCACCGGCTCTTCCAACACACCGGAGGACACGGTGACTTCGGCACCGTCACAGGCGTCGCGACCCCCGGCTTCCCGGCCTACGCACGGCTGCTGCACCCCGCCGCGCTGAGGGAGCGGCCGGTGCGCTGGGCCGCCGTCGCCGCGGCCCACGGGCGTGAGCTGAGCGCGGCCACCCGCTGGCACGAGCTGATCGGCAAGGACCGCGACCACCTCAACGACGCCGACCCCGGCCTGCCCGGCGTCTGGGACGAGCACCCCGCCGAGGGCCCCACGCCCGTCGACCTGGCCGTGACCCTCGTCCCCGTCCTCACCCGGCACACCACCACCCCCGACCGCTGCTGGTTCGGCCTGTGGCACGGCTACGGGCGCCTGGAGTTCGACGGCGTACCGACCTTCGCCACACCCCACCGGGAGAGGGTCCTGCTGTCCGGGGCACTCGCCGACGTCACCGCGCCGGAACCGGCGGACGAGTTCGCCGAGTTGCCCGACCTGTGGTGGCCCGAGGACACCGCCTGGTGTCTCGGCGGCGATGTGGACCTGGTCAGCACCTACGTCGGCGGCACCCCGGAGCTGATCGCCGACCTGCTCGCCACGCCCGGCGTCGAGGCCCACCCCGTGGCACCCGGCACCCTGGTCGACTGACCGCCACACCTCCGCCGTACGGACTACCCCTGGAGTTGCGGGCGCCGCGCCACCCGTACCACCGGAGTTGCACGCGTCCCCCAGGGAATTCCACCCCGGGAGGAAGGCGCAGGTCAGACGCCCGACCTACGCTGAACGCATGGCTTCTGACGTCCTGCCCCGGCTGCGTGGGCGGCTGCGTACCCCCCGCCACGGCGACGCGGCCCTCGCCCTCGGCCTGTTCGTCGTCGTCGGCGTCGGCAGCGCCCGCTCGCTGCTCGGCTCGCGCGAGGAGTCCTGGGGCGCCACCGCCGTCAGCTGGCTGCTGATCGCCCTGTCGTGCGGCGCGCTGTACTTCCGCCGCCGCCACCCGGTGACCGTGACGGCGGTGGTGCTGGCCGCCTGCACCGCGTACTACCTGACCAGTACCTACGACGGACCCCTGCTGGTCGTCGCCGTGATCGCCCTCTACACGGTGGCCGCCGAAGGACGGCTGGCGGCGGCGGTCGTCCTCGGGTTGATCGTCATCGGCGGCACCGGTCTCGGCACGCTCGCGGGCAACGAGGACGTCACCGGAGTCGCCCTGTTCATGCTCACCGGCTGGCTGGTCGGGATCATCGCGCTCGGCAGGCTGCGCCACAACCGGCTGGCCTACGCCCGGCAGGTGGAGCGGCGTGCGATCAGCGACGAACGGGTGCGCATCGCGCGCGACCTGCACGATGTGATCGGGCACCACATCTCCCTGATCAATGTGCAGTCGGCTGCGGCCCTGCGCCGGATGACCAGGAACCCGGAGGCGGGCGCCGCGCAGGCCGAGCAGGCGCTGGCCGCCATCAAGGACTCCAGCCGGGAGGCCCTGCGCGATCTGCGGGCCACCCTCGGGGTGCTGCGCCAGGCGGGCGAGACCGCCCCCACCGCGCCCGCGCCCGGCCTCGAACGGATCGGGGAACTCACCGAGTGGGCCCGCCGGGCCGGGCTGGACGTGCGGGTGGAGTCGGCGGGGGAGCGGTCGGCGCTGCCCGCCGAGGTGGACCTCGCCGCGTACCGGATCGTGCAGGAGTCGCTGACCAACGTCACCCGGCACGCCCGCGCCTCGGCCGTCGTCATCCGCATCGACCAGCGGCCCGGCGAACTGCGCGTGGAGATCGACGACGACGGCCACGGGTTCGCCTCCGGCGGTGTGGGCGGGGGTGGCAGCGGCGGCGGCAGTGGCATCAGCGGGATGCGGGAGCGGGCCCGGACGCTGGGCGGCGACCTGTCGACCGGGCCGCGCCCCGGCGGCGGATTCAGCGTGCGGGCCCGGTTGCCGTATCCGTCGGTGCCGGTCGTGAAGGGGTAGGCGGGGGAGGGAGGGTGAGGGAAGGTGAGGGAAGGTGGGGAAGGGCGGGGGTGGCGCGCGGGCGGCGTGGTCCATGGGTGGGGCCGGGAGCGTATCCGTCATCATGGGCGGCGGGGCGTTCGTCCTCCGCCCCCGCGCGGTTCGCCCCTGCCGCCTGCCGCCTGCCGCCTGCCGCCTGCCGCCTGCCGCCTGCCGCCTGCC
>NZ_JBHTZD010000012.1:0-119303 GCF_042790455.1 Streptomyces sp. NPDC056734
CCCATCCACGGCGAACACCTCACACCCCTCCCGGGCGGCAGCCCACCCCACCCCCTGCGCGCCGAGCGCGAACGCGGCCGTCGCGGTCACGTCCGCCTCCGTCAGCGTGGGAGCGACGACCGTCAGACTCAGCAACCCCGTCGCCGCCCGCCCCGTACGCCCGTCGAGGATGTGATCCCCCCGCTCGTACCGCGCCGACGTCGCCACCGCCCCGTCCCCGATCTCCAGCACCACACACACCTGATCCGCGAACTCGGGATGCCGCACCCCCACCCTCCACGACCCCCCACTCGCGACCACATCGCCCCCGGCGTTGAGGCAGAACCGCCGCACCCCGGCCCCCCGCAGCAACTCCGCCGCACGCTGCACGGACCACCCCTTCACCACCGCACAGGGATCGAGCCCCCGCCCCGGCAGCCGCACATCGAACGCGCCCCCGGTCGCCACCCGGTACCGCTCGGCGAGGAGCAGCACCTCCGCCAGGTCCGCGCTGATGTCGTCCGGCCCGATCTCCCCCCGATCGAGCCGGCACACCTCGCTGTCCGCCCGGAACGGGCTGAACCGTTCGTCGACCTCCCGCAGCCCGCCGAACACGGCGTCCCCGAGCCCGTCCGGCACCCGGGCGTCGTCGATCCGCAGCGAGACGGGGAACCCCATCACCTGCTCGACCCGGTGCACGTCAGACGCCCTGCGCGTCGAGCGCGGCCTGGAGGGACTCCTTGTACCCGTCGCTGGTGCTCGTCGCGCCGGACACCGTGTCGATGTCCGCGCTCTGCGCCTGGAGGGTCTCCTCGATCAACTGCGGAGTGGCGTAGGCGCTCTGCGGATGGTTCGGCTGCTGAAGCATCCGTACGGAGGTGATCCGGTCCCCGTCGAAGGTCACCTCCACCTGCACGGGGCCCTGATCGGTGTCGATGACGGGCCCGGCGATCACGCTCGTGCCGCCGCCCCCGCCGCCGTCTCCGGTCGAGCCGCCCGTGGAGCCGCCGGTCGTGGAGGGCGCGGGGGCGGGGGCCGCCTGGACGGTCGTGCCGCTGTCGTGGGAGGGCGCGTAGCGCCACAGCGGGATCAGACCCGCGACGGTCAGGGCCAGAACGGGCAGTACTCGCTTCACGATCGCTTCCTTGTCGTCACACCTGTCGGTCGGACAGTCAGAGGCAGTCAGCCCGCCAGGCTGAACCGCTCGAAATGGATCTGCTGCTTCGGCACGCCCAGTTCCCGCAGGTGGCCGAGGACGGCGGTGGTCATCCCGGGCGGCCCGCAGACGTACACATCCCGTCCGGCGATGTCCGGCACCAGCCGGAACAGCGCGCCGGGGGCCAGCGGGTCCGGCGCGATCGGGCCGGTGACCAGGTGCAGTCGGGCGCCGCGGTCCAGGGCGAGGCCGCGCAGCTCGTCGTAGAGGACGGCGTCCCGGTCGCTGCCGACGCGGTAGAGGACGACGGCGTGGCCGTGCAGTTCCTCCAGGAGGGCGCGGATGGGGGTGACGCCGACGCCGCCGGCGATCAGCACGGCGTCCGGGCGGGTGCGGTGCAGGGTGGTGAAGGCGCCGTAGGGGCCCTCGGCGAAGACGCGGGTGCCGGGCTTGAGCTGGCGCAGCGCGGCGCTGCCGGCCCCGGCGGCCTTGGCGGTGAGCCGGAGCGTGCGGCCGTCGGGCGCGGCCGACAGGGAGAAGGGGTTGGCCTGCCACCAGCGGTCCCGGGTGAGGAACCGCCACAGGAAGAACTGCCCGGCGCGGGCGGGCAGCCGGTCCAGGTCACGGCCGGTCATATAGACGGAGACGACGTCGGCGGACTCGGGGACGACGGCGGTGACGACCAGCCGGTGCCGCCAGTTGCGCCACAGGGGCAGCACCACCCGGCCGGTGACCACCGCGCCGAGCGCGCCGCCCCACAGCAGGTACCAGTACCCGGTGGCGAGGGACGAGGAGACGAAGGTCGTACCGGCCGCGACCTGGTGGGTGAAGGCCAGCACCACCGCGAGGTAGGTGTAGAGGTGGATGAAGTGCCAGGTCTCGTAGGCGAGCCGGCGCCGGGCGAAGCGGGCGGAGACCGCGCCGACCAGCAGGATCAGGGCCAGGGCGACGATCGCGCGGAGCACGCCCTCGACGGTCTCGGCGAGGTCGACGAGCTGGTTGACCGGGTCCATGCCGGTGGGCTCGGCGTACCCGAGGACGATGAAGACGGCGTGGCCGAGCAGCAGCCACAGCAGGGTGAAGCCGGTCCAGCGGTGCCAGGAGGTGAGCCGGTCCATGCCGATGCGGCGGTCCAGCCAGGGCAGCCGGGCCACGAGCAGCAGTTGGAAGGCCATCAGCAGTCCGGCGTACAGACCGGCCAGACGGCCCAGCACGATCAGTGCGTTGGAGGCGAATCCGGCCTGGACGAAGAAGTACGTCACGATCGCCGCGTTGGCGGCGAGGGCGGCGTAGAGGCCGGTGCGGGCCACTGCTTTCGGCCGTATGCCCGTGGTGGGGGTGGGACGCGATTCTACGGTCGTCACGGACGGCAACTCCTCGATCGGGTCTCGGTACCACCGAGCTTGACGGCCGGAAGCTGTCGAACCCCTGTCGGACGACTTTCAAGTCTTTATCGATCGCCACCTGATCATGACGGGGGTCTGGCGCGGGCGTCCAGGTGCCGCAGTATGGGCGGGTGGACAAAGTTCGAGTGCTGGTCGTGGATGACGACCCGCCCATCGCCGACCTCGTGGCGACCGTCGCCCGCTACGAGGGCTGGGACGCGGTGACGGCGAACTCCGGTGAGGACGCGCTACGGCTCGCCGGGGAGTTCCGGCCGGACATCGTGGTGCTCGATCTGATGCTGCCGGACGTGGACGGCTTCGGGGTGCTGGACCGGCTGCGGCGCTCCGGGACGATGGTGCCGGTGGTGTTCCTCACCGCCCGGGACGGGGTCGCGGACCGGGTGGCGGGGCTGACCCGGGGCGGGGACGACTATCTGGTCAAGCCGTTCGCGGTGGAGGAGCTGATGGCCCGGCTGCGGACCGTGCTGCGGCGCAGCGCGGGGCCCGGTTTCCAGCGCTCGGTGCTGCGGGTGGGGGATCTGACGATGGACGAGGACACCCGGGAGGTGCGCCGCGCCGAGCGGGTGCTCACCCTCACCCCGACCGAGTACGAGGTGCTGCGCTATCTGATGCGCCGCTCCCCGACCGTCCTCACCAAGGCGCAGATCCTCGACCATGTGTGGGAGTACGGCTTCGGGGGCCGCTCGAACGTGGTGGAGCTGGTGGTCAGCAGACTGCGCCGCAAGCTGGACGACACGGGTGACCCGCTGATCCACACCGTGCGCGGCTTCGGGTACGTCATCAGACAGGCCGCCGGGTGAGGCGGGCGGCGGCCCGGCTGCGGCACACGTACGGCAGGCTGCGTCTGGGCACCCGGCTGGCGCTGGGCCTGGGGGTGCTGTCGCTGCTGGTGTTCGCGATCGTCGGCACCGCGATGACCACGTACATGCGGGACTATCTGGAGGCGCAGCTCGCCGAGCAGATGCGCTCGGCGCAGGTGGTCCAGGCGAAGGACGCCATCGAGCACGGCACCCTCAAGCGGGAGACGTACATCGGCTGGTACCAGGCGGTGTACGACGTCTCCGGCGGTGAGCCGCGGGTACGGTCCCCGGCCGCGCTGCCGGCCGACAGCAGCGCGTTCGCCGCGCTGGCCGCGCAGCTGGCCGAGACGCGGGTCAGCGATGTGTCCGCGACCCGGTACGTCGACGGGGAGGGCACCTACCAACTGCGGGCCTGTGAGGTGGAGCCCGGGGTGGTGCTGGTGACGGCGGCGCCGACGACGGACATCGAGAACACCGTCACCCAGCTGATCACGGTCCAGGTGATCGCGTTCGCGCTGGCGCTGCTGGCGCTGGTCGTCTTCGGGCGGCGCACGCTGCGGCGCGGGCTGAAGCCGCTCAGCGACATGGCGCACACCGCGCACGGCATCGCCTCGCACGATCTGACCGAGTCGGCGGCCCGGCTGCCGCTGCGCGCGGACCGGCGGGGCGGCGGGCCGGAGGTGGAGGAGCTGCGCACGGCGTTCAACACGATGCTGGAGCACATCGACGACTCGCTCGCGGTGCGCGCGGAGGCCGAGCAGCGGCTGCGCCGGTTCGTCGCGGACGCCTCGCACGAGCTGCGCACCCCGCTGATGTCGGTACGGGGCTATGCGGACCTCTTCCAGTACGCGGCGGCGAACGAGCCGGCGGAGCGCGACCGGCATCTGTCCCGGCTGCGCGCGGAGGCGGCCCGGATGGGTGTTCTGCTGGACGATCTGCTGCTGCTGGCGCGGCTGGACGCGGCGGAGGTGGAGGCGCCGTTGCGGCTGGCGGAGACGGATCTGAGGGAGCTGGTGCGGCAGGCGGCGGACGCGTTCGAGGCGACCCGCCCGGACCACCCGCTCACCGTGACGACCGCCCCGGCCCCCCTCCGCCTGCCGGTGGACGCCCAGCGACTGCGCCAGGTCCTGGACAATCTGCTGGCCAACGCGGCGGTCCACACCCCGCCCGGCACGCAGGTGTCGGTGTCGGCGACGCTGACGGGCGACGAGGTGCAGGTGCGGGTGACCGACGCCGGGCCCGGCATCCCGCCCGCCGACCAGGAGCGGGTCTTCGACCGCTTCTACCGCGTGGACAAGGCCCGCACCCGCGACCGCGGCGGCAGCGGCCTGGGCCTGGCGGTGGCAGCGTCCCTGATCCACGCCCACGGCGGCACGATCACCCTGACCAGCACCCCGCCCCACACGACCTTCACCATCCACCTCCCCCTGCACCCCGCCACCCGACCACCCCACCCACACCCCCACCGAAGCGACCCCGCCGTGGTGCCGTGACGCCCTCATGCCCCACGCCCGTACGGCCGTGACGCCCGTGCTTCTGGGGCGCGGTGACACCGTGTGCCCTTACGGCACGGTGATGCCGCGTGCCGCCGAGCGGGCGGGAGGCGGCACGGTGATGCCCCGTGCCACCGAGCGGGCGGGCGGCCCGCTTGAGCATGCGAGAGTCCGGCCGAGCGAGCGGGCGACCCGGCCGAACGAGCGGGCGGCGCGAGCAGGTGGCCGGTCTGGGTGGGCAGGTGGCGTATCCGAGCCGGCGGGCGCCATCTCCAAGCCGCAGGGTGACCCGGCCGAGCGAGCGGGCGACCCGCGCCATCCGGCGGGCGGCGCTGCCCGCTGGCGAGCAGGGGGCCTGGCTGAGCTGGCGGGCAGCGCGCCCGCGCCAGCGGACCGCACGTCGCCGAGCCGGAGGGTGGTGACCCCACCCCAGCGAGCAGGTGGCCCACACAAGCCAACAGGCGCCGCGTTCAAGCAAGCAGGAAACCCGACTCAGCCACCAGGCAGCACGCCCGCGCCGACGGACGGCACGTCCGAGCCGCAGAGTGACCCACCCCAGCGAGCAGACGGCCCCCACCAGCCAACAGGCGCCGCATCCTGGCCGGAAGGTGACCCGCCCAAGCCGGCAGGTGGCCCACCGGGCAAGCAGCCGGCGCGCGTCCGAGCACGCAGACGGCGCGTCCGATCGGGCGGCGCGGCCGAGCGGGCGGGCGGCGGCGCGGCCGAGCGGGCGGGCGGCGGCGCGGCCGAGCCTCCGGGTGGCCCGGCGGGCGGGCCGCGGCGGGTCGATGGGGCGTCGGTCCGGGGCGAACGGGAAGGGCGCGAGGGCCGGAGCCACGTGGCATCCGCCACACCGCGTGGCTTCGGCCTGCGGGTTTTGTCCCACCGTCGGGCGGTCCGGGGGGTGGATGGGTGTGGCACGGGGTGGGGACGGGGATGACCTCCGTGGTGGCCCGAAGCCGGCGCCGGGCAGCCGCCCGGTGCGGTGCCGGAGGCGGCGTCGCCCGTCCGCCCGCACTTCGTCGGCTCCTGGACACCCGTCCGTCACACCGAGCGGGGACCTTTCCCTAGGTTCCTCACCCGGTTTCCCCAGCCGGGTGCCGCCCCGTCCCCTCCCCGCTCGCCTTGCATCCGTCCGCACCCTCATCACCGGGCGATGCGAACGGCATCCGTCCGCACCCCTCACCACCGGACGCGATGCGAAAGGACGACGTACGCCGTGACGCTCACGCCGCTCGACGGCCTGCCCGGTCCCGCCCCGGACCCCGCTCCCCCGGCCGCGCCCGCCCACGCGCGAGCCGTCCGGCTGGCCGTCAGCCTGCTGCCGTTGCTGCTGATCGCCGCCTGGGCCGTGCTCGACTGGCGTTCCCTGTACGACGGTGTCGCCCGCCTCGCCTCCGCCGACCCCGGTTGGCTGCTGGTCGCGGGCGTCTTCACCTGCCTGGGCTGGGTGGCCGCCGCCTGTGTCCGGCAGGGCGCGATCCCCGAGCGGCTGCCGCCGGGGCTGCTGCTGGCCTCGCAGGTCGCCGCGGGCGCCGCGAACCACGTCCTGCCCGCCAGTATCGGCGCCCACGCCGTGACCCTGCGCTTCCTCCAGGGCCAGGGCATCCCGCTGGCCCGCGGCACCGCGTCTCTCGCCCTGTACTCGGTGGTCAAGCCGGTGGCGAAGACCGTCGTACTGCTGGTGTTCCTGGTGGCCTTCCCCGGCATGCTGCGCTTCGGGGACCTGATGCCCGATTCCTGGACCCTGCTGCTGATGGCGGGCGGCGCCGCCGCGGCCCTCACGGCCACGGGCGTGGTCATGACCGTCGTACCGGCGCTGCGCCGCCCGGTGACCGGTCTGCTGCGCACGGCGCTGACCGACGCGCGCGTGCTGCACACCCGCCCCGGCCGCTATCTGCCGCTGTGGCTCGGCGCCGCCGCCACCCCACTCCTCCAGGGCAGTGTGATCGCCGCGGTCGGCTACGCGCTGGGCCTGCCGCTGTCCTGGGCGCAGGTGATCTTCGCGCTGCTGATCGCCAGCACGGCGGTGGGCGCGGTGCCCGCCCCGGGCGGCATCGGCCCGGTCGACGCGGCGATGGTCTTCACGATGAGCGCCTTCGGCGCCCCCGTCGGCCTCGCCACCGCCACGGTCATCGGCTACCGCGTGATGACGGTCTGGATCCCGCTGATCCCGGGCGCACTGGTTCTGTCGGCACTCGTCCAGCGCAAGGTGCTCTGAGACATCAGCGGGTCCCCCCGGGTCGGTTCGGGCCCGGGGGGGGACCCGCCCGGCTCACGCCTCCGTCGGCGCCAGCCGCAGCGAGATGCTGTTGATGCAGTACCGCTGATCGGTCGGGGTCGGATACCCCTCCCCCTCGAACACATGCCCGAGGTGCGAGCCGCAGCGCGCGCACCGCACCTCCGTGCGCACCATCCCGTGCGAGCGGTCCTCGATCAGCTCCACGGCGTCGGTGTCCTTCGGATCGAAGAAACTCGGCCAGCCGCAGTGCGACTCGAACTTGGTGTCCGAGGTGAACAGTTCGGCGCCACAGGCGCGGCAGGAGTAGACACCCGTGGTCTTGGTGTCGGTGTACTCCCCCACGAACGCGGGCTCGGTGCCGGCCTGGCGCAGTACGGCGTACTCCGCCGGGCTCAGCTCCGCGCGCCACTGCTCGTCCGGCTTCTCGACGTCGTACGACATGGCCTTCAGCCCCTTAGTTCGACAGGCGGTCCAGGATGTGCGGGCCCAGGTCGGTGACATCTCCCGCGCCCATGGTGAGAACGAGATCACCCGGCTTCGCCATTCCCGCGATCGCGGCCGGGGCCTCGCCCTGGTCGTGGACGGCGGTCACATCGGCGCCCGCCGCGCGGGCCGCCTCGATGATCAGCTCGCTGGTGACGCCGGGGACGGGGTCCTCGCGGGCCGGATAGATGTCCAGCACGACGGAGGCGTCGGCGAGCGCGAGGGCCGCGCCCATCTCCTTGCCCAGCTCCTGGGTGCGGGAGAACAGATGCGGCTGGAAGAGGACCAGGATCCGGCCGCCCCCGGCCGCCGACCGCATGGCCTCCAGATCGGCCGTCATCTCGGTGGGGTGATGCGCGTAGGAGTCGATCACCTGGACGCCCTGGACCTCGCCCTTGAGCTGGAGCCGCCGCTTGACGCCCGTGTACGCGCCCAGCGCGGACGCCAGCTCGGCGGCGGGCACCCCGAGGGCCACACCCGCGGCGAGCGCGGCGACGGCGTTGTGCGCGTAGTGCCGGCCGGGCACGGACACGGCGAAGGTCAGCTCGGTCCCGTCGAGCAGGACGGTGACCTCGCTCTTCAGGCCCTGCGGCACGATCGAGGTGATCCGCACCCCGGCCTCGGCGGACTCCCCGTACGTCACCACCCGCACGCCCCGCCCGGCGACCCGCCGGGTCAGTTCCCGGGCGCCCTCCTGGTCGGCGGCGATCACCAGCGTGCCGCCCTCGGTGATCCGGTCCACGAAGGTCACGAAGGACTCGTGGATCTCCTCCATCGAGGCGTAGTTCGCGTGGTGGTCCAGCTCCACATTGAGGACGACGGCGACCTCGGGCGCGTACTTGTGGAAGCTGCGGTCGCTTTCATCCGCCTCGGCCACGAAGATCTCGCCGGGGCCGTGCAGGGCGTTGGAGCCGGGCGCGTCCAGGTCGCCGCCGATGGCGTACGACGGGTGCAGTCCCAGTTCGGTCAGGGAGACCGCCAGCATCGACGTGGTGGTGGTCTTGCCGTGGGTACCGGCGACGGCGATCGGCCGCAGCCCGTCCATCAGCGCGGCCAGCGCGTCGGACCGGTGCACCACGGGCACGCCCAGTTCGGCGGCGCGCACCAGCTCCGGGTTGTCGTCCCGGATCGCCGACGACACGACGACACTGCTGGCGTCGTCCGCGAGATGCCCGGCCGCGTGCCCGATGTGCACCGTGGCCCCGAGCCCGCGCAACGCCCCGGCGGTGGCCGACTCCTTGGCATCGCTCCCGGCGACCCGGGCCCCCCGCTGGGCCAGGATCTTCGCGATCCCCGACATCCCGGCCCCCCCGATCCCGATGAAGTGGGGCCGTTCCATGGCGGGAGGAATACCGGATGCCATGCGCGCTCTCCTATTGCCGTACCGAGATCCGAAACCGCCCTCAGCCTATTGCCACCCTGACACCCGACCCCGACACCAACGCCGCCGAAGGGCGGCACGGGCCGCCTGACATCCAACGCCAACACCATCGCCGCCAAGGGGCGCGGGGCTGCATCGATCTGCGGCTCCGCCGCGGGGCGCGACCAGCCCCCACGAACCCGCACCCGCCCGGCGACACCAGCCCCCCACCCCCGACCGCGCCCCCCGACTACACCTTGCTGTGCGAGAACAACTTCAACACCGGCACCCCCACCTTGTGCCGCGCACGAGACGCCCAGTCCCGGTGAAAGAACTCCTCCACGTAGTGGGGATCCGTCAGCACGATCACCTCATCCGCGCCGGCCTCCTCCACCAACCCCCTCAGCGAGTCCAGCGGATGATCCTCGATCAGCCGCCCCTCCGCCCGGCTCCCCGCGGAGCGCAACGCCTGCAAGGACACGTCCAGCGCCTGCCGCCCCTCACCCCGGGCGGCATCCCCCTCCGGGGTCTCCCGCTCGCGCGCCGCCTCGTCGAGTTCACCGAGGGCGAGATCGTCGATGGCCCGCAGCAAGCGGTCCGCCTGATCCCCCCGCGGCTGGAGCAGCACGTGGAAGGCGACCGACTCATCCCCGTGCAAGGTCGTGACGAACTCCACGTCGGCGGACGTCAGGGCCTTCTCGATCATCAAAACGCTTGTGAACACCAGACGCCCCTTCTCTTCGAGGGCCCTCGGGCCCTCCGTCCTGCGTGGGCCGTTCCAGGCCCTGCTGAAACCATCCTGCCCCGTGATCGCACGGGCACTGCGTGTCTAGTGTGCCCACCGAAAGCTAAACGGAACGATAGATTCCGCTGATTTACGGCCGACGGTAGCGCCCGAACAAAAACCCGGCCTCTTCCAGCAAAGACACTAGTTCGAAACGCTCGGGCACGATCACCCGGGGCCCGCCCGCGATCCGCTGCGCGTCCCCCGCGGTGAGCATCGGCGCGAGGGTCAGACACAGCTCGTCCAGCACCCCGGCGGCCACGAACTGCCCCAGCAGCCGCGGTCCGCCCTCGGTGAGCAGCCGACGGTGGCCCTGACCGGCCAGGGCCGCCGCGACCTGGGCGGGCTCCACCCGGGGGCCGTCCCCGGCGACCACCACCCGGACCCCGGCCCGTTCCGCCGCCGCGACCCGTTCGGGCGGGGCCGTGGACCCGGTGAGCACCAGCGTGGGCACCAGCGGCTCGGTGAACAGGGGCAGCGAGAAGTCCAGGTCGAGACCGGCTGAGATCACCGCGATCGCGGGAGCTTGCGCCTGCCCGGCCGCCGCCCGTCGCGCGGCGAACTCACTTCGGGCGCGGGCCGGCCGGTACTGCTCCTGGCGTACCGTTTCTGCGCCAACGACCACGACATCGGCCAGCGCCCGCAGGACGCCGAAGAGCCGCATGTCCGCCGCACAGGAGATCGGCTGCGACCGCCCGTCGTGCTGAGCGGCCCCGTCGAGAGTGGACACCATGTTGGCCCGCAGCCACGCTCCGGACCCCGCTCCGGCACCCCCGGTACCGGCGGCACCCCTGGCGCCCCCGGAATCCCGGCCACCCCCGGACTCCCCGGCCGCCGACGGATAGGCGTACGCGTCGGCGAGCGCGTCGAGACTCCACTCGCCCCCCGTCGCACCCCCACCCCCACCGCCACTCCCACCACCCCCCGTGGCAGTCGTTGTCTCATCGGTCACAGGGAACAGGCGTCGCATGTCGTGCAGTGTTCCACGCCGCCTACCATGGTGAACCGTGTCCTCCTCCCCCGCCGCCGCCCCCGGCCCCGCCTCCGGTCCGATATCCGGCGCGGCCCCGCTCTCCCTGTGCGCCCGCGAGCCGCGTGTCCCGGCGGACCGGCTGGTCGCCGAGATGGTGCCGCCGCCCCGGTTCGACTCGGTGCGCTTCAGCACGTATCTGCCGGATCCGGGACAGCCCAGCCAGACCGAGGCCGTCCGGGTGCTGGAGGGCTTCGCGGCGGGGCTCGACGGGGCGCCCGCGCGCGGCGGTGGCAGGCGCGGCTTCCTGGGCTTCGGCCGGGCGAAGGCCCCCAGCCGGCCGGCCGGCCCGCGCGGTGTCTATCTGGACGGCGGCTACGGCGTCGGCAAGACCCATCTGCTGGCCTCCCTGTGGCACGCCACCCCGGCGGAGCCCGCCCGCAAGGCGTTCGGCACCTTCGTGGAGCTGACCAACCTCGTCGGCGCGCTGGGCTTCCAGCAGACCGTGAGCACGCTCTCCGGCCACCGGCTGCTGTGCATCGACGAGTTCGAGCTGGACGACCCGGGCGACACCGTGCTGGTCTCCACACTGCTGGGCAAGCTGGTCGACGCGGGCGTGGCGCTCGCCGCCACCTCCAACACGCTGCCGGGCAAGCTCGGTGAGGGCCGGTTCGCCGCGGCGGACTTCCTGCGTGAGATCCAGGGGCTGTCCGCCCACTTCCACGCCGTGCGCATCGACGGCGACGACTATCGCCACCGCGGTCTGCCGCAGGCACCGGCGCCCTTCCCCGACGAGGTGGTCACCCGGACGGCGTATGCCACGCCCGGCGCCTCGCTCGACGTTTTCCCCCGGTTGCTGGAGCATCTGGCCCAGGTGCACCCGAGCCGGTACGGCGCGCTGACCGACGGCCTGAAAGCGGTGTGCCTGACGGATGTCGGGCCGGTGCCCGACCAGTCGACCGCACTGCGTCTCGTCGTGCTCGCGGACCGGTTGTACGACCGCGAGGTGCCCGTGCTGGCGGCGGGAATTCCGTTCGATCAGCTGTTCAGCGCGGACATGCTGGCCGGTGGCTACCGCAAGAAGTATTTCCGCGCGATCTCCCGGCTGACCGCGCTGGCCCGCGACGCGCAGCGGCTCACCGAGGCCGGCTGACCCGCCCGACACGCCGGGATCATGGGCGGGTTCACGCCATCGGACCCGCATTTTTGAGGCTCTCTCCCCCGCGAAACGTCGAGTTAACCCTGCAAACAACATTGCAGGGTTAACGTGTTTCTTGACCAGCTGTTGACCAACTGTTGGTATGTGTATGAGACGTGTGAGGAGCACAAGATGCGAGGTACGACGGTACGCGCGGCGCAGCCGCCGTACGCCGTCGCGCCCCGGGGGCTCCCGCTCGCCGTGTTCGCGGCGCTCTTCGCGACCGTGCATACGATCCGTCAACCCACGGCCAAGGCTTGGCCGGTATCCCCGTGCTCCCGGGGCGCCGCGCGTGACATCGACGTCACGCTCCACCCCCGGGGCATCCGCACCGCACCGGCGTCCACCGCCGGACCCGACGGTCCGTCGAGACCGTCGTACGCATCAAGACCACCGGGCCGGCCGCACGTCTCGGGGCATCGAATAGCCGACTAGCCGAACAGTCGAGCAGCCGAGCAGCCCGGTGGCCGGACAACGGCCGCCACCCCGGTGCTCAGCCGCCGAGCGGGGTCTCCCCCACGCTCGGCCGCCGAGAGGGACGAACCCGCTCTCCCGCGTCGCGACGGCGGGCGGGCGGCCCCCCTCTCACCGTCCCGCAAGCCCGCCGACGCGCACCCCACAGCGCGCCAGGAGGAAACACGACACATGCAGCCCCTCATCGACAACGCCCGCACGTTCGGACAGCGCCCTGAGGAGTTCGCCCAGCTGGCCGCCGGCCAGTCCCCCCAGGTGCTCTTCATCACCTGCTCCGACTCCCGGGTCGTCCCGGCCCTGATCACGGGCGCCCGCCCCGGCCAGCTCTTCGAGCTGCGCACCGCGGGCAACATCGTCCCGCCCTACGCCTCGCAGCAGCCCACGGGCGAGGCGGCCACCATCGAGTACGCGGTGGAGGTGCTCGGCGTCCGCGACCTCGTGGTGTGCGGCCACTCCCATTGCGGCGCGGTCGGCGCGCTGGTGCGCGGCGACGACCTCGACGCCGTGCCCGCCGTGCGCGACTGGCTGGGCCACGCCGCCGACGAGCCACCGTCCGACGACCCGGCCGATCCCACGGTCGAGGGCGCCGTGCAGCACCATGTGCTGGCCCAGCTGCTGCGGCTGCGCTCGTACCCCTGTGTGGAGCGCGGTCTGGCCGCCGGCCGGCTGACCCTGCACGGCTGGTACTACGAGGTGCACACCGGTGGTGTCCGCGCGCACCGCGCCGACACCGATCGCTTCGAAGCTCTGTGAGTCCTGCCATGAACCACCACCCTCACCCGACCCAGGTTCCTCCCAGGTACCCCTTTCTCAAGCAGGACTTCGCGGCCTCGCTGGTCGTGTTCCTGGTCGCGCTGCCGCTGTGCGTCGGCGTGGCCGTCGCCTCCGGTGTGCCGGCCGAACTCGGCCTGGTCACCGGCATCGTGGGCGGCATCGTCACCGGCATGATGCGGGGCAGCAGTCTCCAGGTGTCGGGCCCGGCGGCGGGCCTGACCGTGCTGGTCTTCGAGGCCGTCCAGGAGTTCGGGCTGCCCGTGCTCGGCGCGATCGTGCTCGTGGCGGGCGCGCTCCAGCTCCTGATGGGCGCCCTGCGCCTGGGGCGCTGGTTCCGGGCCATCTCCGTCTCCGTCGTGGAAGGCATGCTGGCCGGCATCGGCCTGGTGATCATCGCCGGGCAGCTCTACACGGCGGCGGGCCTGGCCGCCCCCGTGTCCGGCCTGGACAAGCTCACCGGGCTGCCGGGCGCGGCCGTCGAGGCGCTGGGCAGCGGCACCGCCCTGACCTCGCTCGCGATCGGCGCGGGCACCATGGCCGTACTGGCGCTGTGGCCACGGCTGCCCGCGCGGGCCAGAGCCGTGCCGGGGGCGCTCGTGGCCGTCGCACTGGCGACCCTGGTCACACTGGCGTTCGACCTGCCCGTGGCCACGGTCGAGGTCCGGGGCCTGCTGGACGCGATCCAGCCGCCCGGCCCGGACGCGCTGGGCGCGCTGGCCACCCCGGCCGTGCTGGGCACGGTCCTCGCCTTCACCCTGATCGCCTCCGCCGAGAGCCTGTTCAGCGCGGCGGCGGTGGACCGGCTGCACGACGGGCCGCGCACCCAGTACGACAAGGAGCTGATGGCCCAGGGCGCGGGTAACGCCGTGTGCGGGGCGCTGGGCGCGCTGCCCATGACGGCCGTCATCGTGCGCAGCTCGGCCAATGTGCAGGCGGGCGCCCGCACCAAGGCGTCCCGGGTGCTGCACGGCGTATGGCTGCTGCTGTTCGCGGCGCTGCTGCCCCAGGCGCTGGCCCTGATCCCGATACCGGCGCTGGCGGGCATCCTGGTTTACGCGGGCTGGAAGCTGATCCCGTTCCGGCAGTTCGGCCCGCTGTGGCGGGAGCACCGGGGCGAGGCGCTGATCCTGGTGGTCACCGCCGTGGCGATCGTCGCCGTGAACATGTTCGAGGGCGTCCTGATCGGGCTCGCCCTGTCCGTCGCCAAGGCCGCCTGGGAGGCTTCGCACCTCAGGATGGACGTCATCGACAAGGGCGCCGGACCGGTCCGGGCCTATCTGTCGGGCAACGCGACCTTCCTGCGGCTGCCGAAAATACTCGACAGCCTGGAGTCGCTTCCCAAGGACCGTCCGGTCGAGCTGGACCTCTCCGGCCTGCACCACCTGGACCACGCGTGCCGTACGGCCCTGGAGAGCTGGGCGGAGCGGCACAGCGCGGTGGGCACGGATCCGGTGAAGGTTACGGCGGCGGTGACGGCCCGGTGACCCCGCGCTGACAGTCCCGGTGTCCGGTCAGGGGGCCTCCCGGCCTCCCGGCCGGACACCGGCATACGAATTCACCTTTCGGGCATATCGTTAAATGACATACGAATGCCGAATAAGGGACCAGCACCTACGGGCCTCTGTGCGAGGAGGTCGACATGCTCGAAGCGCTCCTGGTGACCATCGCGACGGTCGGTGGGGTGGGTCTGGTGTATCTCGCCGCGGCGGCCCGGGTCGTCAAGCAGTACGAACGCGGTGTGATCCTGCGGCTGGGCCGGCTCCGGGGCAATGTCCGGCCCCCGGGGCTGACGATGATCGTGCCCTTCGTGGACCACCTGACCCGGGTCAACATGCAGATCGTCACCATGCCGGTGCCGGCCCAGGAAGGCATCACCCGGGACAACGTCACGGTGCGCGTGGACGCGGTCGTGTACTTCCGGGTGGTCGACCCGGCGAGCGCGCTCATCAAGGTCGAGGACTACCGGTTCGCGGTCTCGCAGATGGCGCAGACCTCGCTGCGCTCGATCATCGGCAAGAGCGAGCTGGACGACATGCTCTCCGACCGCGAGAAGCTCAATCAGGGGCTTGAACTGATGATCGACAGCCCGGCGGTCGGCTGGGGTGTGCAGATCGACCGGGTCGAGATCAAGGATGTGTCGCTGCCGGAGACCATGAAGCGGTCCATGGCCCGCCAGGCCGAGGCCGACCGTGAGCGCCGCGCCCGGGTCATCAACGCCGACGCCGAACTCCAGGCGTCCAAGAAGCTCGCCGAGGCCGCGAAGCAGATGGAGGCCACGCCGTCCGCGCTCCAGCTCCGGCTGCTCCAGACGATCGTCGCGGTCGCCGCGGAGAAGAACTCCACGCTGGTGCTGCCCTTCCCGGTGGAGCTGCTGCGCTTCCTGGAGAGGTCCCAGCAGCAGCCGGAGCAACCGCACAAGCCACTGGAGGCATGAGCACGACCCACCGGAAGGGCGTGAGGGCGGCCCCGCCCCCGAGGGGCCGTTGGTCCGATCGGACCGCACCCCCACCCCCACACCCCCGCAATACACATTTAGTCGTATTTGCACAGTTACGTTCGTCCGGTGATCCTCCCCGTTCGACGCGTACGACGTCTCACCGCGGCCTGCGCCCTCGCCGCCGCCCTCGTCCCCCTCACCGCCTGCGGTGGCGACCCCGCGCGCACCGCGAAGGCGCACCCGGCGTCCTCCGCCCCCGCCTCCCGTCCCCCCACGCTCGCCCCCGGCCCCTCCGCACTGGCCCCCGTCTTCAGCAACGGCGTCCGGACCCGGGACAAGACCGTGGCCCTCACCTTCGACGCGGACATGACCGCGGATCAGGGGGAGCGGGCGGCGGCGGGCGAGCGGTTCGACAACCCGGAACTGATCGCGACCCTGCGCAAGCTCAAGGTCCCCTCGACGGTGTTCATGACCGGCCGCTGGGCGGAGGAGTACCCGGCGCAGGCGCGTGCCATCGGCCGGGACCCGCTCTTCGAGGTCGCGAACCACTCGTACAGCCACTACGCCTTCACCGACGACTGCTACGGCCTGCCGACCGTGCCCGCCGAGCGGATGAGGGCCGATGTTCAGCGGGCGTACACCGCGTTCCGCGCGGCGGGGGTGCCGGACGCGATGCCGTACTTCCGCTTCCCGGGCGGCTGCTACGACCAGCGGGCGCTGCGCGCGCTCAGCGCCGCCGGGGTGACGGCGGTGCAGTGGGACGTGGTGAGCGGCGACGCGTTCGCGACGGACGCGGACGCGGTGGCCCGGCAGGTGCTGGACGGCGTACGGCCCGGGTCGGTGGTGGTGATGCACTGCACGCGCAGCGCGGCGCCGGTGACCGAGGAGGCGATCCGGGCGATCGTGCCGGAACTGCGCGAGCGGGGCTTCCGGTTCGTGAAGGTGTCGGAGCTGATCGGGTCCGGCGCGGGCCGGCCCTGACCGGCACGACCGCCGTGCCCGTACCGCCCCTGCCCGCCCCTGCCCGCCCCTGCCTACGCTGGACACATGAACGAGGACCGCGACCACTGCCTCATCGACGCGACCGGGCCGCCGACGGCCGCGGGACCGCCGTACGCGGAGTGTGTGCTGTGCCGGGAGCCGACGGAGTACCCGGAGACGTACAAGGGCATCACGCTGTGCCCGGTGTGCGAGTGGCAGGAGGCGCAGCGGACGGCGTGCTCGGGGTGATCGCGCGGACCGGCGTCCGGGCCCTGACATGCCCCGGGACCCGTCCAGTACCCTGCGGACCGTGAGCGACGACAGCCCTTTCCAGCCCGAGACCGGTGAGCGTGACACGGCACGGCAGTTCGTGCTGCCGCTGGTCGTGCGGATCGAGCGCGGCGCCCCGCCGCCCCGCACGGACGCGCTGGAGACGGCGGCCCGCGCGGTGCTGGTGATGCTCACCGACCCGCGCTCGCTGGGCGACGGGGAGTGGGCGCGGGCCGTGCGGGACTGGCAGGACGCCCGGATCCGCAAGGTGGTGCGGCGGGCGCGCGGCGCGGAGTGGCGGCGCGCGGAGGCCCTGCCCGGCATCACGGTGGCCGGGAAGGCGGCGGAGGTACGGGTCTTCCCGCCCGTTCCGCTGGACGGCTGGCCCAAGGATCTCGCCCGGCTCCAGGTCTCCGGCACCGATCTGGACGACCCGGAACCCCCGGCGGCCCCGGAGCGCGGCGCACCCGTGCTGTGGCTGAGCCCCGACGTCGACATGTCGGCGGGCAAGGCGATGGCCCAGGCCGGTCACGGCGCCCAGCTCGCCTGGTGGGAACTGCCCGACGAGGAGCGCGCGGCCTGGCACGACGCCGGTTTCCCGCTCTCCGTCCGCACGGCGGACCCGGCCGAGTGGCGGACCCTGACCACGAGCGGCCTGCCGGTCGTCAGGGATGCGGGCTACACGGAGATCGCGCCGGGTTCCTGCACGGTGGCGGCGGACCACCCGGCGCTGCGCGGGGGCGCACGCTAGCCGGAGCGCGGGCCGCTCCTAGACCGGCGGCTCGTCGAGGATGGCGAGCAGGGAACTGGCGCTCTCCGCCGGGCCGGTCGCGGTCGGGGAGGCGTAGGCGCCGGAGAAGAGGCGGCCCCAGGCGCCAACGCGGCCGAGGGCGGCGAGGCGGCCCGCTGGCCGGAGGGCCTGCCGGAGTTCGGCGGCGGTGTGCCCGTCGCCCGTCCAGGGTTCCAGGTAGGCGTCCCGCAGCCGGGGCAGTACGCCGGAGCCATGGGCCCGCACCGCCTGACGGGCGGGAGACCAGGGCGTCGCCCCACTCGAAGAAGGTGAAGCGGCCGGGATGCGGGCGGAACAGCTGGCCCTCGTACAGATCGGCGTGGTCGAGGGTGTCCGCGATGCCGACGGCGGCGAGTTCGGCGCACCACCGGGCCACCCGGGGCCGGAGCGCGAGCAGACGCGTACGGTCGTCGGGGCGCGGGGCGGTGCTCTCCGCGAGGATGCGGTCGAACAGGCCGGTCAGGTTCGTGATCGGGTTCGCGGCCTCCGAGGCGTCGGGCCGGTTCGCTCCCGGCCACCGCCGCGGCCGGTCGCCGGAGGGCGGGCTTCCCGGCCACCGCAGGCTCGGCCCCTGGCTGGAGCTGCCGCTCGACCTCACCGCCGAGTTCGACGCCGATCTGGCGGACATCCGGCGGCTGATCGAGACGGCGGCCCGGGGGACGGCTGATCCGGCGGGAAGCTGATCCGGCCGGGCCGCCGTCGGGCCCCCCGCACCCGGCCGAACCTCAAATGTTGCTCAGAAGGGCGGCCCGGCAGGGTTCGGCGGGACGGGCCGGGGCCATACCCCCGTCACACCGGGACCGTGGGTGCCGTAGGAGGAGGGGACATGGGGACAGCACAGGCATGGGGGACGGCACGGACAGCACGGACAGCATCGACCGCACAGGCGCCGGGGACGGGGACGGGGATCGTGCTGGGGACGGGGATCGGGTGGCGGCCGGAGATCGCCGACGCGGTGGAGCGGATGCCGGGCATCGACTGGGTGGAGGTCGTCGCCGAGAACGTCTGCCCCGGGCATCTGCCGGAGGCGCTGGTGCGGCTGCGCGAGCGCGGGCTGACCGTCGTACCGCACGGCGTGTCGCTCGGGCTCGGCGGGGCCGAGCGGCCCGATGCCGGGCGGCTCGCGGCGCTCGCCGAGCGGGCGGAGGCACTGGGGGCGCCGCTGGTCACGGAGCACATCGCGTTCGTCCGGGCGGGCGGCACGCTCACCGCGTCGCCACGGCTCGAAGCCGGTCATCTGCTGCCCGTGCCGCGCACCCGCGACGCCCTCGACGTGCTCTGCGCCAACATCCGCATCGCGCAGGACGCGCTGCCCGTACCGCTCGCCGTCGAGAACATCGCCGCCCTGCTGTCCTGGCCCGGCGACGAACTGACCGAGGGACAGTTCCTGTACGAACTCGCCGACCGGACCGGCGTACGGCTCCTCGTCGACGTCGCCAATCTGCACACCAACCACGTCAACAGCGGTGACGACCCGGCCGAGGCGCTCGCCGAACTGCCCCTGGAGGCCCTCGCGTACGTCCATGTCGCGGGCGGCTTCGAGCGGGACGGCGTCTGGCACGACAGCCACGCGCACCCGGTGCCGGAGCCGGTCCTGGACATCCTCACCGACCTCGCCTCCCGGGTGGCCCCGCCGGGCGTGCTCCTGGAGCGCGACGAGAACTTCCCCGGACCGGGCGAGCTGGAGCGCGAGGTGGGGCGCGTCCGGGAGGCCGTGGCGGAGGGACGGCGCAAGGGGCGTGCCGGGTGCGGTGGGAGCGGGCCGGGCGGGGTGTGGGGGGCGGGTGGCGGCGGGGCGCCGGACGAGGGCCTCGCCGCGCCCGCCCGGCAGCGGCTCGGCCTGGCCCAGACCGCGCTGCTCTCGGCCCTCGTCGCCGACACCCCCGCGCCCGAGGGGTTCGACCGGGCCCGGCTGCGGGTGCAGTCGCGGGCGCTCACCGGGAAGCGGGCGGACGTGGTGGCGAAGGTGGCGCCCGAGGTGGCGGACATACTCGGCGACGGCTACCGGCCGGCGTTCCTGACGTACGCCCACCGCCGTCCGATGGCGGGCGGGTACCGGCAGGACGCCCTGGACTTCGTCCGCCACCTCCTGAACGCCGAACAGCCGCAGGACCCGCGCGCCCGCCGGGAGTTGCGGGAGTGGTGGCTCGACCGTTCCGGCCCGTCCCCACGCCCCACCCGGCCCGGCGCACGGCTCACGCGGGCGGCCCGGCGGGGGTGGGGGCTGCTGCGCGGCTGACGCAGGACGGGCCGGTGGACGGGCCGGTGGACGGCTGGGCCGCCGGGCCGCCGGGCCGGCGGGAGCGGCATCGTGCTCTGCCTGGTCGCCACGCCGGCCGCGCGGCGACGCCGGGGCAGGGTCTGACTCCGGCGGCTCCTGAGCCCCTCCCGCCTCCCCCGTTTCCCCCCTCACCTCGCCCTCCCGACCGGAACGTCACATACCCGCAACGCTCCGTCCGGATCATGAACAAGGCATGGCGTTTCCTGCCCCCTTCGCATAGAAACGCGGCATGTTGTGGGTACTTCTCCTGCTCCTGGCCTGGGCCGTCGCCGGTGTCGCGTGCATCCGGCTGTGTCTGGCCGCCGTACGCGCGGCGGATGTGGACACCGTGGACACGGACACCGGGCGGGGGCGCGATCTGACGCTGTACGAGGCGGCGTTCCTGTCCGGCGGTCCCGCGCGGGTCGCGGAGCTGACCCTGGTGTCGATGGCCCGGCAGCGCAGGCTGCTGCTGGCCCACACCGGCTGGGCGACGGTCGTCGATCCGCGCGGGCGCGACGAGATGGAGCGCACGGTGATCGGGGCGATCGGGCCGCAGGGGCAGTCGCCGATAGCGCCGGTGCGGAGCGCGACGGCCGCCGCCGACCCGGTGCGCGGTCTCGCCGACGGGCTGGTGCGGGCGGGGCTCGCGGTGCCGGACGGCGCCGGTCCGACGGTGGCGTCCGGGGTACGGCAGGTCCGCGCGGCGGCCGCGATCGTCCTCGCCCTCGGTGCCGTCGCGCTGCTGGTGCCGGTCCCGACGGAGTTGCCGCGGCATCTGGTCGCCCTGTGGTTCGCGCTGCCGCTGGCCCTCACCCTGAGCTGTCTGGTCCTCGCCCGGATAGAGGTCCACCCCTGCTCGCCCTGGGCCTCGCCCGCGGGCCAGCGGCTGATCGGCACCCTAGCCCGGCGCACCGGCCACAGCGCCGCCTCCGGCCCCGCCTCCGGGCCCACCTCCGGCGACGACAGCGCGTTCCTGACGTCGGTGGCCGTGCTGGGCGTGCACGCGGTGGGCGAACCGGATCTGCGGGCGGCGTTCGCGCACCGGGAGCGGCCCCGGGAGCGGGACCTGTAGAGAAGCGGCCGTACGGTCCCGCCCTACGGCAGTTCGAGCCGTCCCGCGTGTGAGGGAGCGACGGCACCGCAAAGGGGTGCTTATCGCCATATTGGGCGCGCGACACCGGCCACCGGTGCTTGCCTTCCCCCACCCCCGAACCAAACATCCCTTTTGTCACACCCGTGCACCGAAGGGATACCTCCTATGCGAGCCGCCGCCCTGTACACGGCCGCCGGGTCCTTGCTGCTGACCGCCCTGACCGCGACCCCGGCGGGCGGTGCCCCCGCGCTGGTGGGCGCCGCCGAGGCGCGCGGCACGCAGATCGCCGCCGAGCGCGCCCGCGTGGCCGGTATCGCCTTCGGCTCCTGCGCCGACGGCGAGGAGCTGCCCGGCGTCATGGAGTGCGGCACCGTCTCGGTCCCGGTCGACTACGCGCACCCCGGCGGCAAGCAGATCAAGCTCGCCGTCAGCCGGGTCAGCGCCACCCACACCGACCCCGGCAACAGCAAACGCAAGGTCCCCCGACAAGGCGCCCTGGTCTACAACCCGGGCGGACCCGGCGGTTCCGGCCGCTACTTCCCGCTCATCGGCATGCTCCCCGAGTGGAAACGCCTCGCCGCCGCGTACGACCTGGTCGGCTACGACCCGAGGGGCGTCGGCGGTTCGGCGCCGCTGTCCTGCCAGGACCCCGCACGGTTCTTCAAGGGCCCCAGCCAGTCCCCGACGCACCCCTCACCGTCGTACAAGAAGGAGCGGATTGCCCAGGCGAAGGCGTACGCGCGCGGGTGCGCCGAGCGGTCGGGCGAGGAGCTGCGGCACTACCACTCGCTCAACAACGCCCGTGACCTCGATGTGCTGCGGGCCGCGCTGGGCGAGCCGAAACTGACCTTCATGGGGTCGTCGTACGGCACCTACTTCGGGGCGCTGTACGCCGAGCTGTTCCCCTCGCACGTACGGCGGATGGTGTTCGACTCGGCCGTCGATCCCGACCCGGCGCGGATCTGGTACCACAGCAACCTCGCCCAGTCCGCCGCGTTCGAGGGCCGCTGGGCGGACTTCCGGGCGTGGGCCGCCCGCCACGACGACGTGTACGGCCTCGGCGCCACGCCGGACGCGGTGCTGCGCAGCTACGAGACGGTACGGGCGCGGCTCGCCGCCGAACCGGCGGGCGGGAAGGTCGGGCCCGGACAGCTGCAAGGGACGTTCCTGGAGGCCGGGTACTACGACGACCACTGGCCGTATCGCGCGCACGCGCTGTCGGCGTACCTCAAGGGTGATCCGCAGCCGCTGATCGACATCGCGGCGCCGGTCGAGGAGGCGGCGAAGGAGGCGGAGAACGCCAGTGCGGTGTACACGGCCGTCGAGTGCAACGACGCGCCCTGGCCGACGGATTTCGCGGTGTGGGACCGGGACAACACGCGGCTCGCGCGGGTGGCGCCGTTCGAGACGTGGGACAACGTGTGGATGAATCTGCCGTGCGCGTACTGGGCCGTGCCGCGTCAGCGGCCTCTCGACGTGCGGACCGGGGTCGGTGAGCTGCCGCCGACGCTGATCGTGGCCGCCGAGCGGGACGCCGCCGCGCCGTACCGGGGGGCGGTGGCGTTGCAGCGGCGGCTGTCGGGGGCGGTGCTGGTGACGGAGCGGGATGCCGGGTCCCATGGGGTGGTGGGTGGGCCCAACGCCTGTGTGAACGGGTATGTGGACGCGTATCTGCTGGAGGGAAGGATTCCGGCGCGGCACGCTTCGTGCGCGCCGCGCCCTGAGCCGGAGCCGGATCGTGGGCCCTAGCGTCGTCGTGAATCCGCGGGCCGGCTGTGGCTGGTCGCGCCCGCGCGGCGGGGCCGCAGGTCGCTACAGCCCCGCGCCCCAGCTGCGCTACGCCAGGCCCGCGACAAGATCCGCCACGTCCTTGCGGCGGCCCGTGTAGAACGGGACTTCCTCGCGGACGTGGCGGCGGGCCTCCGAGGCGCGCAGGTGGCGCATGAGGTCGACGATGCGGGCGAGGTCGTCGGCCTCGAAGGCCAGGACCCACTCGTAGTCGCCGAGGGAGAACGAGGCGACCGTGTTGGCGCGCACGTCGGGGTAGCCACGGGCCATCTTGCCGTGGTCGGCGAGCATCCGGCGGCGGTCCTCGTCCGGCAGCAGGTACCACTCGTAGGAGCGCACGAACGGGTACACGCTGATGTAGTCGCGGGGCGTCTCGTCGGCGAGGAAGGCCGGGATGTGCGAGCGGTTGAACTCGGCGGGGCGGTGCAGCGCCATGTTCGACCACACCGGCTCCAGCGCGCGGCCGAGCCGGGTGCGGCGGAAGAGGTTGTAGGCCTCCTGGAGCTGGTCGCTGGTCTCGGCGTGCCACCAGATCATCAGGTCGGCGTCCGCGCGCAGGCCGGAGACGTCGTAGGTGCCCCGGACGGTGACGTCCTTGGCGGCGAGCTGGTCGAACAGCTCCTGGACCTCTTCTGCGTACCCCGCGCGGTTCTCGGGCAGCACGTCCTTCAGCTTGAAGACGGACCACAGCGTGTAGCGGATGACCTCGTTGAGGTCCTTCGCCAGCTTGCCCTTGTTCGGAATCCGGTCGGTGGTGGGGGCGTCGTCACTCATGCGGCTATTCTCCCGCTCCGCCGTGCAGGCTCCGCACCGGGGCCGAGGTGAGCTGCCGCACGGCCGCGAGGTCGCCGTCGAGCCGGTCGACGGCGGCGTACGCGCTCGCGATGCAGGCCGGGACGCCCACCCCGTCGTAGACCGCGCCGCACACCACGAGCCCGGGGAGCTTGCCCACGTGCTCGCGGATGCGGGCCACGCGCGCGTGGTGGCCCACCGGGTACTGGGGCAGGCCGTCCGCCCAGCGGGTCACCCGGGTCTCGACCGGCGCGGCGGCCAGCCCGAGCGCCTCGCGCAGGTCGTCCCGGGAGACGGCCACCAGGTCGGCGTCGGGGCGGTCCAGGATCTCCGTCTCGCCGTACCGCCCGACCGAGGTGCGCAGGACGAGGGTGTCCGGGTCCTCGTCGGCGATCCAGCCCCACTTCTGGGAGGCGAACGTCGACGCCTTGATGCCGCGGCCGTCGACCGGCGGGACCAGGAAGCCGCTGCCGTCGGGGAGCCGGACGTCGGCGCGGCGGTAGGCCAGGGTGATCAGGGCCATCGACGCGTACTCCACGGCCGTCAGCTCGGCCGCGGCGGCCGGGGCCTCGGCGCGCAGGAGGGTGGCCGCGGCGGGCGCGGGCAGGGCGACGACCACGGCGTCGGCGTGCGCGGTCCGGTCACCGGCGTCGATCCGCCAGCCGGTGCCCTCGCGCCGCAGCGCGGTCACGGCGGCCCCGGTGACGATCTCGCCGCCCCGCGCGCGTACCGCGTCCGCCACCGCGAGCGGCAGGGTGCCGACGCCGCCCTCGATGCCCATGAACACCGGACCGGCCGCCGCCGCGCGGGCCGCCCTGGCCTGGATCTCGCGGACCGCCTCCGTCAGCGAGGTGTGCGTCCTGGCGGCCTCGAACAGCTGGGGCACGGCGGAGCGCAGCGAGATGCGGTACGCGTCCCCGGCGTAGACCCCGCCCAGCAGCGGCTCCACCAGCCGGTCGACGACCTCGCGCCCGACCCGGGCGGCCACGAACTCCCCCACCGCCACGTCGTCGCCGATCTCCGTGCGCGGCAGCTCGGCGTCCTCGGCGATCCGCCGGACGCCGTCCGCCGAGAGCACCCCGGTGAGCGCGTCGGCCGTCCCCGGTACGCCCATGACATGCCCCTTGGGCATCGGGCGGAGCGCGCCGCGCGTCCACAGCGACGCCGAGGCCGTGGCGGGCGGCCGGAGCCGGTCGGCGAGGCCCACCTCGCGGGCAAGCCCGATCGCCTCGGGGCGCCGGGCGAGCAGTGACTCGGCGCCCAGGTCGACCCGGACCCCGGCGATCCGCCCCGGCAGCAGCTTGCCGCCCACTCTGTCCGCCGCCTCCAGGACGGTCACCGCGGCCCCGCGCCCCAGCAGCCGGTGCGCGGCGGCGAGCCCGGCGATCCCGGCCCCGATGACGACGACATGCCTGGTGTCCGTAGCAGCAGCGCTCATGCGTCCACCTTCTCAGACGCCACTGACAGTGGGCCCACTCCCCCGTACCCCACTCCCCCGTGCCCGCCCCGAGTCCCGACCGTGACCGCATCGGGACCCGTGAGGTCCAACGTCCGGCCCGGCTCCGGCGTCGAAGGAGCGTCAGAACGTAGGAACGCCACAATCGTCAAGACCCTCGGGGGTAGGCGCAGATGCGCGCACATCGATCCGTACGACCGTCGGTACGACCGCCCATACATCCGCCCATGCATCCGTCCGTACGGACGCCCGTCCGACGCCCGGTCCAGGTGCTCGCGGGCCTGCTGCTCGCCGGGGCCCTGGCGCTCACCGGCTGCACCGGCGGCGGCGACTCGGGCGCCTCCTCCAGCGACGCCGCGGCGGGCGACGACAAGGCGGTGGCCGAAGCGGCGGCCGGGGCGCAGGAGGGCGCCGCCGAGGACGAGGCCGCCGAGGTGTCCACCGAGCAGGACGACCTCCCCGCGAGCCACATCATCCGGACGGCGTCCCTGACCGTGCAGGTCAAGGACGTGCCCAAGGCGCTGCGGGAGGCGCGTACGGCCGTCGAGGGGGCGGGCGGTTACGTGGGCGAGGAGCACACCACGCGCGACGAGGACGACGCCGAGTACACCGATGTCACCCTGCGTGTGCCCGTCGAGCGTTACGACGGTGTCCTGGGCGAGCTGGAGGGTGTCGGCTCCGGCAAGCTGCTCGAACGCGCCACCAAGGCCGAGGACGTCACCGACCAGGTGGTGGACGTCGAGAGCCGGATCAAGTCCCAGCGGGCCAGCGTGGACCGGGTCCGCGAGCTGATGGACCAGGCCGAGAAACTCAGCGATGTGGTCACCCTGGAGGGCGAGCTGAGCAGACGTCAGACCGATCTGGAGGCCCTGCTCGCCCGCCAGACCTCCCTTGAGGACCGGACCACGCTGGCGACCATCACCCTCACCCTGACCGAGACGCCCGTCGACCGGGACACCAAGGACGACGACCCCGGCTTCGTGGACGCCCTCTCGGGCGGCTGGGACGCGTTCGTGGCGATGCTGCGCTGGCTGCTGGTGGTGATCGGCGCGGTGCTGCCGTTCGTGGCGGCGGTGGCGCTGCTGCTGCTGGTGTGGCTGCGGGTCGTACGGCCCCGGCTGCCGCGCCGGGCGGAGTCGGTGCCCGCGATGACGGCCCTGGGCCCCCTGCCGTCGGCCCGGCCGGTGTCGGAGGACGGCGCGTCGCGGGAGAGCGAGGGCACGGAGTCCGGGAAGGACTGACCCCGCAGCGGGGCGGCCGGGACCGGCCTCGCGTGGGCCCGTAGCGTGGGCCCATGAGCATGAGCGGGACGCGGGACGCACGGAATCCGAAGCCGGAACGGGAACGGGAACGACTGGTCGTGATCGGCGGTGACGCCGCGGGCATGTCCGCGGCGTCGCAGGCCCGTCGGCAGCAGGGCCCCGACGAACTGGAGATCGTGGCGTTCGAGCGCGGCCACTTCACCTCCTACTCGGCGTGCGGGATCCCGTACTGGGTCGGCGGCGACGTACCGGCGCGGGACGATCTGATCGCCCGTACGCCGGAGGAGCATCGCGCGCGTGCCATCGATCTGCGGATGCGCACCGAGGTGACGGAGATCGACGTGCCGGGCGGGCGGGTACGCGCGCGGGACGTCGATTCCGGGGCCGAGTCCTGGACGTCGTACGACAAACTCGTGATCGCCACCGGGGCGCGGCCGATCCGGCCGGATCTGCCGGGCATGGACGCGCCCGGTGTGCACGGGGTACAGACCCTGGACGACGGGCAGGCGCTGCTCGACACGCTCGGGGCGACGCGGGGCCGCCGCGCGGTGGTCGTCGGGGCCGGGTACATCGGCGTGGAGATGGCCGAGGCGCTGATCAACCGCGGGTATGCGGTGACGGTCGTCAATCGTGGCGCCGAGCCGATGTCGACGCTCGATCCCGACATGGGGCGGCTGGTGCACAAGGCCATGGAGGGCCTCGGTATCACCATGGTCGACGACGCCGAGGTCACCGAGATCCTGACCGGGGACGACGGGCGGGTGCGGGGGGTGGCCACCGGGGCCGCCGCGTATCCGGCGGACGTGGTCGTCCTGGGGATCGGGGTCCGCCCCGAGACCACGCTCGCGCTGGCGGCCGGTCTGCCGCTCGGGACGCACGGCGGGCTGCTGACCGATCTGGCGATGCGGGTGCGCGGGCACGAGAACATCTGGGCGGGCGGGGACTGTGTGGAGGTGCTCGACCTTGTCTCGGGGCAGGAGCGGCACATCGCGCTCGGGACGCATGCCAACAAGCACGGGCAGGTCATCGGGGCGAATGTGGGGGGCGGTTACGCCACGTTCCCGGGGGTCGTGGGGACCGCGGTGAGCAAGGTCTGCGATCTGGAGATCGCGCGGACGGGGTTGCGGGAGAAGGACGCGCGGCGGGTGGGGCTGGAGTTCGAGTCGGTGGTGATCGAGTCGACCAGCCGGGCCGGGTACTACCCGGGCGCCTCGCCGATGACGGTGAAGATGCTCGCCGAGCGGCGGACCGGGCGGTTGCTGGGGGTGCAGATCGTGGGGCGCGAGGGGGCGGCGAAGCGGGTGGATGTGGCGGCGGTGGCCCTGACGGCCGGGATGACGGTGGAGCAGCTGACGATGCTCGACCTGGGGTACGCGCCGCCGTTCTCGCCGGTGTGGGATCCGGTGCTGGTCGCTGCGCGGCGGGCGGTTCGGAAGGTGCGGGGCGCTTCTTGAGGGGTGGGGTTGTTTGTTGGGTGCGGGCCGGTTGTGGCTGGTCGCGCAGTTCCCCGCGCCCCTGGGGGCGTCGGGGTGGCCCGGCGTCCAGCGGGTTCGCCGTGGCGCGGGGAACGATCCGTCAGCGGGGGTGGCTCGGTGCGTCTCCGGCGCCCGGGTCGGGGTGGGGTTTTGAGTGGGGGCAGTTCCCCGCGCCCCTGAGGGCGTGGGGGTGGCCCGGCGTCTGTCAGTGGGGCCGTGGGGTCCTGGTGGCCGGGTCAGGTGGTGGTGCGGGTGTGGACGTAGTCCACCAGGCGGGTCAGTGCGTCCGGGTCTGTCGACGGCATCACGCCGTGTCCCAGGTTGAAGACGTGGCCCTCCAGGCCCGCCGCCGCGTCGAGGATCTCGCGCGTCTTGGCCTCCACGGCCGCCTGCGGGGCGAACAGCAGGGTCGGGTCGAGGTTCCCCTGGAGCGCCTTGCCGGGCCCGACCCGGCGCGCGGCCTCGTCCAGGGGCACCCGCCAGTCGACGCCCACGACATCCGCCCCGGCCTCGCCCATCAGGCCGAGCAGCTCGCCCGTACCGACACCGAAGTGGATGCGCGGGACGCCGTACGACTCGACGGCCCGGAACACCTTGGCGGAGTGGGGCAGCACGGAACGCCGGTAGTCGGTCGGCGCGAGGGCACCGGCCCACGAGTCGAAGAGCTGCACCGCGCTCGCGCCGGCCTCGATCTGTACCTTCAGGAACGCGGCCGTGATGTCGGCCAGCCGGTCCAGCAGATCCGCCCACAGCTCCGGGTCGCCGTACATCATCGCCTTGGCGTTCTCGTACGTCCGCGAGGGGCCGCCCTCCACGAGATAGCTCGCGAGGGTGAACGGGGCCCCGGCGAACCCGATCAGCGGGGTCTGCCCCAACTCGGCGGTGAGCAGCCCGATGGCCTCCGTCACGTAGGAGACGTCCTCGGGGGTCAGATCCCGCAGCTGCGCGAGATCGGCCCGCGACCGGATGGGCTTCTCCACGACCGGGCCGACGCCGGGCTTGATGTCGAGATCGACACCGATGGCCTTCAGCGGTACGACGATGTCACTGAAGTAGATCGCCGCGTCCACGTCATGCCGGCGCACCGGCTGAAGCGTGATCTCCGTGACCAGGTCCGGGCGCATGCACGACTCCAGCATCGCCACGCCTTCGCGGATCTTCCGGTACTCCGGCAGCGACCGCCCCGCCTGCCGCATGAACCACACCGGCGTATGCGGTACCGCCTCCCGCCTGCACGCCTTGAGAAAGGCCGAGTCGTAGGTGGCTGTAGGGGGCTGGCCCGTGGGACGTCCGTTGGCACTCACCCCGCCAGTCTCCCATGCCCCGGTTGCCCGTTCGGCAGGGAGTTCGGCAGGGGGTGGGGTGGGGGTGGGAGGGGGTGGGAGGGGGTGGGAGGGGGTGGGAGGGGAGGCGCCGGGCTGGTGACGGGCGTCACGCGCCCGCACGAGCGCCGGGCAGCGGTCACGCGGTCTGTCCGGCGGGCACCGCCCTTCCAGAGCCATGCGGAGAGGACCGGGCAACGCCCCTACCGACGGCCACCAGACCTGCCCGGAGGGCACTGGTCCGGCGCGTCTCTCCGGGGATCGTCGGGCCCCAGGTCGTCGGGATGGGGCGGAGCGGGGCCAACCCCCGCAAAAACCCGCCCCGGACAGCGTCGCGCCGTCGCTTCCGTGCTGTCCGGGGGGTCGTCCGTGCCGGTGGGGCGTGGTGGACGGGGTGTCTTGCCCTGCGCCGGGGCCCCGTTCCGCTTAATCTTCCCCGCATGGCGGCTCAGGGACGACTGTCGGACGGCGCTGGCGGAATGGACGAGGCGAAGGAGACGGGGGAAAGTTCACTGCTTCCGGACGGTACGGCCCCGCCGGCCTTCCGGGCGGCGGTGGAGGGGCTGCGGCCGGCGCGGGTGCGCCCGCAGGTGGAGATCGAGGCGGTGCCCGCGCCGAAGCGGCTGGCGCCCTTCGCGTACGCGCTGGAGGCGACCGTCGTGGACGGCGAGCAGGATCTCGCCGACGGACGGCTGGTGCTGCTGCACGACCCCGACGGGCACGACGCCTGGCGCGGGGCCTTCCGGCTGGTGACGCTGGTCCGGGCCGAACTGGAACCCGAGATGGCGGTCGATCCACTGCTGCCGGACGTGTGCTGGTCATGGCTCACCGGCGCGCTCCAGGCCCGCGGGCTGACGTACGGCGAACCGAGCGGCACGGTCACGCGCGCCGGTTCGCACTACTTCGGTGGGCTCTCCGCGCGCCCCGCCGTCTCCCACATCGAGATCCGCGCGTCCTGGACACCGCGCGAGGGGCTGGGCGGCGTACCGGAGACGGCGGCGCACCTGGCGGCCTGGTGCGATCTGCTGGCGCAGGTCGCGGGGCTGCCGCCGGCCGGGCCGGGCGACGCGTCGGTGGTGACGCTGCCGCAGCGGCGGGGGCCGCAGTCACAGTCGCGCTGACCATCCACCCGGCCCCTTCCGCCCCTCCACCCCCAGCACTCCTGCTCTCTCCACCTCTCCACCCACCTCTCCACCCACCTCTCCAACCAGCTCTCCGGCCGTCGCTGACGGGGCGTGAGACCGAGGGGCACGTCCACCGGACGTGCCCCTCACTCGTGTTCGCCCGAACGCCGGGTTTCCATGCCGTCACTTTGTCGATTCGGCCACTTTCTGCCACTCAATTGGCCCCGACCGATCCGATTCGATCTTCGGACGATCGATCGCGTGTCCGAATTGCACGGATTGTTACTCACTGGATCGTGATCATTCTCTAAAGGACGACGGGTTTACTGCCGAAGACGACTGTGACCTTGAAAGCACGGTTCGTACCGGCTTCATCCCCACGAGCCGGCCCCGTCCCGCACCCCAGGAGGCCTGGTGTCCGTTCTTCTTGAGCAGCCCGCAAGCCTGGTCGCCTACCGTCCGAACAAGCCCACCGCGATGGTGGTCGTGGCCGATCCGCGCGTCCGCTCCACCGTCACCCGGCATCTGTGGGCGCTCGGCGTACGCGATGTCATCGAGGCGTCGTCGGTAGCCGAGGCCCGTCCGCGGATCGGCAACCCGCGTGACATCTGCGTCGCGGACGTCCACCTGCCGGACGGTTCCGGCCTCACGCTCCTGTCGGAGACCCGCGCCGCGGGCTGGCCCAACGGCCTCGCCCTCTCCGCCGCCGACGACATCGGCGCGGTGCGCAACGCCCTCGCGGGCGGTGTGAAGGGCTATGTCGTCACCGGCACCCGCACCAACGTCGGGCTCCCCACCCGCCCCGGCGCCGCCCCCATCGGCTCCGCCGCCGCCCGTCTGCACCGCCGCCACCCGGGCGCCCCGAGCCACCCGGGCGGCTACCGCGAACTGTCCGGCCGCGAGGTCGAGGTGCTGCGACTGGTCGCGGAGGGCCAGTCGAACAAGGCGATCGGCGTCTCCATGGGCCTGTCCGCCCTGACCGTCAAGAGCCACCTCGCCCGCATCGCCCGCAAGCTCGGCACCGGCGACCGCGCCGGCATGGTGGCCGTGGCCCTGCGGACCGGCATCATCCACTGACCCGACACCCTCACCGATCCCCCCTCCCACCCCACGGTCCTCCCCTCCGGTCCCGTCCTGAGGCCCTCATCCCGGCCCTCATCCCGGCCCGCCGCACCTCCCCGCACCACCCCCGCCCGTCCCCGACCTCGGTGAACGAGCCCTTTCACCGACATGACTGATTTACGACCCCCATGCGCCCGTCGACGGAACGTTCCGTCGGCGGGCGCCGTCCGTACACGGATACCCTTGACAGGTGACCGACGCCCAAGACACCGCAGCAGCCAGTTCACTGCGAACCACCGGGGGCGCCCCTCCGGACGACGGCGACACTGCTGCTCCCGGGGCGCCGACACCGCTGCTCGAACCGCGTGAGGGCATTCCGCCGGTGATCGCGGACGCCGATTCCCTCGCCGCCACGATCGCCGCCTTCGCCGCCGGCTCCGGCCCCGTCGCCGTGGACGCCGAGCGCGCCTCCGGCTATCGCTACGGACAGCGGGCGTACCTCGTGCAACTGCGCCGCCAGGGCGCCGGCACCGCGCTGATCGACCCCGTCGCCTGTCCGGATCTGTCGGGGCTGGGCGAAGCGCTGTCCGGCGTCGAGTGGGTGCTGCACGCCGCCACCCAGGATCTGCCCTGTCTGCGTGAGATAGGCATGGTGCCCAGCGGGCTCTTCGACACCGAGCTGGCCGGGCGGCTCGCCGGGTTCCCCCGGGTGGGGCTCGGCGCGATGGTCGAGAGCGTTCTCGGCTTCGTCCTGGAGAAAGGACACTCCGCGGTCGACTGGTCCACCCGTCCGCTGCCCGAGCCCTGGCTCCGTTACGCCGCGCTCGATGTGGAGCTGCTGGTCGATCTGCGCGACGCGCTGGAGAAGGAGCTGGACCGGCAGGGCAAGCTGGACTGGGCCCGGCAGGAGTTCGCCGCGATCGCCGCCGCGCCGCCCGCCGAGCCGCGCAAGGACCCCTGGCGGCGGACGTCCGGGATGCACAAGGTGCGGCGGCGCCGGCAGCTGGCCGTGGTGCGTGAGCTGTGGCTGGCCCGGGACCGGATCGCCCAGCGCCGGGACATCTCGCCGGGCAAGGTGCTCTCCGACGCCGCCATCGTCGAGGCCGCGCTGGCCGTGCCGGTCACCGTGCAGGCGCTCGGCGCGCTGAACGGGTTCGGGCAGCGGACCGGGCGGCGGCAGCTGGAACAGTGGCAGGCCGCCGTCGACCGGGCGAGAGCGCTGCCCGAGTCGCGGCTGCCGCAACCGGGGCAGGCCGTCACGGGGCCGCCGCCGCCGCGGGCCTGGGCGGACAAGGATCCGGTGGCCGCGGCCCGGCTGTCCGCGGCCCGCGCGGGGGTCAGCGAGCTGGCCGAGCGGCTGGGGCTGCCGCAGGAGAATCTGATCACGCCGGACACGGTGCGGAGGGTGTGCTGGGAGCCGCCGGCTGCCGCCGATGTCGAGGCTGTGCGGGCGGCGCTGCTGGGGTATGGGGCTCGGGAGTGGCAGGTTGAGTTGGTGGCGCCGGTTCTGGTGAGTGCGTTTTCCGCCAAAGCGGCGTAGGGGTTTCTGTGGTTCGTGCGGGTGCGGGTGGTCTGTGGCTGGTCGCGCCCACGGCGGAGCCGCACATCGATTCAGCCCCGCGCCCCTATTCGGCGTGTCCCTGGCCCCTGTCAGGAAGTGACCCGGCGCCTCGCTCGGGCGTGACCGTGCCCCCCCTGCCATGTGAACCCCCTGTGACCTTTGCCGCTGGCGTGCGTTGGGGTGGGCAGCTACGTTACCGATAAGTAGCATGGTGATGAGCAAGCGCTCAGTGTCCCGCACCCTGGAGGAGAGCCATCGTGCCTCGTACCGTCAGGGACGTCGTCTTCGTCGACGGCGTCCGTACCCCGTTCGGCAAGGCGGGCCCGAAGGGCGTCTACCACGAGACCCGTGCCGACGACCTCGTCGTGAAGGCCATCCGGGAACTGCTGCGCCGCAACCCCGCCCTCGACCCCGCGAGGATCGACGAGGTCGCCATCGCCGCGACCACGCAGATCGGTGACCAGGGACTGACCCTGGGCCGGACGGCCGGCATCCTCGCCGGGCTGCCGCAGTCCGTGCCGGGCTACTCCATCGACCGGATGTGCGCGGGCGCGCTGACCGCCGTGACCACCACCGCCGGGTCGATCGCCTTCGGCGCGTACGACGCCGTCATCGCCGGTGGTGTCGAGCACATGGGGCGGCACCCGATGGGCGAGGGCGTGGACCCCAACCCGCGGTTCGTCAGCGAGAAGCTGGTGGACGAGTCGGCCCTGTTCATGGGCATGACCGCGGAGAACCTGCACGACCGCTACCCCGGCATCACCAAGCTGCGCGCCGACGAGTACGCCGTGCGCTCGCAGGAGAAGGCCGCCAAGGCGTACGCGAACGGGAAGATCCAGCAGGACCTGGTGCCGATCTCGGTGCGCAACACCGACGCGGAGGTCGGTGAGACCGGCTGGGGCCTGGTCACCGCCGACGAGCCGATGCGGCCCGGGACCACCCTGGAGAACCTGGCCGGGCTCAAGACGCCGTTCCGGGTGCACGGGCGGGTCACCGCGGGCAACGCGGCCGGGCTCAACGACGGCGCCACCGCCTCGATCATCGCCGCCGAGGAGTTCGCCCGCGCACACGGGCTGCCGGTGCGGATGCGGCTGGTGTCGTACGCCTTCGCGGGCGTCGAGCCCGAGGTGATGGGCTACGGGCCGATCCCGGCGACGGAGAAGGCGCTCGCGCAGGCGGGGCTGTCCATCTCCGACATCGGGCTGTTCGAGATCAACGAGGCGTTCGCCGTACAGGTGCTGGCCTTCCTGGAGCACTACGGCATCGCCGACGACGACAGTCGCGTCAACCAGTACGGCGGCGCCATCGCCTACGGCCACCCGCTGGCCTCCTCGGGGGTGCGGCTGATGACCCAGCTGGCCCGGCAGTTCGAGGAGCAGCCCGAGGTCCGCTACGGGCTGACCACCATGTGCGTCGGCTTCGGCATGGGCGCCACCGTCGTCTGGGAGAACCCGCACTTCGAGGGGGACAAGTGAGCACCACCGCCGAACTGTTGAAGGGCGCGGCCGAGCTGTTCCCGGACGAGGTCGTCACCGAGGCGCACGTACGCCATCTGGACCTGCCGTCCGGCGCCGGGCGGTTCGCCCTGATCACGCTGGACAACGGCTTCGACCACACCAGGCCGACCACCTTCGGCCCGGCCTCGCTGGCCCGCCTGAGCCTCGCGCTGGACCAGGTGGAGAAGGAGGCCGCCGCCGGGGACATCGTCGGCGTCGGCATCACCGGCAAGCCGTTCATCTTCGCCGTCGGCGCCGACCTCAAGGGCGTCGAGCAGGTCAGGGAGCACGCCGACGCGCTGGCCATCGCCAAGGGCGGCCACGACGTCTTCAAGCGGCTGTCGGAGCTGGCCGTGCCGACGTTCGCGTACTACAACGGCGCCGCCATGGGCGGTGGTGTCGAGGTCGGGCTGCACTGCGCCTACCGGACCGTCTCCCGGGCGGTGCCCGCCTTCTCCCTCCCCGAGGTCTTCCTGGGCCTGGTCCCGGGCTGGGGCGGCTGCACGCTGCTGCCGAATCTGATCGGCGCCGAGAAGGCGATCTCCGTGATCGTGGAGAACAGCCTCAACCAGAACCGGCAGCTCAAGGGGCAGCAGGTCCACGGCCTCGGCATCGCGGACGCGATCTTCGAGGGCGCCGACTTCCTGGAGCGGTCGCTGATCTGGACGGCCCAGGTGCTGACGGGTGAGATCACGGTCGAGCGGGCCGCCGTCGATCGCGGAGAGGACTGGGACCGGGCCGTCGCCAAGGGACGTCTTCTCGCCGACAGCAAGGTGCACGGCGCCGCCCCGGCCGCCTACCGCGCCCTGGACATCATCGCCGCCGCCAAGGACGGCGACCTCCAGAAGGGGTACGACGCCGAGGACCGGGCGCTCGCCGACCTGATCATGGGCGGGGAACTGCGCGCCGGGATCTACGCGTTCAACCTGGTGCAGAAGCGCGGCAAGCGTCCGGCGGGCGCCCCCGACAAGAGCCTGGCCCGTCCGGTCACCAAGGTCGGGGTGGTCGGCGCCGGTCTCATGGCCTCCCAGCTGGCGCTGCTGTTCCTGCGCCGTCTTGAGGTGCCGGTCGTGCTGACCGACATCGACCAGGAGCGGGTCGACAAGGGCGTCGGCTATGTCCACGCCGAGCTCGACAAGCTGCTCGGCAAGGGCCGGATCAACCAGGACCAGGCCAATCGCCTCAAGGGCCTGGTCACCGGCGTACTCGACAAGGCGGCGGGATTCTCCGACGCGGACTTCGTCATCGAGGCCGTGTTCGAGGAGATCGGCGTCAAGCAGCAGGTGTTCGCCGAGGTCGAGGCGGTCGTCCCGGCGCACGCGATCCTCGCCACCAACACCTCCTCGCTGTCGGTGTCCGAGATGGCCTCGCAGCTCAAGCACCCCGAGCGGGTCGTCGGCTTCCACTTCTTCAACCCCGTCGCGATCCTGCCGCTGCTGGAGATCGTGCGCGGCGAGCGGACCGACGACGCGTCCCTGGCCACCGCGTTCGCCGTCGCCAGGAAGCTGCGCAAGACGGCGGTCCTGGTGAAGGACGCCCCCGCGTTCGTCGTCAACCGCGTCCTGACCCGGTTCATGGGCGAGATCCAGAACGTCATCGACGAGGGCACACCGGTCGCCGTCGCCGAGCAGGCGGTCGAACCGCTGGGCCTGCCGATGTCCCCGCTGGTGCTGCTGGAGCTGGTCGGCCCCGCGATCGGGCTGCATGTCTCCGAGACCCTCCACCGGGCCTTCCCGGACCGCTTCACGGTCTCCCCCGGCCTCCAGGCGGTCGTGGCGGCCGGCAAGCGCGGCTTCTATGTCTATGACAGTGGGAAGCCGGAGCTGGATCCCGAGGTGGTGGCGCTGCTGCGGCAGGGGGACTCCGTGCTGACGGAGGAGCAGGTGCGGGGGCGTGTGCTCGACGCTGTCGCTCAGGAGATCGGGCTGATGCTCGCCGAGGGGGTTGTCGCCGAGGCGCAGGATGTCGATCTGTGTCTGATCACGGGGGCGGGGTGGCCGTTCCATCTCGGGGGGATCACGCCGTATCTGGACCGTGAAGGGGTTTCCGAGCGGGTGAATGGGAGGCGGTTCCTGGCGCCTGGGGTGGCCAGCGTGCCGGTTTAGTTCTTTGAACGCCGGTTCCCTGTGCGTGAGTTCTAAGGGAGCCGGCGTTCTGCTGTCTTCACAGTGCGGACCGTGGTGGGCTGGTCGCGCCCACGCGGCGGAGCCGCATATCGATGCAGCCCCGCGCCCCTAAAGGGCGTTGCCGTCCCCCGGCGATGGACAGGTCACGGGATCTCCTGCCACGCCGCCAGAGCCAAGCCCGGTTCATCCTTCTGGCGGGACACCCTCAATACCCCCTCCGGGGTCACGCTCGCCGCCACCACCCTGCCTTCCGCGTCCTCCGCCAGGGATACGCGGCTGCCCGGCGGGAGTCGGGGGCCGGACTCGGTCCACCACAGGCCCGCGGACTCCTGTTCCGTCGGGTAGGCGGCGAAGGCGATGCGGCCGGAGGTGGCGTGCTGGGCCAGGACCGTGCAGTCGTGGCCCTCGAGGACGCAGCGCAGGGTGGCGACCGGGCCGGGGCCCGCCGCCGGGAGCAGGGCGACGGGGTCGGTGCCCGGACGCCAGGCGTGCAGGGTGCCTTGGGGGTCGGCGTAGTAGAGGGTGGTGTGCTCCTTCGAGGTGGGCAGGACGGAGAGGGAGCCCGGTTCGACCGGGACGCGCAGGGGTTCCCCGGCGACCGGGCGGGCGCCCGCCTCCTCCTGGTGCCAGCGCAGGATGCCGTCGGGGTCGGTGGCGTACACCTCGACGAGGCCCGACTCGGCGGTGACGGCGGCGAGTTCCTCGTGCACCTTGGAGCCGCGCAGGTCGTGCCAGGCGTTCCAGCCGCCGCGCGACTTCTGGTTGACGGTCATCACGCCGAGACCCCGGTTACGGACGAAGACGTACGCCCGCCCCGCCTCGTCGACGGCCACGGCGGGGCCGCCGGTGCGCGCGCCCTGTCTGTTGGGGTGGCCGAAGGGATGCCAGTCCAGGGGGGCGAGCAGGGGGCGGAAGTGGGTGGAGTGGACCAGGCCGTGCTCGGCGCCCCGGGTCGGGCGCCAGGCCACCAGATGGGAGTAGCCGTCGGCGCCCTGGGCGAGGGCGAAGCCGCCGTGCAGGCGCTGTTCGCCGCCGACCCGGCGGGGCGGGCCCCAGGGGCCGCCGGGGACGCTCTCGGCGCGGCACCGGACGGCGTCGTCCGAGGGGAGGTAGACGCCGAGCCGGCCGTCGCGGCCACGTATGAGCCAGTCGCCGTTCACTGTACGGACCATTGACACGGGCCCACTTTAATCGGGTGCCGGAGCGTCCCCCGCGCGGGTCCGTGCGACCCTGGCCCCATGAGTGACGCCCTGCTGGTGATCGTGGACGGCGCGAACGTGGTCGGGTCGGTGCCCGACGGCTGGTGGAAGGACCGGCGCGGGGCGGCCGAGCGGCTGCGCGACCGGCTGGCGGCGGACGGGCTGCCGGGCCGGGCCGGGCCGATGGAGATCGTGCTGGTGGTGGAGGGCGCGGCGCGCGGCGTGGACTCGGTGGCCGGGGTGCGGGTGGAGGACGCGCCGGGCAGCGGGGACGACCACATGGTGGCGCTGGTGGCCCGCGCGGCGGGCCGCCCGACGCTGGTGGTGACGGCTGACCGGGAGCTGCGGCGCCGGGTGGCGGAGCTGGGCGCGGAGGTCACGGGCCCGCGTGCGGTACGGCGATAGGGGCCATGGCCACAAGGGTCGGAACCCTTCGTTTCGCGGGCCGTTCGGGGGGTGCGCGGCCGGGGCGGAGCAGGGCTTCGGCCCGGTTCTCGATATTCTGCGGTCAAGCCGGTGACGGGTCGCCACCGACGCGAGATGCTGAGCGGATGATGCCCGTAAGGTGCCCGTCGATCTGAGAAGATTCCGGCACCCTTGACACCGGTGGACGGGAGGCAGGAGTGGCGCGTATCGCGCGCAGCGCTGACGGGCGGGAGCTGGCGTTCGACTCCTGGGGGGATCCGCGGGGACACCCCGTCTTCCTGCTGCACGGCACCCCCGGCTCGCATCAGGGGCCCCGCCCGCGCTCGCTGGTGCTGTATCAGCTCGGCATCCATCTCATCGCCTACGACCGTCCCGGCTACGGCGGTTCCACGCGCCGGCCGGAGCGGCGGGTGGTGGACGCGGCGGACGATGTGCTGGCCATCGCCGACCGGCTGGGGCTCGGGCGGTTCTCGGTGGTCGGCCGGTCCGGGGGCGGTCCGCACGCGCTGGCGTGCGCGGCCCGCTGCACCGACCGGGTGGCCAGCGCGGCGGTGCTGGTGAGCCTGGCGCCGCCGGACGCGCCGGAGCTGGACTGGTTCGCGGGGATGACGGAGTCCAATGTCCGGGAGTACACGACCGCGCGGGAGAACCGGAGCCAGTTGCGCAGCACGCTGGTGCGCAACGCGGACGCGATCCGGGCCGACCCGATGGCGCTGCCGTTCGACCCGGACGACGAGCTGCCGACGGTGGACCGGCGGGTCGTGGCGGACGCCGGGATCCGCGAGATGCTGCACCGCAACTTCCGGGCCGGGCTGAAGGAGAGCGCGGACGGCTGGATCGACGACGCGATCGCCTTCAGCGTGCCGTGGGGCTTCGACCCGGCGGGCATCGAGGTCCCCACGCTGCTGTGGCACGGCGAGGAGGACGCCTTCTCGCCGGTCGGTCACTTCGACTGGCTGTCCCGGCGGATCCCCCGGGCCACCGTGGTGCTCCAGCCGTCGGCCGCCCATATGGCGGCGGTGCCGGTGCTGCCGAGGGTGCTGGGCTGGCTGCGGGAGCACGCCGGGTCGGACGCCACACCCACCTCGGCGTGATCCACGGGGCCCGCGCAGGCCGGGTCAGATCGGGTGCGGGTCCAGTTCCAGGCCCACCCGGCGGCCCGCCCGGAGCCGGACCACCCTGGAGTGGCCGGTGCCGAGTTTCGCGGTGAGGGCGTCGAGGCTGTCGCGGGCCTGCCGGTCGGCCTCGGCGGTGCGGCCGGTCTCCCGCATCAGGATCGCCAGGTTGCCGAGGCAGATCAGCGGGGAGGGGTGGTCGGGGCCGAGCCGGCCGCCGAGTTCCCGGTGGGCGTCGCGGTAGTGGTGCTCGGCGCTCTCCGCGTCGCCCAGCGCGGCCTCGGTGTTGGCGAGGTTCAGCCGGCAGTTCATGCTGAACGGGTGGTCGGCGCCCAGTGTGGAGCGCAGTGCGGCACCGGCCCTGAGGCACTCGGCGCGGGCGTCGGCGGCGCGGCCGACGGACAGCAGGTTGATGCCGTGGTTCACCGAGCAGGCCAGGGTGTTGGGGTGGGCCTCGCCGAGCGCGGCGCGGAACCGTTCGAGCAGTTCACCGGTCTCCTCGCAGGCCTCCTCGTGGCGTTCGGCCGCCGCGAGATGACCGGCGAGGCCGAGCCGGACCACCAGGGTCTCGGGCGAGGAGTCGCCGAGCCGGCGGCGGACACTCTCCAGCACGCTCCGGCTCAGCTCGATGGCCTGCGGCAGCCGGTCCAGGCGGCGCAGGGTGATGGCGAGGGCCTTGGCGGCCTCCAGGGCGGGCGGTGAATCGGCGCCCAGCTCGACGGCGGTCCCGTGCACCCGTTCAAGGGTCTCGGCGGACGACTCGTACTCCCCGCAGGAGCGCAGATCGCGGCCGAGGTTGATCATCGAGTACAGGGTGTAGGGGTGCCGGGAGCCGAGGGTGAGGGCGCGGTAGTCGTGGTTGGTCCGGTCGACGGACTGCGCCTCGAAGCAGTCGCCGGCCATGCGCATCGACACGGCGAGGTTGTTGGCGGCGAACAGGGTGCGGGGGTGGTCGTCGCCGAGCAGGTCGACGGAGCGTTCGTAGGTCTCGCGGTCGATCTCCAGGGCCCGGCGGACGTTGCCGACGGCCCGCAGATCGGCGGTGAGGCCGCCCGCCGTCATCAGGGTGTGGGCGTCGTCGTCGCCGAGGGCCTCGCGCTGCCGCTCGTACACGTCCTGGTCGATCTCCAGGGCCTGGTCGTACCAGCCCTGGGAGCGCAGCACGTTGGCGATCTCGAAGCGCAGATGGAGGGTCCAGCGGTCGCTGGGGCCGGCCTCCTTCTGCCAGCTGACCATCAGTTCCTCGCCGAGCGAGAGGGCCTCGATGTACTCGCCGCGACCGCGCAGATAGCGCAGCCACTCGGTCATCAGACGGCGGATGCGGTCGTCGAGGGAGTATTTCGTCCAGGGGGTCTTCAGGTGCGGCCAGATGGTGTTGTAGCGGGACCAGTTGGCGGGGCTCTCCACGTCGCCCTCGGAGGGGCGGGCGCCGCTGAGGACGTTGCGGACGCAGGCCATCGCCTCCTCCTGCTCGGCGTCGGCCATCGAGGACCGTACGGCGGCCTGGACGAGCCGGTGCACCTGGATGGAGCGGCTCTTGCGGTCGACCTTGGCGAGGGCGTAGCGGTGCAGCTGGCGGATCGCGCGGGAGACCATGGCGGTGCCGTCGGCGCCGGGCTGGAGGGCGCCGAGGATCTCGCCCATCTCCTTGCCGTTGACCAGGTCCAGGGAAATGGGGTCGGCGCCGAAGAAGGAGCAGAGCTGGAGCAGCCTGCGGGCGACCGGGGAGTTCAGCTGCTGGATGGAGAGGTTCCAGGTGGCGCCGACCTCGAGCGGGTAGGCGTCGGTGTCGGCTGCGGAGGCGAGCTGGGAGTCCAGCTGGACGAGGTACTCGCCCGCGTCCTGGCCGGTCTCGTTGAGCCAGGCGGCGGCCTGTTCGACCGCGAGCGGCAGATCACCGAGGGCGTCGGCGACCCGGGCGGCGTCCTCGGTGCTGATCGCCTTCACCCGGTTCAGCAGGTGTTCGACGCTCTCGGAGCGGGAGAAGACATCGACCTCGACGCGTTCGCCGATCTGTGCCCAGCCCTCGTTACGGGTGGTGATCAGGACATGTCCGCCGGGGGTGTTGACCAGCAGGCGTTCGATGGATTCGGGGGTGGTGGCGTTGTCGAAGATCAGCAGCCAGCGCGGGTGCTTGGCGCCCTGGCGCAGCGCGTCGCGCACGGTGTCGGCGGTGGCGCTGATGCTCTCGCGCTCCTCCAGGCCGAGGTGCGGGGCGAGTTCGGAGTACTGGCGCAGCGCGAGGTCGCCGAACTCGGCCTCGATCCACCAGACGATGTCGTAGTAGCCGCGGTAGCGGTAGCCGTACTCGGTGGCGAGCTGGGTCTTGCCCACGCCGCCCATGCCGTGCAGCAGGGTGGCGGTGCCGGTCTCGGCGAGCCGGTGGCGCAGGTGTTCGAGGAGTTCGCCCCGGCCGGTGAAGGTCGCGTTGCGCATCGGCACGTTCCACACGGGCGGTTCGGCGCCGGGGAAGCGCGGGCCGGTCCCGGAGGCGTCGGCGGGGTGCGCGTCCTGCACGGTCCGGGCGTCCAGGGCGCGCAGCAGGGCGCTGCGGGCCTGGGCCTCGGTCTTGTTGCTGAGGTGGATGGGGGTGCGGTCGGAGAACGGGTGGCCCAGGTGTACGTCGCTGACCCGCACGGGGACCAGGGTGCGCCGCGAGCCCATCGGGTCGGCGCCCGCGACGGCCTCCCAGACGGCTCTGGCCTGCGGGGACTTCTGGTAGGCGGCGGAGAGTACGGCGATGGTGCGCGAGGCGCCGCGCACCTTGGCGTCGGTGTCGTCGCGCAGCGGGATCCCGGCGCCGGTGCCGTCCTCGGAGCGGGCGTCGCCGACGGTGAACCCGGCGTCGCCGAGGACCCGGATGATCCAGTCGGCCCAGATCTGGTCCTCGGGCACATAGCTGAGGAAGACATGGGTGGGGTCCGGCGGGCGGCGCCGCACCACGGACTTGAGGTAGTTCTGCCGGTCCTCGTCGGTCATCGGGGCGAGTGCGGTGACCTCGCCCTCGGTGATGACCTCGGTGAGCCGTTCGCAGGCGGCGAGCAGCGAGGCGGGGGTGCCGGGTTCGTCGCGGAAGGTGGCGAGGATCTCCTCGTAGGCGTACGTCGGTTTGTAGGGGACCTCGACATTGCCCCAGTAGCGGCGGATGTCGATGCCGGGGGTGCGCACGAGGAGCTGGTCGAAGGTGAGGCGGACCTTGGCGCGGGCGGCCTCCAGGCGGTCGGCCTCGGAGTCCTCGACCCGCATCGGGACCGGCAGGATGCGGATCCGGCGCTCGCCGTAGGTGTCCTCGACGCGGCGGGCGACGGCGGCGGCGCCCTCGATGCTCTGGTCGTTGTGGGTGAAGCAGTTCACCAGGACATCGGGGAAGTGGATCGTGCAGATGTCGGAGATGTCGCTGAGCCCGGTGCGGCTGTCGATGAGGACATAGTCGTAGCCGCGCCGGAACTGGGCGCACAGGGCGTCCAGGAACTGGCCGCCGAACTGCTCGTCGTAGAAGCGGTTCCAGTTGAACTGGCTGAAGATGGAGGAGTAGTTACGGTCCTGGCGGCCGGCCGAGATGTAGTCGAGGCGGCCGTCGCCGAAGGTCCGGTGCAGCGGGGAGAGCGCCTTGGTGATGTCGGCCTGGCCGGTGATCCAGCTGGTGAGGTGGGCGGCCTCCTCGGCGGGCTGGCGGGTGCCGCCGAGCAGTGCGTCGACGCGCAGCATGTAGTCGTTGATCAGGTCGAGGACGCCGGGGCGGTCGCGCAGCGCGTCGGGTTCCAGGAAGGGCCGCAGGAAGCGGTCGAGGCCGGGGGCCTCCAGGTCCCAGTCGACGACCAGCACCTGTTTGCCCTGGGAGGCCAGGATCCAGGCGGTATTGGCGAGGGCCATGGTGCGGCCGGTGCCGCCTTTGTAGCTGTAGAACGTGACGATCTTGCCGCCGTCGGGGCGGGTGGGCACGCCGGTCACGAGGGGGCCTCCTGGTCACCCGGGGGGTGGGTGTCACCCGGGGGGTCGGTCCGGTCCCGGGCGAGCCGGGCGGGGCGGGAACGCAGCACGAGCTGCCCCGCGGATCTGGTCGAGGATCGTAGCGGAACCCGGTTGAGGTAGTGCTGGGCCGCGCTGTCGGCCAGCTCCATGAAGCGGGAGTTGAACGCCTCGGAGTGCGGGATGCCCTCGACGGCGGCGCGCTGGATGGCCCGGCCGCGGCTGAGCCGGCGCGGCAGCGCGGTGTGCAGCAGGGCGCGCAGTTCCCGGTGGGCGGCGCGGGTCTGGGCGTCGTCGGCGAGCGGGGTGAGGACGGTGACCCAGGGCAGGTCGCGGGCGTCGAAGGCGCGCAGCCGGTCCATCGCGCGCGGGTCGTGCAGGATCCACGGGTCGAGGATGAGCACCCAGGGGCTGCGGGTCTCGCGCGCGCCGAGGAACACCGGTTCGGCGTCGTCGTAGGTGCGGATCTCGGGGGCGAAGCCGAGGTTGCGGGCGAGTTCGGCGGTGCGTTCGGCGAGCGAGGTGCCGTAGCCGTCGCTGAAGGGCTGCCAGTCCCTCGGTTCGGGGCCGTACTTGGTGTCGCGGCGGTCGGGTGGCAGGTGGTCGAGGTCGGGGGCGAGCACGGCGATGCCCAGGGGGTGCCAGGAGGAGGCGGCGAAGGCGTCGGGCAGCTCGTCCAGGTCGGGCGGGGCGCGGAAGCCGGGGGCCGGGTCGGCGACCCCGCTCGCGGCGCTGACCACGCACTGGGCGATCCGGCGCACGCACTGGGCGTAGTCCTCGCGCAGTTCGGGGTCGCGGCGCAGCCCGTACAGCCCGTCGGCGGCGTACCGCTCGATAGCCCGCGCGCCGACCCGGACGGGGGTCGCGGGGCCCTTCGGCGCGGGCAGGGCGAGGTCGACGACGACCGGGCGGGCGGTGGTGGGGACGGGCGCCCACAGCACCGGGATGAGGGCGCCGGGCGGCTCGCGGTGGGTGAAGGCGTACCACTGCCGGCCGCAGGAGGGGTCGGTGAAGTAGCGGCGGGAGATCAGCGGGACGAAGCCGCGGGCGGCGTACAGGGCGTGCGCGGTGCGGTGGCGGCCCCGGTCGTCGGCGAGATGGCCCGCGCCGCCCGGGGAGAGGGTCCCGGTGCCGGCCATCCGGACGACCTGCTCGCTCAGGTCGTAGTAGAACTCGCGTACGTGCTTGTCTGCGGCGGGGCGGTCGGCTCCACCGGGGTTGGCGTGGTCGCTGTGTTCGCCGGGGTCGCCGGGGGGCTGTACGGGGGCGTAGCTGAGGAAGAAGTAGGGCGCGGTCATCGGTGCTCCCCCCTGGGTGCCGTCCCCGACGGCTGGGGCTCGGCGCGGTGCACGGCGTCGAAGAGGGCGTCGAAGAGGGCCGGGTCGCAGGGTTCGAGGCGGGCGCTCTCGGCCACCTCGACGATCTTCCGGGCGAGCTGGTAGACCACCCGGTTGGCGGTGGTGTGCCGGCCGCCGGTCAGCAGGCCGAGGAGCCCGTCCCGGGCGTAGTCGTCCCCGAGGTCCTCGTGGGTGTACTGGAGGTCGGCGTAGGGGCTGGGGACGTCCTCGGGCCGCAGCGGGTTCCACAGCACGGGGACGACGGCGTTGCGGGTGAAGGTGCCGCGTTCGCGCTGGAGCCGCTGGCGGAGCTGGAAGCACTGCCACTCCACCGCGCACCAGGCGCTGGTGAACAGCCTCGGCGACAGCACCGGCACCAGCACCTGGCAGCGGGCGAGGTGTTCCTTGAGGGCGTCCTGCCACCCGGCACCGAGGGCGGTGCGCCGGTCGAGGTAGACGGCGGGGATGTGGGCGTCCAGGTCGGTCAGCGCCATGACGTCCTCGGTGAGCTTCCCGTGGAACCGCACCAGCCGGCTGTCGGCGGGCCCGTCACTGTCCGGTACGTGCGGGGTGCGCCCGTAGCTGAGAAACCCGTAGGGGTGCTGGACGCCCCGCCGGGGCCGGGACCGCGCGAGCTGTTCCGTCATGGCCGGCCTCCAGGGGGGCCGGGGCGCTCCGCGCGGGGGCGGGGCCGGGTGAGGGGCCGTGGGGGGCTGTCCGGCCACCGGCGTGCCCGAGCGGCCCGCGACTGCCGGCCGGGTCGGCGGCGTACATCGGTGGATGTGGGGGAAGCCGCGCTGAAGGGCTTCATGTGCTCACCGTAGGACAGTTGGTGAGGTGGTGTCAGGGTCCGGGCAGGGGTGGGGTGGGTTTGTGGGGGCGGGGCGGTGGGCACCAGGGTCAGCCTCGCAGGACCGCGGCCATCCGGCGGCCGTGCGCGGTGAGGTGGCCGTCGGGGACCGTGCCCGGCGGCACGCGGTGGAGGTAGGCGGCGCGGAGCGCGTCGGCCGCCTCGTCGGTGGCGGTGAGGTCGAACAGGTCCGTGAGCGCGTTGAACTTCAGCTGCTGCACTCCCTCCACGAGCAGCCCGGCCAGCGTCCTGCCGTCCGGCGGCGGGGCCAGTCCGAGCGCGCCGAACGCCTGCGGGTCGGCGGCGACCTGTCCCTCGGGTGCCCCCTCCAGCGGGGTGCATGCCCACAGCAGGGCGCGGATGCCGGGCAGCCGGTGCCGGTGCCGGGTGCGGAGTTCTTCGGCGGCCTCGGTCAGCAGCCGGGTCCAGCGGGCGAGCCCGGCCGGGCCGAGGCGGGGCGCGGGCGGGGTGCCGAAGCCGTCGCGGTGCGGGTCGCCGTCCTCCAGGAGGACCGTGAACTCGGGGGTGGTGATCCGGCGTACGGGCTGCCAGGCGTGGGTGACGGGCAGTTCGGGTCCGCCGGGGCGGGTGGCGCGCAGCAGGGCGCCGTCCCGGGCGATGAGCGGGCCGTGCCCGACGGGCAGGGTGAGCCCGCCGTGGCCGGGCAGCTGGGCGTGGCGGCGGGGCGGGCCCAGGCTCAGTTCGCCGCCGGTGCGCAGGGCGGCGGCGAGGGCGATCTCGGCGAGCCGGTGGCGTACGGCGTCGGCGGGCAGCCGGCCTTCGAGGGCGCGTACGGCCCAGGTGCCGAGGTAGGGGTGGCGCAGGGTGTCGGCGGTGGCGGCGGGCCACTGCCGGTCGAGTTCGGCGAGGGCGCTCGCCTCGGGGCCGGGGTGGGCGCCGCAGACGGCGGCGATGAGCAGACGGCGGATGCTGGCCTCGGCGTCGAGCAGGGCGTCGAGCGTCTCGTCGTCGCCGTCCCCGGCGGCGAGGGAGTCGAAGCCGTGGGCGGTGAGGGTGTGCGGCCGGGCGGGCGGCGCGGGACGTGGGGCGCTGAGGACATGGCCGATGAGGGCGAACAGGTCCGCGCAGTACACCGAGGGGTTGTCGAAGCCCGTGCCGGAGCGGTGCCGGTGGCCGTAGAGCCCGCCGCCGCAGACGCGGACCAGGGCGCAGTCCTGGCAGGTGCGGCTGAGGGTCTCGGTGCCGCCGCGCTGGGCCAGGAAGCCGGGGTGGGCGGCGGCCGTGTCGAAGGAGTCGCGCAGGACGTGGAAGCCGGTGCCGGGGGCGTCCTGCGCGGCGGTCTTGAGCCAGTCGGCCTGTTCGATCTCGCCGTCGGTCTCGATCACCACCAGGTCGGGGCTGCCGAGGCCGAGTGCCTCGGTGAAGGACTCGGCGCCGTCGCGGCCGGCCTCGATGGAGTCGAACACCCGCACGGGGAAGGGGCGCCCGGCGGCCGTCCAGCGGTCGTAGACGGTGGTGAGCCAGTGGGCGTGGGCGGCGGGCCGGGCGGGGTCGCGGGGCGGTGGGTGGTCCCAGGTGGCGTGCGGCAGCAGGAAGTCCACCCTCGGCGGGCCGAGGGCGGCGAGCGCGTCGTACACGGCGACCGGGTCGTTCTCGGCGTCGATGGTGCACAGCAGTCCGGCGAAGGCCGCGCGGTGCGGCGGGGAGCCGATGAGGCGGACGGCCCGCACCACCTCGTCGTAGGAGCCCTTGCCGTTCGCGTGGACCCGGTGGCGGTCGTGGGAGGCGCGGTCGCCGTCCAGGGAGATGCCGGCCGTGATGCCCGCGCGGACCAGGGTGCGGCAGAACTCCTCGTCCAGGCGCAGCCCGTTGGTCTGCATCCGCAGATCGAGGTCGCACACGCCGTCCAGGGCGGTGCGCAGCGCGGTCGCGATCCGGGCGATCCGCTCGCGGCCGGCCAGCAGGGGCTCGCCGCCGTGCAGGATGACATGGACGCGGCCGAGTTCGGGGTGGGCGCGGGCGTGCTCGGCGATCCGGGACACCGTCGCCTCGATCACCTCGTCCGGGATGACCCGCGGCCTGCGCCGCCAGCTCTGGTCCGCGTGCTCGTAGACATAGCAGTGGTCGCACGCCAGATCGCATCTGCTGTGCACCTTGAGGACGAACTGGCGGAACGCGCGTGTCCCGGCGGTCATCGGCCGACGGTGTCCTGGCCGCTCAGATGCTGGAGTTGAAACTCGGTCCGGCGAGCCGGCGGGACGGCAGCAGCCGGTTCAGCGCCTGCCGGTCGACCGTGCTGCCGTCCAGCGGGGCGGCGGCGGAGTCGGGGACACGGGTGGTCAGCGCCGGCGCGGACGCCGCCACCGGTCCGTGCGAGCCGGACGTCTCACGGGTCTTCCACATCGGGGGTCTCCCTCGGGTCGGCGATGAGTGGAGCACGTCGGGTTCTGTGTGTCCATCATCCTGGCGAGTGACGGGGAGTGACAAGGGCCGCACACGGTCCTTCCGAGCCAGGTTGGGATACGTAACGCCCCATTCCGGTAGGGGAGTTGAGGTGTCGGTGGAGGGTGGCGGTCAGGGGGTACGGGCGTACAGGACCGCTCCGTCGACGCGCTCGACCTCCTCGTAGCGGGCGGTGAGCAGGCGGCGCAGGGTGGGGATCCGGTCGGGGGTGTAGGGCAGGCCCCGGGAGTCGTCGACGACCAGGGCGGGGGCGTGGGCGGCGAGTTCGGCGCGGAAGACGGGGAGGGTGCCGGGGACGGCGTAGCGCTCGCCGACCTGAGGGCCGTCCCGGCCGCCGCTGTAGTTGGTGAGCAGGCCGGCGGTGAGATAGCGGCTGGCGGGGGCGCGGTCGGCGAGCCAGTACGTCTCCGGGTGCATGCCCCAGATCAGGACCTTCTCGCCGGGGTCGGTGCGGCGGGCGGTGGCGTCGGCGAGGCGCTGGGCGTGGGCGAGTTCGGGGCGGGGGGCGAGCAGGCCCCAGGTGAGGAAGAGGACGCAGCAGCAGGCGGAGACGAGCAGGGTGCGGGTGGTGCGCTCGCGGGGTGCGTGCTGGAGCGCGGCGGTGGCCAGCAGGGCCAGCGGGGGCAGGAGTTGCAGATAGTAGTGGCCGAAAAAGTGAAACCCGGCGCACACCGCGGCGCCCGAGGCGGCGAGCCACAGCCACAGCTCGGCGCCGGGCCGCGGCGTGCGGGCCGTCTTGCGCGCGAGCAGCGGCAGCAGTCCCGCGCAGGCCGCCGCCAGGATCGCCGCGTTGCCCAGGCCGCGCAGCAGGACATGGAGTTCGGAGCCGGTGAGGGAGGCGTAGGCACCGGATCCGGTGACCGTCCAGAACAGGAATCCGGCCGGGTCGGTGAGCAGCGCGGCGGCGAGCACGGGCAGCACGGCCCCGGCGACGAGCCCGAGGAGGCTCCGGCGATCGGCGCCGGCGGCGCACCCGGCCAACCGCCGCCGCTCGGCGCCGGCGGCGACCCCGAGCAACGGCCATCGGTCAGCACCGGCCACGCCCCCGAGGGGGCCCCTGCGACCGGCCCGGGCGGCGAACCCGAGGGGGCCCCGGCGACCGGCCCCGACAGCGGACCCGCCCAACCGCCGCCCCTCGGCACCGCCAGCAAGCCCGACCGACCGCCGCCGCTCAGCACCGCCGGCGAGCCCAGCCAACCGCCGCCGATCGGCCCCGGCGGCGAACCCGGCCAACCGCCAGCGGTCAACCCCGGCGGCGAACCCGAGGAGGCGCCAGCGACCGACCCCGACAGCAGGCCCACCCGACCGCCACCCGTCGGCACCGCCGGCACTCCCAGCCACCCTCCTCCCCTCGGCACCGCCAGCCCGCCCAGCCACCCGCCGCCCGTCAGCACCGCCAGCCCGCCCGACCACCCCCCTCCCCTCGGCACCGCCAGCACGCCCGACCACCCCCCTCCGCTCGGTGCCCGTGCCGCGGTACCACAGCCACAGCACCGGCAGCAGCACCGCTCCCCCGGTCTGCTTGACGAGGAAGGCGGCGGCGACGGCGAGACCGGCGGCGGTCCAGCGGCGACGGTCGGCGCACCACAGGGCGGCGGCCGTGCAGGGCAGCATGAAGACCTCGAACCCGGCCGCCTGCGCGTCCTCGGGGTTCACCCCGATCGACACCAGCAGATACAGCACCCCGGCGGTGCCCCCGGCCCGGTCGCCCCAGCGGCGGCGGGCCAGCGACGCCAGCAGGACGGCGGTGAGCAACTGGGCGAGGACGGCCAGCACCCGGACGACGGTCAGGGAGTCGGAGCCGTCCAGCGCGAACGCCGCCTGGTAGAGGAGGGGCACCAGCGGGGGCTTGCGGTCGACGACGGTCTCGTACAGCGTGCCGCCGTGGGCCAGCATGCGGGCCTGTACGGCGAGATAGCCCTCGTCGGGACTCCACAGCGGGTGCCGGAACGACGGGACGCGGGTGACGCAGGCCAGTACGGTGAGCAGCGGCAGCAGCCGGGTCCAGTAGCCCGCCCGCGCGGTGGACTCGGCGGGTGACGGGGTCCGGGGGATCACGGAGGCGGCACACACGCTCCGTACGCTATCCGGCCCCGCACGCCCCGGCGGAGCGGGACATACGGGGCCGGACGGCATCGAAAAGATCGGGGAGCCTTACTCCACGTCACCACCGGAGGCCGGGACGGCGTCCTGCTCGCCGCGTGCCAGGCGGCTGTGGGTACGGCCGTAGAGGAAGTAGACGAGGGCGCCGAGGATCATCCAGCCGGCGAACCGCAGCCAGGTCTCGGCCGGCAGGTTCAGCATCAGCCACAGCGACGCGCACACCGACAGGATCGGCAGCACCGGCACCCACGGAGTGCGGAAGGCGCGGGGCAGGTCGGGGCGGGTGCGGCGCAGCACGATCACACCGATCGCGACGACCACGAAGGCGAACAGGGTGCCGATGTTGACCAGTTCGGCCAGCTCGCTGAGCGGGGTGAATCCGGCGACGATCGCGATGATCACCCCGAGCAGGATGGTCGGCCGGTACGGGGTCCGGAAGCGGGGGTGGACGTAGGAGAAGAACCTCGGCAGCAGTCCGTCGCGGCTCATCGCGAAGAACACCCGGGTCTGGCCGAGCAGCAGGATCATGCAGACGGTGGTCAGACCGACGGCGGCGCCGAAGCTGATCAGGCCCGCGTACCAGGGGTGTCCGGTGGCCTTGAAGGCGTCGGCGAGCGGTGCGGTGACGGACAGTTCGCTGTAGTGCTGCATGCCGGTCACCACGATCGACACGGCGACGTACAGGACCGTACAGATGATCAGCGAGCCGATGATGCCGCGGGGCATGTCGCGCTGCGGGTTACGGGTCTCCTCGGCGGCGGTGGCGACGACGTCGAAGCCGATGAACGCGAAGAACACGACGGACGCGGCGGTGAAGATGCCCATGACGCCGAAGTTGGAGGGCGCCCAGCCCACCAGCAGCTGGATCAGCGGCGCCCGGAGGTCGCCGCCCGCCGGCACCGGCTGGGACTCGGGGATGAACGGGTCGTAGTTGCTGCTGGTGATGAAGAACGACCCGGCGATGATCACGATGAGCACGACCGCCACCTTGATGGCGACGACGATGGAGGTGATCCGCGCGGACAGCTTCATGCCGAGCACCAGGATCCCGGTGAGCACCAGGACGAGCGCGGCGGCGAGGATGTCGAAGCCGAAGCCCACGGCCCCGTCCCGGCTGCCGAGCACCGCTGGCAGCTCCCAGCCCGCATTGCCGAGCAGCGAGGCGACATAGCCGGACCAGCCGACGGCCACCACCGCCGTGCCCAGCGCGAACTCCAGCACCAGGTCCCAGCCGATGATCCAGGCGGGCAGTTCGCCGAGCGAGGCGTAGGAGAAGGTGTAGGCGGACCCGGCCACCGGGACCGTGGAGGCGAACTCGGCGTAGCAGAGCGCGGCGAGCGCGCAGACGACGCCGGCCACCACGAACGCGAGCGCCACCGCGGGCCCGGCGTTGTTCTTGGCGACCGTGCCGGTGAGGACGAAGATGCCGGTGCCGATGATCACACCGACGCCGAAGACCGTCAGATCCAGCGCGGACAGGGATTTCCTGAGCGCGTGCTCGGGCTCCTCGGTGTCGAGGATGGACTGCTCGACCTTCTTCGTCCGGAAGAGGGTGCTGCTCACGGGGGTACCTCCACGCTTGTCGTCCCCGACATGATCGAGAGGGGGTGGCCCGCGCATGCCCCGGCACGGCCGCTGTCACGCGAACGGGCCGGTTCCATCACCCGTCTCGGTGGTGGAACCGGCCCGTTCGGGTGTCCCGGCGGCGTGCCGCCTCGGCATCCGTGCGACAGCCGTGCGTGTCAGTCGCGCGCGGCCTCGACCTCGCTGGCGGCGGCCTGTCCGTACTTGCCGTCCAGCTTGGCGACCAGCCCGGTGACCTGCCGGGCGATGTCCGGCGCGGTCAGCCCGATCTCGGCCATCACCTCGGCGCGCGAGGCATGGTCCAGGAACCGGGGCGGAATCCCGAAGTCCCGCAGCGGTACGTCGACTCCCGCGTCCCGCAGCGCCTGCGCGACGGCGGAGCCGACCCCGCCGACCCGCGAGTTGTCCTCGACGGTGACGACGACGCGGTGCCGTTCGGCGAGCGGGGCCATGGCCTCGTCCACCGGCTTGACCCAGCGGGGGTCCACGACGGTGGTGGAGATGCCCTGCTGGTCGAGGAGCCGGGCGATGTCCAGGCACATGGGGGCGAGGGCGCCCACGGAGACCAGCAGCACGTCCGGGGTGTCGGTGCCGGGCTGGCGCAGTACGTCCATGCCGCCGACGCGTCCCACGGCGGGTACGGCGGGACCGACGACGCCCTTGGAGTAGCGCAGCACGGTCGGCGCGTCCTCGACGACCACGGCCTCGCGCAACTGTGCGCGCAACTGCTCGGCGTCCCGGGGGGCGGCGATCCTGAGGCCCGGTACCACCTGGAGCATCGACATGTCCCACATGCCATTGTGGGAGGCGCCGTCGTCGCCGGTCACCCCGGCCCGGTCCAGCACAAACGTCACTCCGCACTTGTGCAGGGCGACATCCATGAGCACCTGGTCGAAGGCACGGTTGAGGAAGGTGGCGTACACCGCGAACACGGGGTGCGCCCCGCCGGTGGCGAGTCCGGCCGCGGAGACGGCGGCGTGCTGCTCGGCGATGCCGACGTCGTAGATCCGCTCGGGGAATTCCTCGGCGAACTTCTTCAGGCCGACCGGCTGGAGCATCGCGGCGGTGATGGCGACGATGTCCGCGCGCTCGCGTCCCAGCTTGGCCATCTCGTCGCCGAAGACGGAGGTCCAGCTCGCGGCGGACGTCTTGATGGGCAGCCCGGTGTCGGGGTGGATCGGGCCGATGCCGTGGAAGCGGTCGGCCTCGTCCTGCTCGGCGGGCTCGTAACCCCGCCCCTTCTCGGTGAGGCAGTGCACGATGACCGGCCCGTTGAACCGCTTGGCCCGGTTCAGGGCGGATTCCAGGGCCTCGATGTCATGCCCGTCGATCGGGCCGACGTACTTGAGGCCGAGGTCCTCGAACATGCCCTGCGGGGCGATGAAGTCCTTGAGGCCCTTCTTGGCGCCGTGCAGCGTGCCGTACAGCGGCCGTCCGACGACGGGCGTGCGCTCCAGCAGGTCCTTGCCGCGGGCCAGGAAACGCTCGTAGCCGTCGGTGGTGCGCAGGGTGGCGAGATGGTTGGCGAGGCCGCCGATGGTGGGCGCGTAGGACCGCTCGTTGTCGTTGACGACGATCACCAGCGGCCGGTCGCCGTCGGCGATGTTGTTGAGCGCCTCCCAGGCCATGCCGCCGGTCAGGGCGCCGTCGCCGATCACGGCGACGACATGGTCGTCGCGCTTCAGCAACTGGTTGGCCTTGGCGAGTCCGTCGGCCCAGCCGAGGACGGTCGAGGCGTGGCTGTTCTCGATGACGTCGTGCTCGGACTCGGCGCGGGAGGGGTAGCCGGACAGGCCGCCCTTGGCGCGCAGCCGGCCGAAGTCGCGCCGGCCGGTGATCAGCTTGTGCACATACGCCTGGTGGCCGGTGTCCCAGAGCACCTTGTCCTTGGGCGATTCGAACACCCGGTGCAGGGCGAGGGTCAGCTCCACCACGCCGAGGTTGGGGCCGAGGTGGCCGCCGGTCTTGGACACGGCGTCGACCAGGAAGCTGCGGATCTCCCCCGCCAGCTCCTCCAGCTCCTCCTGGCTGAGCCGGTCCAGATCACGCGGTCCCCTGATGCGGGTCAACAGCGGCACCCGTGCCTCCTTGCAGTAGAGCCGTTCGAGCGGTTGCCGGGCTCGTCGAGTCTAATCTTCCGCCCCGGGCCCCGATGCCCGGACCGTGCGTCATACATCACGCGATCGGCTCTACCCACAAGCACCCTTACGTATGACATACCAGTACCCCGACACCATGTTCGATGCCGGGGCACTGAAACCAGCTGGAGGGCCTCTTCTTGGATCGCCGGGCAACCACCACCCCCTAAGGGGCGCGGGGAACTGCGCGACCAGCCACGGCCGACCGGCACCCGGCACCCGGCACCCGGCAACCCACCGGAACCCCTACGGCGATCCCCCGATCAAGCCCGCCCCGCAGTCTTCTGCGTACGCCGGGTGACGGAGTCGATCACCACCGTGGTCAACAGCACACCGGCCGTGATCATGTACTTCACCGGCTCGGCGATCGACTCAAGCTGCAACCCGTACTGAATGGAGACGATCACCAGCACACCCAGCAGCGCGTTCCACGTCCGCCCCCGCCCACCGAACAACGACGTCCCCCCGATGACGGCGGCGGCGATGGCGTTCATCAGCAGATCCCCCGCGCCCGCGCTCTGGTTCGCGGACGCGATCTTCGACGCCAGGAACAGACCGCCGATCGCCGCGAACCCACCGGAGATCGCGAACACGGAGATCCGTACGGCGGTGACATTGATACCCGCCCGCCGGGACGCCTCGACGCTGCCGCCGAGCGCGAACACCTTGCGCCCGTACGACGTCCGCCGCAGCACGAAGTCCGTCGCGACCAGGAACACCAGGAAGATCACCGTCGCGAGCGGCAGCCCCTTGTACTGGTTGTACATAAAGGCGGCGGCGAAGGAGACGGCACCGAGCACCACGGTCCGCAGCAGCGTGTCGCTCATCGGCCGCGACGGCACCCCGGCGGCCTCGCGGCGCCGGTTCCCGAGGAACGACGTCACGAGGAACACACCGGTCACCAAGGCCGCGAGGCCGTACGCGGCGGCCACGTCCGTGAAGAAGTACGTCGTGAGGTTGCCGATCAGACCGTCGCTGTCGAGGTTGATCGTGCCGTTCTCGCCCAGCGTCTGGAGCATGAACCCGAGCCAGAACAGCAGCCCGGCCAGGGTGACCGCGAAGGCGGGGGCGCCGAGCACCGCGAAGAAGAAGCCGTGCGCCGCGCCGATCAGCGCGCCCGCGCCGATCGCGAAGAGCACCGCCACCCACTCGGGCCAGCCCTGATTGACCGCGAGGACGGCCGCGATGGCGCTGGCGGCGCCGCTGACCGAGCCGACGGACAGGTCGATCTCGCCGAGCAGCAGCACGAAGACGATGCCGACGGAGATCATGCCGGTGCCGACCATGGTGACGGTGATGTCACTGATGTTCTGGGCGGACAGGAACGCCGAGTTCATATTCTGGAAGACGACACAGATCACGATCAGGCCGATGATCACCGGTATCGAGCCCAGCTCACCGGCGCGGATCTTGCGCTTGAACTCGCCGAGGTATCCGGCGAAGCCCTGCTCGCGGACCAGCAGCCGCGGGTCGACGGCGGTCACCGCGGCCGCGGCGGCCTCGGGGTTCCCCACGGGCGTGGCGTCCGCCGGGGAGGTCTTGTCAAGGCTGCTCACTGGGATACCTCCCCGGTCGTGCGCGCCGCACGGCGGGTCACGGCATTGTCGGTGGCGCCGGTGATGGCGGAGATGATCTCCTCCTGGGAGGTCGTCCTGACCTCGAAGACGCCGTTGTTGCGGCCCAGCCGCAGCACCGCCACCTGGTCGGCGACGGCCTTGACATCGGCCATGTTGTGGCTGATCAGCAGGACCGCGAGGCCCCGTTCGCGCAGCCGCTCCACGAGGTCGAGCACCTGCGCGGTCTGCTCGACGCCGAGCGCCGCGGTGGGCTCGTCGAGGATGACCAGCTTGGGCTCGCCGAGCATCGAGCGGGCGATGGCCACGGTCTGGCGCTGACCGCCGGAGAGCGAGGCGATCGGGATCCGGACGCTGGGGATACGGATCGACAGCGTCTGGAGCAGCTCGCGCGAGCGGCGCTCCATCTCGACCTCGTCCAGCACCCCGAAGCGCTTCAGCTCACGGCCGAGGAACAGGTTGCCGACGACATCGATGTTGTCGCACAGGGCGAGATCCTGGTAGACGGTCGCGACCCCCAGGGACTGGGCGTCGTGCGGCCGGTTGATCGAGACGGCCCGGCCGTCCCATTCGATGACACCCTCATCGATGGGGTGCACGCCGGCGATCGTCTTGACCAGCGTGGACTTTCCGGCGCCGTTGTCGCCCACCAGGGCGACCACCTCACCGGCGTGGACCTCAAGCTCTACGTCGGTGAGCGCCTGGACGGCACCGAACCGCTTGGAGACCCCGCGCAACGCCAGCACGGGCGTAGCGGACACGTGAACCATCTCCTTCGCCGCCTGACCCGGCGGAAGGGTTCTGCAAAGACTGGGGGGACTGGTGGGGGGGAGGAAGATTCCGTCCGGCGCCCCGCACTGCTCAGCGGGGCGGGATACGGGGCGCCGGAGGAGTTCTACGGGCCGAGCGAGGCTCAGCCGAAGCCGAGCCGGTGATCAGCCGGTGCCGAGCCGAAGCCCGGCCGTTGCCGGGCCGCCGCTCAGCCGATGCCCAGCTCGTCGCACGCGGCCTTGTACTTGTCCGTGCAGATCTCGGCGGCCGTGTAGACGCCGTCCTTGATGACGGTGTCGTTGATGTTGTCCTGGGTCAGCGAGGTGACCGGGACCAGGACGGACGGGACGTCGGTGGCGCTGTCGCTGGAGACCTTGTCCTTGGCGACGGCGTCCAGCGGCTCACCCTTGGCGAGCGCGACGGCCATCTCGGCGGCGGCGTCGGCCTCGGGGGCGTACGGCTTGTAGACGCTCATGAACTGCTCACCGGCGACGATCCGCTGCACCGCGGCCAGCTCCGCGTCCTGGCCGGTGACCGGGACGTCGATTCCGGCGGCCTTCAGGGCGGTGATGATGCCGCCGGCCATGCCGTCGTTGGCGGAGTAGACGCCGACGATGTTGTCCTTGCCGATCGCCGAGATCGCCGCCTCCATGTTGGCGTTGGCGTTGTCCGGCGACCACTCCTTGGTGTCGTACTCCTTGCCGACGGTGACCTTGCCGTCGAGGACGGAGTGCGCGCCCTCCTTGAACATGGCGGCGTTGGGGTCGGTGACGGAGCCGTTCATCATGACGATCTCGCCGTCACCGGCCTTGTCGCCCAGTTCCGCGAGGAGTGCCTCGCCCTGGGTCTTGCCGACCTCGACGTTGTCGAAGGAGGTGTAGGCGCTGATCGGGCCCTCGGCGAGCCGGTCGTAGGCGACGACCTCGATGCCGGCGTCCACGGCCTTCTGCACGGAGTTCTTGATCGCCTTCGCGTCCACGGCGTCCAGGATCAGCACGTCCACCTTGTTGGTGATCATCGTGTCGACCTGCTGGGCCTGGAGGTTGGCGTCCTGGCGGGCGTTGTTGTACTGGATCTCCGCCTCGTTGTTCGTCAGCTCCTTGATCTTCTTCTCGATCAGGGGGCGGTCGAACTTCTCGTAGCGGGCGGTCTTGTTCTCCGGGAGGAGAAGGCCGACCTTGATGTCATTGCCCTTCGCGGCGGCGGAGCCGCTGGTGTCGGCGCTGTCACTTCCCGCTTCCTCGGCGCTGCCACAGGCGGCGAGCGAGACGGCCATCGCACCTGCGGCGACGGCTACTGCGGCACGACGCATACGCGTGTTCACTTCAGAAACCTCCCTGACGAGGCCGCGTCGTTGCGGCCGAGGTGGCTGGAAGTCAACTCGGCCACACGTGCGACGTCAAGAAGTAAATCCTTAACGAGATGGCAACGGTGCCATACGTTCTCTAAGTGAAGACGGGTGCGGCGGACGTGAGGGTGCCGTCCAAAAGTGCCGAATCACCCATCTCGCTGAGCGCGAGGGCGAGCGCGCCGAGCACCTCCGCCCGGCCGCCGAGCGCGCCCGGGAGCAGGGTGAGTTGGCGGGCGGCGCTGGGAATGGCGTAGCGCCCGACGGATTCACGGATCGGGCCGAGCACCAGTTCACCGGCCTCGGCGAGGTCGCCGCCGAGGACGACCCGGCTGGGGTTGAGCAGGTTGCAGAGGTTGGCGACGCCGCTGCCGATGTGCCGTCCGACGTCGGCGATTACCCGGCGGCAGCCCGGGTCGCCGTCCCGGGCGCGGCGGACGACGCCCTCCATGGTGAGGTCGCTGCCGTGGCTGGAGCGCAGCAGCGGGAGCACATAGCGGGCGGCGGTGAAGGTCTCCAGGCAGCCGCGGTTGCCGCAGCGGCAGACGGGCCCGGACTCGTCCAGCGTGATGTGCCCGATCTCCCCGGCGGTGCCGCCGGGCCCCCGGTAGATCTTCCCGTCGATCACCAGACCGGCCCCGACCCCGCTGCTGACCTTGATGTAGGCGAGGTCCCTGACCCCCTTGCCGGCGCCCCAGACCAGCTCGCCGAGGGCGCCGAGATTGGCGTCGTTGTCCACGTGCACCGGGACGCCGAGGCGTCCGCGCAGTTCCTCGGCGGGCCGGGTGCCGGTCCAGCCGGGCAGGATGGCGGTGGAGCCGAGGGTGCCGGATTCCACGTCGATGGGCCCGGGCACGCCGAGCCCGATCCCGGCGATCTTCGTACGGTCCACTCCGGTCGCCGCGATCAGGCGGTTGACCAGCGCTTCCGCCGCGTCGAAGCCCTGCGCGGCGGAGGCGTCGACGTCCAGCGGCTCGGCCTCCTCGGCGAGCACCTGGTGGGCGAGGTTGCCGACGGCGACCCGCAGATGGCTGTGCCCGAAGTCGACGCCGATCACGATCCCGGCGTCCCCGCTCAGCGAGACGCTGCGGGCCCGGCGTCCGCCCGCCGAGGTGGGCGTGACCTCCACGGTCCCGCGGTCCTTCAGTTCCCGCACGATGTTCGAGACGGTGGCCGCGGACAAGCCGGTGGTGCGGGCGATCTCCGCCTGCGTGAGCGATCCCGCGAGCCGTACCGCCCGGACCACCCGTTCCAGGTTGGCTCGGTGCAGCGACGACTGCGACCCCGGAGTCTCCACGACGACCTCCTGCGCACGGGGCCGCTTCGATGGGACCCCGTCTATGTCCAACTAGTGAACTCTAAGCTGAGCTGTTCGGGTCACCTCCCGTCAAGAGGTTGAACTGGATCCCCCTCCCGCGCACAGTCCTGTAGGCCGCTGCCCTGCACGGGGAGCGGCGTGTACATCTGTGAATCCGGAGCGTTACTTCAGGGCTCCCGCTGTCAGCCCCTGCACCACCTGTCGCTGGAAGACGAGGTACGCGGCGAGCACCGGCAGCATGGCCATCACCAGTCCGGCGAAAAGACCGGACCAGTCCCCTTTGTATCCCTGGCTGACGGCGAGCTGCACCAGGCCCTGGGTGAGGACGCGTGTGTCCGGGTCGGTGTTGAGGACCGTGGGCAGCATGTACTGGTTCCACTGGCCCAGGAAGTTGAAGATGCCCACGCTGACCAGGCCGGGCTTGGCCATGGGCAGCATGATCCGGAAGAACGTACGGGAGTGCGAGGCGCCGTCGACGAAGGCCGCCTCGGCGATCGAGGTGGGCAGGGTGCGGAAGAACGCGGTCAGGAAGAACACGGTGAACGGCAGCGAGTAGGCGATGTAGACGAGGATCAGGCCGTGGATGGTGTTCAGCAGGCCCATGTTGTTCACCACGTAGAACAGCGGGACCAGCGCGAGCATGATCGGGAAGCTCATGCCACCGATGAACAGGTAGTAGAGGAACCGGTTGCCCGGGAACTCGAACCGGGCCAGCACATAGGCGGCCATGGAGCCGAGCAGCAGGGTGCCGAGGAGCGAGCCGCCCACCACCAGGACGGTGTTGAGGAAGTAGTCGCTCATGTTGGCCTCGGTCCAGGCCCGCGACCAGTTCTCGAAGTGCGGCCGGTCGGGCAGTGACCAGGGCGAGGTGAAGATCGATCGGTCGTCCTTGAAGGAGGTCATCACCGCCCACAGCAGCGGCAGCACGACCATGATCGCCCAGATGACCAGGACGCCGTGCGAGAAGACATTGAGGACGGCGCCTTGTTTCGTCTCGCGCGGGGGCGGACCGCCGCCCGGCCCGGCGGTCTTGGTGACGGCGGTCTTGGTGACGGACGGACCACCGGACCCTGTGGGCCCGGTAGGCCCGCTGGACCCGCTGGATCCGGTAGGCCCGCTGGGCCCGGCGTCGGGTGTCTCGGTCGTCTTCATCGGTCTCAGTACTCCAGCCGCTCGCGCCGGCCCAGCCGCATCACGGCGGCGGCGAAGACGAGGGTGACGACGAGCAGGGCGACGCCGATGGTGGTGGCGTAGGCGGCCTGTCCGTCCCGGAACGCCTTCTGGTACACGTACAGGACCATCACGGTGGTCGAGTAGTCGGGCCCGCCGGGTCCGGTCGTCATGATCTGTACGACGGCGAAGGACTCGGCGCCCAGGGCGAGGATGCCCAGATAGACCCACCCGGACTGCACGGTGTCCCAGAGCAGCGGCAGCGTGATCCGGAAGAAGGTGGCGGCCCGCCCGGCGCCGTCGAGCAGCGCGGCCTCGTACAGATCCGCCGGGATGGACGCCATGCCCGCGGAGAAGAGGACCACGAAGAAGCCGACCGTGGACCAGACCAGGACCCCCAACACGGCCCACAGCGCGAGGTCCGGGTCGCCGAGCCACAGCGGCTGGACGCTGTCGAGGCCGATCCCGCGCAGCAGGGAGTTGATGGCGCCGCTGTCCGGGTTGTAGGCGAAGGCGAACAGCAGCGCCACGATCGCGATCGACAGCACCTGCGGGAAGAAGTAGACGATCTTGTAGAAGCCGGACCCGCGGACCCCCCGGATCGCCGGGCCGCCCTTCCGCTTCCGTCCGCCCACATTGATCATGAAGGCGAAGAACAGCGCCAGGCCGATCGTCACCAGCGGCAGCAGCAGGGCGAACAGCAGACTGTGCCGCAACGACTTCCAGAAGACGTCGTCGTCGAGCATGCGTTCGTAATTGTCGAAGCCGACCATGGTGAAGTCGGGGCTGAGCCCGGTCCAGTCCGTGAACGAGTAGTAGATGGACTGGATGAACGGCCAGACGACAAACAGGATGTACAGCCCGAGGGGTGCCAGGAGAAACCCCACGATGAACCGGTACTTGCCGTGCTGCATCGCTACCGCCCCCGCTCTGTCCACGGGTGGAGACGCTCTCTGCACGGGTGGAGACGCTGCTGACGGATCCTCACCTGATCGCCGCCCGGTCTACTGGTGCCTGTAGTGCTGGATGGAGTCGTCCTTGGCGGTCTCGTCGGCGTATGCCTGGATCTTGTTGATCGCCTCGGCCGGGGTGAGCCGTCCGGCCATCATCTCGCCCAGCCCGGACACCCCGATCTGCTCCTTCTGGAGCTTGACGTACCAGTCCTGCATCCGCGGATTCACCACGTTGTCCCCGGCCAGTTCGAGCGCCGCCACGCCCGAGCGGAGACCCGGGGTCAGGGTGATGCCGTCGGTGCCGCCGTCGTACGCGGTCAGTGACTTGACCTTGCTGGTGAAGTTCTTCGAGGACGCCTCGCTCAGCATGATGCGGAGCTGTTCCATGCCGCCCGCCGGGTTCTTCGCCTTCGCGGGGACGATGAAGGGCTCGCCGCCGGAGGCCCAGAGGGTCCCGAAGGGCAGCTGGTCGGAGCTGTCGATGCCGGTCGGCGCGGACACGGCGAGATCGAAGTCGGCGGGGATGACATTCGCCGACTCGTTCTCCACCCAGGAGCCGTTCGGGAGGAACAGCGCCTTGCCCTGGGCCCACGCGGTCTGCGACTGGATATGGTCGAGCCCCGGCGTCCCCTTCAGGACGTACCCCTTCGCATACAGCTCGTAGTACGCGTCGAAGCACGCCTTGACGGCCGGGTGTTTCCAGGCGTTCGGCTCCAGGTTGTCGATGGCGTCGAGCACCTCGGCCCCGCCCACCTTGCCGATCATCGGGTAGAGCGAGAAGGGCAGGTAGTACGGGTATTTGCCCGCGTACGTCCAGCCCGCCATGCCCTTCTTCCTGGCGGCGGCGCACACGGCGAGCATCTGGTCCCAGGTCTGCGGGTACTCGGCGTCCAGCGAGTCCAGCGCCTTCCGCGAGTACCAGACGCCGTACACCGTGTAGGCGTAGTAGAGGATCCACACCGGCTCGCCGTCGAGCCGGCCCATCTCCACGATGCCGGGGCGCAGGGTGTCGCGGACCTTCCTGCCCGGGTCGTCGTACGACGCCGCGTCGAGCAGCGGGGTGAGGTCGGCGAGCTGGTCCTTGCTGGACAGGACGCCCATGTCCATCTGCTCGGCGCCGGAGTTGTCGATGAGGTCCGGGGGGCTGCCCTGGTTGAAGCGGGGCTGGAGGGTCGTCTGGATCTTCTGGGTCGCGGAGAACCTGACGGTGGCCCCGGGAAGGTCCTTCTCATAGATCTTGACCGCGTCCTCGGCGTATTCCTTGCCGAATCCGCCGTCGAACAGCACGAATTCCAGTTGCGCGGAGTTGTTGACGCCGAGGGGATTCTTCTCGGTCTTCTCACCGGCCTCGGCTTTCCCTCCATTCCCCCCGCCAGCGCTGGCGCACCCGGCCAGAAAGCTCATCGTGGGGACGGTGATCAGGCCGAGTGCGGCCGAACGCCTGATCAGATCGCGACGGCCGACGCCGGTCGCCCGCTCGTTCTCGGCAGAAGTGGTTCCCATGCTCAAGTCCTCGCCTTCTCCAGGACTCAGGCGGTGAACCGGTCCTGACCCCGGCACCGCGATCGGGTCGAGCTGGTTCGTGCAGGAGGGGCTTCTCTTGAATCGAGGGTCTTATGGGACACACGGAAACGGTGCGTGACATGCCGCGTCTGCCAGGAGGAACACCGCCTGGTGGCCGACAGGTATAGTCCACTTCCCTCGGATGGAGCAAGATCGAATACAGGGTGCGGGTGCGGTCTTTTCCGAGTTGAGACCTCGCGGATATGTGGGTGCACTGTGAGCCGTCTGGGTGGGCCTTGCCGCGGTGGTTTCCCTTGGCAGGGGTGTCGTCTTGGGGGATGCCGGGTTCCACTGCTCCGGTGGTGGGCGTGATAGCCAAGCTCTTGGAGCGAAAGCCGGCCACATGCTGGAAACGTCGGCCGGTGCTCATGGAGCCAGCTCGGCCACTTGCTGGAGGGGGTGAATGGGTATGAGGTGCGCTGGCCCGCGGTACATCTCCTCGGGCAGGATCGGCGCCATGAAGATTCTCGTGCTTGGCGGAAGCTGGTTCCTGGGCCGCGCAGTTGCGCAAGGCGCGCTGGACCGTGGGTGGGACGTGACCGCCTTCAACCGTGGCCTTTCCGGAACTGTGCCGGAGGGAGCGCGAACGGTTCGCGGCGATCGCACTGTCGCTGCTGATCTGGCACGGCTGGCCGGCGAAGGCACGTGGGACGCCGTGGTGGACACTTCTGCCTCCGAGATGGCCCCTCGCGACGTCCTTGCCGGTGCCCGTGCTCTGGAGACAGCCGCGGGTCGGTACGTCTACGTTTCCACCGTGAACGCCTACCGCGGGTGGCCGAATGATCCGCTCACAGAGGACTCTGAAGTCCTGGACGGACCGCCGGACGCCGACGTCGACTATGGCCGACTCCCGGATGGCTGGGACGGGCCCGACTGGTATTACGGCAGGCAGAAAGCCGGCGCTGAGCGCGCCACCACTGCGGCGTTCGGTGACGAGCGGACGGTCATCCTGCGGCCGGGCGTCATCCTCGGTCCCGGTGAATACGTCGGTCGGCTGCCGTGGTGGCTCAACCGCGCTGCGCGCGGCGGCCGGATGCTTGCCCCGGGCGCCCCGGACAAGCCCATCCAGCCGATCGACGTGCGTGATGTCGCCGAGTTCGCGCTCAGCCAGGCAGCCGCCGATCAGGGAGGCGCGTACAACTGCGTCGCACCGATCGGACGGGAGACCATGACGGACCTTCTCACCGCCTGCATTCTCGCCGCCGGAGGAGGCGCGCAACTGGCGTGGGCTCCGGACAAGCTGCTCCTGGACCACGGGGTGACGCAGTGGACGGAACTGCCGCTGTGGCGCACGCACGCCGGGGTCTGGAAGATCGAGTCCGCGCGGGCACAGGCGGCCGGCCTGGTGTGCCGATCTCTGTCGGAAACCGTCGCCGACACCTGGGCATGGCTCCGCGATGGCGGCATTCCGGTGGAGCATCCCCGCTGGGCGGAGCACGGGATCACGCCGGATAAGGAGGCCCTCGTCCTGGCCGCGCTCGGCAAGTAGGTCAGGCTTCGATAGCGAGCTGGTTTGCGGCGCCGAGCCTGGCCACTGCTGGGCCCCGGCTCCCCCAGGGCCCAGCAGCACGCGGGCTGGATCAGGCGGCCTTGAGGGCGACCACGTGCCGGGCACGCTCCTCCAGCTCTCGGACTCCTGCTACCGCGCGATGGGCGGGCAGGGCCGTGAGCATGCTCTTCAGATGCTTGTCACCACGCGCGGAAGCCAGAGTCATGTGGCTGTCCAGGAACGTACCCCAGGTGGCACACGCGGCTTCGACGTGACGCATCCGGAGTTGTCGTTCCGCGATCACTCCGAGGCAATGCAGACGACCCTGGCGTTCCAGCGGCGAGCGGGCGACGTTCGAACGGATCAGGGACTTGATCGACCCCTCCTGATCACCCAAGTGCCAGCGCACATGGGCCTCGTGGAAATAGTAGGCGGCTGTGTCGTATCCCCCCACTGAGTCCCGACGGTTGTCCGCGCTGGACAGCGCCGTCTCGGTCTCACTCAGCCGGACGAGCGCGGTCCGCCGGTCTTTGGTCATCGCGGCGGCAGCCGCCTGTTGCCCCCGGAGGAATGCGACCAGGCGCGGCCCCGCGGCGGGTGCGGCTTCGGCGGCGGCGTCGGCCAGCTCCAGCCCCTTGGCACCATGACCAAGATGCGTGGCTTGAAGGCTCATGCCGCGTAGCGTGCGGCAGTAGGTCACGTGATCGTTGGCGGCACCGGCAAGTTCGAGGGCACGCTGGTAGTACTTCTGCCCGAGGCCCTGCTGATCCTCATACATGGCCATCCAGCCGGTGAGGTACACGAAGTCGGCGACGGCGGCTCGCATGTCGCGCAAGACCTCGTCCGTGCCGGTGGCACGAAGGTAGGGACCCGCGGTGTTGACCAGGAAAGCCGCTGCCATCGGGCGGGCGTGCCCGGCACCGACCTGGTCGAGGATGTCGGCGATCTTGTCCGTCATCGTACGAACCGTCTCGACATCGGAGCGACCGACGTGCACCGAGCGCCCGGCCTGGACGGCTTCCAATCGTCCCGCGACGTCCTCGAAGCGGGGCACGGCCAGCGCCGCCGCGTACATTCCGCCTTTGAGTACCCCTCGGCGCGAGGGGTCCATGTCTGCTCGGCTCAGGTCGATCACTCCCGTCACCACGTTGTGGTTGTCGGTCGACTCCGGCGGCCAACCGATCTCCCCGCACGTTACGGGCCGCCCCACGATGCGGGAGAGCGCTTCGACGACAGCCGGCCGTACTTCGGGCCTGGGCACAGACCCGGCAAGCCAGTGCGACACTGACGATTTGTCGTAGCACAGGCTCAACCCGAGTTCACGGCCGGTGTCATTTACCCGGCGGGCGAGCTGCTCGTTCTCAACTCCTTCCGACTGCATAAGGGCAGCCATGGCCGTGTTCGGTGTTCGCAGGCGTCGAGCCATTGGTGACTCCCGGGGGTGTTCAACCAGTTCAACCGATACCTCACTCTGCTCCCTTACCCCGGATCGCGCACCGAGGTTGAGTAGATATCAGCCGCTCGGGATCTCTTTCCCGCGGCTCTCGACGGTCTGGCCTGCTCACCCCCCGGAGACCGGCCAGGCACCAGGACGACGAAGAGGCCAAAATGACGACAGCCGTACGGTCTCGCGCGGTCCCACACCGCGACGGGACGGTGATGGACGAGCGGATCCAGGTCGCGCCACGAGACCTCGGCGCCCAGCTCCCACGGGTCGAGGCCGAGCGGGTCGGCGTTCTGCGCCGTCTCGCCGCCGCGCGGCTCCGGTACATCGGCCTTGAGTCGCTGATCGACCCCACGGTGCTGGTCGTGTCCGAGCTGATGACCAACGCCTTGGAGCACAGCGGTACCCGGGAGATCCGCCTGACGATGGTCCTCGGTGACGGGGTCCTGCACATCCTCGTCATCGACGGCATGCCCGGGGCGGCGACTCCCGTGGAGCAAGTAGGTGAGACCGCGGAGTCCGGGCGCGGCCTGCTGATGGTGCAGGCCGTCGCCGCGGAGCACGGCGGGACCTGGGGCACCGGCGACGGCGGAGCACAGACGTGGTGCCGTCTCGCCGTGCCCGCGGAGGAGTCATGCTGAGGGGCTCCGTCACGGCCACGACCCCGCCCTTCCAGGTCGCCACCCCCGGCGGCTTGAGGGCCGTCCGGGAGGTGAGGGTGTGGGCTCCATATGTCGACGGCGTCCTCCTGGACGACCTCGCGTTGGTGATGGACCACCACTTGCCCGGCGAGGACGAGGTCCTGGAGTACGGGTACCGACGGGCCATCTGATGCGCCTGGTGGAGTACGCCATCACCTCGGGAGCGCGTCAGGCGGACGACGAGGTTGCCGCACTGGTTCAGCGGGGTCGCACGCTCCGCTCCACGGAGTTGCCCGGCGGCCATCTCCAGGCGGTTGCTCATGTCCGGCAGATGGCGTGGACGCTCGAATGGCTGCTGGAGCTGCTGACTCGTCGCCAGTGCCTCAGGGAGGCGACCGAATGCTGACCGAGATCAGGCAGGCGTGGCGTCCCCAAGCCCCGTCCTTCCCCCACTTCGGCGAGACCGCCATCGCGGCGTACGACTCCGAGCATCCGGGGCCTCGGGAGGCGCCTTGCTAGTCGATCCCGTCCCCTACAGCCCCTACCGCAAGCGGAAGAAGCCCTCGGTGCACACCGAGCCGTCCGTGGTCCCCTTCGTCACCGCACGCGCGGGCGAGGACGAGGTGCACGACGACCTCGTGGTCGTTGGGAGCAGATCGGGTGCGCGCCTGGGCTATCGGGACGAGAAGCCTGCCGACCGGGACGACGGGGGTGCGCTGTGGGCGCGCTGCCGCGTCCTGCCCACGGACGGCCACGGCGAGCCGGCCGGGCCACCCGACTGGCAGCGCATGCACCCCGTCCGACAGCGGCTGTGCATGGAGCGGATGCACTGCCTGATCTGCTTCGCACCTGCTGAGACCCCTTTCGGGTACCTCTTCCTCGGCCCCAGAGACCCGGCCCCCACCCAGCCCGCGATCCTGACGAGTCTCCCGCCCGTGTGCGCCGCGCATGTCCACGCCGCGGTCGGGCGGCGCCTGCATCTGGAGGACGATCCGGTGGTTCATCTCGCCGCGAGCGCCCATCCGTGGGGCGTGACCGGCACGCTCTACAGTCCCGGCACGGACGGCGCGGAGGCCGTCGGGGAAGCTGCGGGCCCGGTGGCGTACGGGGACCCGCGACTGGCCATGACCCTGGCCTCACGGTCCGTTCGCCGCCTCGCGGACTCCCGCCCTGTGGATCTCGATGAGCTGCTCCTTCTGCTCAACGCCGGAGCAGGCACGGGCACGGCCCGCACTTCTGCCTGAGGCCAGGATGTCCTCCTTGCCCTGGCCCTTGTAGGCACCACCCACCCTCACCCTCCGTACCGATCACCGAAACAGGAAGGGACGCGTTGGACACGCGCACGCTCAAGCTCATCACCTTCAACCTTGAAATGGACGGCGGCCCGGACGAGGGCGGCAAGCCGCCCAGGCGGTGGCGCAATGCCCACGAGTTGCTCGCCTCCCGGCACCCCGACGCCGTGTTCCGCCAGGAGATGACCCACTCCCGAGCAGATGGCCGCGCACGCCTCCATCTCGCCGAACAGGCGCTGGGCGGAATGCGCGGCTTCCTCGCGCCTGCGGGAACCGGCCAGCACCCCACCGCGATTTTCGTCCGGCCGGGCGTTTTCACCGTCACACGGGAGTACGCGCTGACGGACTGGCGCACGCCGCCGACCAACGTCATCGTCACGCTCGCCGGCGTCCCGGACGTACCGATCATCATGGTGTCCTGGCACAACACGCCCGCCTCGCCCCGCCACCGGGAGAGGGAGGCAGATGACCTGGCCAGGCTGATCGGCGTAGGCCGGGGAGGCGGATGGATCGGCGCCGGGGACTGCAATGAGTACCCGGTGCCCGACGGCGAAGAGGTGCCCCCGGTCGACTGGGCCTCGCCGCAGGTGTCGGACCTGCCGCACGTCATGCACCGCACCAACGAGGGCCCCGACGGCACTCGCGAGAGCTGCACCTACGTGGACAAGAAGCTCCGGGGCTGCGGACTGGTCGATCCGGCCCGCCATGCCGCCCACACGCTCGGCCAGCGCTCCGCTCTGCGAGCCACAGCCGGACATGCCCCCGGCACCGAGGGTCAGGGCGGCCCCAGCCGCATCGACCGCTGGTACCTGAGCCGACATCTGGTACAGGCCGTACTCGAAGTCAACGTGCTGGACACCAGCGGGATTTCCGATCACCACGCGGTCGAAGTCGTCCTCGACCTCGGCAGAGCCGCCGAGGCGCTACGGCGTGAAGCCGACAGCCGGCCGCCGGGCCGACGGGCGGCGTAGGGACACCACGCACGCCACCACACACGGCTCTCGGCCCGAACCGTCGGACCACCCCAGACCGGACCGGCCAAACGGAGGTAAAGATCATGACCAACCTCGGGATGCCCAGTGTTCCCAGGCAGACGCACCACGAACTCGGCGGAGGTGTCGCGTACGCGTTCAACGGGCAGCACTTCGCCGCCCCCGCGGACCTCGACATCGCCGTAGCTGCCGAAGCCGCCACCGTCCCGCTCTCCGTCATCCTCCAGGTGACGAAGCGCTGCAACTTCGACTGCTCGTTCTGCTCCGAGATCTTGCAGAAGCCGGACCCGACTCTCGGACAGCTCGACACCATCCGGGCGAACATCGCAGGAGTCGGCAGGGTCTTCCTCTCCGGCGGCGAGCCGCTGATGCGGAAGGACTTCGGCGAGGTGGTGGACATCTACCACCCGCACCACATCGTCGCCGTCCCCACGAACGCGACCCACGGACTCGACCACGCCCGCAACATCGCGGGCAAGATCGCGTACGCCAACATCGGGCTGGAGGGCCCCCGCGCCACGACGAACCGGGTCCGTGGCGACTACGACAAGGTGATGCCGGGCGTCCGCGCCCTCCAGGAGGCCGGCATCCCCCTCGCCCTGTCCGCGGTCGTCTACCGCTCCACCATGAACGCGCTGCCCTTCACCGTCCAGATCGCGGATGTCCTCGACGCGGGCAAGGTGAAGCTGATCATGCCCTTGCGCAAGGGCAACGCCGAGAACCTGGCCGATCACGAATTCATCAGCCATGAAGAGGCCGACGACGCCTTCGACCGTCTGAAGGCCGCCCGCGCGGAACACCAGTGGTCCCCCGCGCTGCGCCTGACGAAATGGACCCCGGAGAACGAGGGCCACATGATCTGCATCGAGCCCGACGGCAAGGCTCAGGCATGGCCCGTGTACGACGCGCCCGACCTGTTCGAGTACCTGGGAAACGTGCTGGAGGAGCCCATCACCGCCGTCTGGGAGCGGTACCGCTTCAAGGCGAACCACCTCTCCAAGTACCTCGGCCGCTCGATCCACACCGTCGGCCAGGGGGTACGACGGTGAAGGAGGCGACGAATCTGCTGTGGCCGGACGTTCCGTTCGGGTCGGTCACCAGCCCCTGGCACAGACCGGCGACGTGGCTGGCCGCGTTCTCGGCGCTGTGGGGCGACACCGACGGCGAACCCGTCCTCCTGGGCGCCGGGGCCGTGTTCATGAAGATCCACCGCACCCGCTCCCTCCCCGTCTCCGTTCCCCTCGCCGCCTTCGGATACCGCGCCCTGGTCCCGGACGCCGTGGGGCAGACGAGACAGATCGCCGACATCCTCGACAGCCTGCTCGTGCAGGCCCGGCGCAAGGCCCAGTTCATCGCATGGCACAACGGGGCCGACGACCTGCACGTCCTGCGCAACCTCCCGCAGGGCGCCGACGAGCCCCGGCACGCGGGAGTGACCGCGCTCGACGAGGCATGGAACGACCGCACCAGCCGCGAGCCCGGCACAGCCCTGTGCGTGGACACCGGCCGCGACCTCGGCCCGGCCGGGCTCATCAGCGACACCGGCCTCACCCACGACCTGGTGCCGCTGGAACCGTTCGAGGGCATACGACAGCAGACCCGCGCGCAGTCGGAGTGCCAAGCCCTCACCGACGGAGAGTCCGGCGACCCGCACGCTCTCATCGGCAGCGTCCTGTCCTCCGCGCTCACCACCGCGCTGCTCGGCGGCAAGCGGGCCGGACGCCTGCACTGGGAGGGCACCCTGAGCATCCACGACATCCTTGAACAAGTGGCGTGGGACGCCGCCCCGTCCATCCTCGGCGGCGTGACCAACCCGGCCGGCGAATAGCGTCCGACGGAGCCGTACGCATCCGGCGTACGGCCCCGGCCCCTCGGCGGAAGGCACCGAATGATCATCAACAGCAGCATGCCCCCCGCACACGCGCTACAGCCCCCGCCCGTGCGCTCGGGGACTGTGCGCATCGCGTCCATCGACGTGGAATGGACGAAGAACTACCGCGTCAAGAACGGCCAGCGCCCCTTCTGCTTCAGCGTCACGTGGCTCGACCTGCCCACCAGCCACACCCCCGATCTCGCCAACGCGCCGTACGAATGGACCAGCGCGTACGTCGACGAACCCGGCGAGATGGACACACTGATCCGGCACGCCGCAGCAGCCGTCGCCGCCGCCGAGCAGACAGCGGCCGTCATCACCGGCCACCAGTTCTGCGCCGACCTGTCCGTCCTGGAGGCCAACGCCCCCACAGACGCGATCCCCTCCCTCCAGCGAGCCCGGCAGCGCTGGAGGCAGCGCCGCGACGCCGCCCCGGACGAGAACCACTACGTCGACACCCGATACGACGCCGGCCATCTCCTCACCGGCACCTCCCGCCGCCTGGTCGACGTGTGCACCGCACTCGGCCTCGACGTCACCCAGCCCGAACTGCGCAAGACATCCATGCCCGCCTGGCACCGACGCTGGATCGAGACCGGCGAGCCGGAGGGCCGCGAGCGGGTCAGCGTCCTCAACCTGCGCCACTCCCTGTCCACCGCCTACGTCGCGGCCCTCACCGCGGGCCTCGCACAGCTCCCGGACACCGGCCTGAACGTCAACCGCACCCTCGCCGCCCGCGCCGAAGGCGCCTGGACATGGCTGGACAACCCAACCTTCACCGCACTCCTGGAGGACCCGTGCCCATCCGAGAATGCCGCGTCATCGCCGTCGAAGGCACCCAGGCCGCAGGCAAAACGACGCTCGTCCACGCGCTGACCGCGCACCTGCGCGAGCGGAGCATCAACGTCACCTGCACCGGCGAACCCGCCCGCACCAGCCCCTTCATGGAGGACATCGTCGTCCACCGACAAGGCAACTTCGACCTCGTCGCAGAGCTGGACCTGTTCGCCCAGCACCTCACCGTGCCGCTGCGGGCCGCCCGCCACCACCAGATCCTCATCACCGACAAGACCCCCGCCAACGTGATCGCGCTCGCCAGCCTGGTCCTCGACCGCACCGACCGCGACGTGGGCCAAATCCTCGGCGCCGCCGAAGCGATGTGCCGCGCCTGGATGCCCCGCGCCTACGACGTGATCGTCTACTGCCAGGACCGTTACGACCAGAAGGCCGGCGGCGACCGCATGCGGGAGAAAGTTCTCGACCTCCAGTACGAGACCGACAACACCCTCCGCGCGGTCCTCCGCCACTGCGGCGTGGACATCCTGATGATGCCCCCCGGCCTGACCGTAGCCGACCGAGTCCAGTGGACAACGGACCGCCTTGACGACATGGGGCTGATCGCCACCTGACCCCGACTAAGGTCCCCTACCGGCAGCCCACCCCACCGGCCGGAGGACAAGCACGTGGCCCCACAGCTCCCCGTGAACGACGTCATGCTCATCCTGGAACGCGACAAAGCCGTCTGCCTCGCGGAACGACGGGGCACCGGTTACGCCGACGGCATGCTCAACCTCCCCTCCGGCAAACTGGAACGAGGAGAGGACGTCTTCGACGCCGTCATGCGCGAAGGCCGCGAAGAAGTCGGCATCACCGTCACGCGCGAGTCACTTCAGCTCGTCCACGCGATGCACTTCCGCAACCCCGAAGGAGAATCCCGCATCGGCTGGTTCTTCGCCGCCCGGCACTGGGACGGAGAACCACGCAACATGGAACCCCACAAATGCGCGGGCCTGGAATGGCACCCCATCGACCAACTCCCCCCGCACACCGTCCGCTACAACGCCCTCGGTCTCCTCCACTACGCCAAGGGCGAGACCTTCTCCAGCCACTGGCACGACTGGCAGGACGAGTTGACGCAGAGTTTGTGACTCATCCCCATGACTCGACCGAGTGTGCGTTCGCTCTGGTCGGGGGAACCTTCTGCGTGCCTGATCACCTGCCGGACAGCACACCCAATGAATCGCGAGGTCAGTGCTCGACCCAACACCCTTGACAGCACAAGCAACTTGCACCACTACTGGTCCCTGCGAACCAGAAGCTGACAACGTTGTCCAGCACAGGGAGGGTGGTGCTCGCGCATGCGGCACAGAACTCGGCGCAAGGCCCGGCACAGATGGGGTACGGCGGTCGTCCTGACGGGAGCCTTCGCGCTGACCGCCGGGTCCCAGGGAACCGCGATCGCCCTGCCCGCCGCCCCGGTCCCCGCCGACCGTGAGTTCGCGTCCTCGTTCGAGGCGGACGAACCGGCCCCGGACTGGCTGAACACGGTGGACACGGGGGCGGACGGTGCCAAGCGGTCCGCCGGTGTCGACGGGGGCTACACGACAGGCATCCCCGGCAGCATCACCGACCATGTGACGGATGTCCGCGCGAGCGCCGAGAACACGGGCGGGGGCGAGGTCAAGGAGAACCTGATCGACGGGGAGCCGGTCACCAAATGGCTGGCGTTCGCGCCCACCGCCTGGCTGGAGTTCGACCTCGACAAACCGGCCGCCGTCGTGACGTACGCGCTCACCTCGGCGAACGACTACGACGAGCGCGACCCGAAGAACTGGACCCTGAAGGGGTCCGCCGACGGCAGTGACTGGAAGACCCTCGACACCCGCGAGGGTGAGACCTTCGACGAGCGGTTCCAGACGAAATCGTACGATCTCGCCGAGGCAGAGGCCGCCGAGTATCGGCACTTCCGGCTGGAGATCACCCAGAACAACGGCGGGCCGATCACCCAGCTCGCCGATGTGCAGTTCTCGACCGGCGGCAGTGACAACCCCGTGCCCCAGGACATGCTGTCGCTGGTCGACACCGGCCCGGTCGGTTCGGCCACCGCGAAGGCGCGGGCGGGCTTCACCGGCACGCGGGCGCTGCGTTACGCAGGCCGGCATCTCACGGACGGCCGCGCCTACTCGTACAACAAGGTCTTCGACGTGGACGTGGCGGTCGGCCGCGATACGCAGTTGTCGTACAAGGTGTTCCCCTCCATGGCCGACGGCGATCTCGACTACGACGCCACGCATGTCGCCGTGGATCTGGCCTTCACCGACGGCACCTACCTGAGTGACCTGCCCGCCACCGACCAGCATGGCTTCCCGCTGACACCGGGCGGGCAGGGCGAGTCGAAGGTGTTGTACGTCAATCAGTGGAACAGCGTGGAGTCGCGGATCGGGTCGGTCGCGGCAGGTAAGCGGATCGACCGGATTCTCGTCGCTTACGACTCGCCGACGGGACCGGCGAAGTTCCGGGGGTGGCTGGACGATGTGACGATCGAGGAGGTCGAGCCGGAGAAGCCCAAGGCCCATCTGTCGGACTACGCGATCACGACCCGGGGCACGAACTCCTCCAGCGGTTTCTCGCGCGGCAACAACTTCCCGGCGACGGCCGTCCCGCACGGCTTCAACTTCTGGACGCCGGTGACCAACGCGGGCTCGCTGAGCTGGCTGTACGACTACGCGCGCGCCAACAACGCGGACAATCTGCCGACGATCCAGGCGTTCAGCGCGAGCCATGAGCCCAGCCCCTGGATGGGTGACCGGCAGACCTTCCAGCTGATGCCGTCCGCCGCCTCCGGCACCCCGGACACCGGCCGCACGGCCCGCGCGCTTCCCTTCCGGCACGAGAACGAGACGGCCCACCCCTATTACTACGGCGTGACGTTCGAGAACGGGCTCAAGACGGAGATCGCGCCCACCGACCACGCGGCGGTCATGCGCTTCACCTACCCCGGCGACGACACCAGTGTCCTCTTCGACAATGTCACCGACCAGGCGGGCCTGACACTCGACCAGGAGAACGGGGTCGTGACCGGGTACTCGGATGTGAAATCCGGGCTGTCGACGGGCGCGACACGGCTGTTCGTGTACGGGGTGTTCGACAAGCCGGTGGTGGAGGGTTCGTCGAGCGGGGTGAAGGGTTACCTGCGGTTCGACGCGGGGGACGACCGGCAAGTCACCCTGCGTCTGGCCACCTCCCTCATCAGCATCGACCAGGCCAAGGACAATCTGCGCCAGGAGATCCCCGACGGTACGTCCTTCGAGACGGTCAAGAAGAAGGCGCAGAGCCAGTGGGACGAGATCCTGGGCAAGGTCGAGGTGGAGGGCGCGACCCCGGACCAGCTGACGACCCTCTACTCCAGCCTGTACCGCCTCTACCTCTACCCCAACTCGGGCTTCGAGAAGGTCGACGGGGTGGACAAGTACGCGTCGCCGTTCTCCCCGATGCCGGGTCCGGACACCCCGACCCACACGGGCGCGAAGATCGTGGAGGGGCAGGTGTATGTCAACAATGGTTTCTGGGACACGTATCGGACGACCTGGCCGGCGTACTCGCTGCTGTCGCCGTCGCAGGCGGGTGACATGGTCGACGGTTTCGTGCAGCAGTACAAGGACGGGGGCTGGACCTCGCGGTGGTCGTCGCCGGGGTACGCCGACCTGATGACCGGTACGTCGTCGGACGTGGCGTTCGCGGACGCGTACGTCAAGGGGGTCGACTTCGACGCGGAGGCGGCGTACGACGCGGCGGTGAAGAACGCGACGGTCGTGCCGCCGGCGTCGGGGGTGGGCCGCAAGGGCATGGAGACATCGCCGTTCCTCGGCTACACCAGCACGGCGACGCACGAGGGTCTGTCGTGGGCGCTGGAGGGTTACCTCAATGACTACGGCATCGCGAAGATGGGCGAGCAGCTGTATGAGGAGACGGGAGAGGAGCGGTACAAGGAGGAGTCCGCGTACTTTCTGAATCGGGCGCAGGAGTATGTGAGTCTGTTCGATTCGACGGCCGGGTTCTTCCAGGGGCGTGATCTCGCGGGTGACTGGCGGGTCGAGTCGGAGCAGTACGACCCGCGTGTGTGGGGTTATGACTACACCGAGACCAATGGGTGGGGGTACGCGTTCACCGCTCCGCAGGACAGTCTGGGGCTCGCGAATCTCTATGGGGGCCGTGCCGGGCTCGCGGAGAAGCTGGATGAGTATCTCGCCACTCCGGAGACCGCCTCTCCTGACTTCGTCGGGTCGTACGGCGGGGTCATCCATGAGATGACCGAGGCGCGGGATGTCCGGATGGGCATGTACGGGCATTCCAACCAGGTCGCTCACCACGCGCTGTACATGTACGACGCGGCGGGCCAGCCCTGGAAGACGCAGGAGAACGTCCGCGAGGTGCTGTCGCGGCTCTACACCGGCAGCGAGATCGGGCAGGGCTATCACGGTGACGAGGACAACGGGGAGCAGTCGGCGTGGTTCCTGTTCTCGGCGCTGGGGTTCTATCCGCTGGTGATGGGGAGTGGGGAGTACGCGATCGGATCGCCGCTGTTCACGAAGGTGACCGTGAATCTGGAGAACGGGCGTGAGCTGGTGATCAAGGCGCCCAAGAACAGTGCGAAGAACGTGTATGTGCAGGGGCTGAAGGTGAACGGGAAGTCGTGGAACTCGACGGCTCTTCCGCACTCGGCGATCGCCGAGGGTGGGGTGCTGGAGTTCGACATGGGGCCGAAGCCGTCGAAGTGGGGCACGGGGAAGAACGCGGCGCCGGTGTCGATCACCAAGGATGGCAAGGTGCCGACGCCTCGGGGGGATGTCTCGCTGGGGGCGGGGGCGCTCTTCGACAACACGTCGGCGACCGAGGCGGCGGTGACCGGGGGTGTGGTCGACCTGCCGGTCGCGCAGCGGACCAAGGCCGTGCAGTACACGTTGACGTCCCCGAAGGACAAGGCGGGGGCGCCGACCGGGTGGACCTTGCAGGGCTCCACGGACGGCGCCAAGTGGCGGACGCTGGACACGCGTTCCGGTGAGTCGTTCGAGTGGGACCGGCAGGTGCGAGCATTCTCCGTCGACCGGCCGGGGTCGTACACGCAGTACCGGCTGGTGTTCAGCGGCGAGCGGGCGGCGACGCTTGCGGAGGTGGAGTTGCTTTCCTGAGTCCTCGGTTGCTCCGGTTGCTCCGGTCACCCTGGTTGCTCCGGTCACTCCGGTTGCTCCAGTTACTCCGGTTGCTCCGGCGCCCCGACTCGTCCGTGCCGTGGACGAGTCGGGGTTCGCTGTCTCCCTTGTCGTGGACTTCTACGCGGACGGGCAGGGGACCGTCCTGGCGGAGTCGCCGGCGGGGATTCGGCACAAGGGCCACCCCCCTCTCCCCTACTCTTGCCCCACCAGGTATCTTGCATCGCATGGAACCAGGTGATTCGACCAAGCAGGCGCGGGCAGCCGCCCAGCTGCGCAAGGGGGTCCTGGAGTACTGCGTACTCGCCCTGATGCGGGACCGGCCCCGTTACGGCGTGGAACTCCTCCATGCCCTGGAGGACTCCGGCGCGCTGGCCACCAGCCAGGGCACGGTCTACCCGCTGCTGTCCCGGCTGCGCCGCGACGACCTGGTCACCACGACCTGGCAGGAGTCCGCCTCAGGGCCACCGCGTCGCTACTACGCGCTCACCGACAGCGGCCGGGACGCGCTGGATGAGTTCACCCGTGTCTGGCCCGGCTTCCGCGACGCCGTCGACGGCTTCCTGACCACCCCGCGCCCCTATTCCGGAGACCCCGCATGAAGACCTCTGCCGATCCCGTACGTGACTATCTCTCCGCCGTCGAGCGCGAGGCCGCCGCGCTTCCCGCCGACCGGCGCCAGGAACTCCTCGCCGACCTCGCCGAGCACATCGAGGTGACGCGCGCCGAACGGCCCGGCGTCACGATCGGCGCGATCCTGGCGGAGCTGGGTGACCCCCGCACGATCGCGGCGACGGCGCTGGCCGAGGCGGGGAACGAGGCCGCCGGGGCCCCGGCGGCATGGAGCGGGGCCGGTGTCCATGCCGGTGCCGGTGTGCCCGTCCGGCGGGGCCGGGTGCACCCCCTGGTCCCGCTCCTGATGCTCACCCTCCCGTTCCTCGTCGCGGCCGCCCTCCCCGATGTCGCCGCCGCGCAGTTCTTCAGCACCTTGTTCCGCGTCGTCGGCGCGGTGCTGCTCTGCACCTCCGTGCACTGGGTCGCCGTCCAGAAGACCACCGGCGTACTGCTCGCTGCCGTCCTGCCGACCGTCGCCATCAGTATCTGGGTCGCGTCCGACGCCCCGTTGGGCACGACCGCGGCCCACCTGGCCAATCTGGTGACGCTCGTCCTGCTGGGTGGCGCGGCTGCATGGCTGTGGCGGGTGCGGCGCGTCTGAGCCGGGTCTCCGGTTCGGAGGGTGGGGGCGCAGCCCGCGTCGACGGCGGGGGCGCTTCCGGTGACCGACCAGCGGAACGCCGAGGTGGGCGGTGACGCCCTCAGCCGTACCGGGATCTCCCGCCAGCCGAGCGCTACGAACGACGGCACCTGGCGCAGCCGTTCCGGCTCGGTGGCCAGGGTCAGGCCGGGGAAGCGGTCGAAGAGCGCGGGCAGGACGGTGCGGGCCTCCATCCGGGCCGGCGGGGCGCCGATGCAGCGGCGGACGCCCACGCCGAACGCCAAGTGGTCGTCCACCCCGCGTGCCGCGTCGAACACGGCCGCGTCGGCACCGTACTTGTCCGGTCCCACCCGGCCGCGCCGAACGTCGTGATGATGGCGTCCCCGGCCGGAATGGTGACGTCCGCGACCTTCAGGTCCGTCACCGCGAACCGCAGGGGGAACGTCGCCAGGAGCGGGTGGACGCGCAAGGTCTCCTCGATCACCGCGTCCCAGTCGGCCTTGCCCGCACGGACCGCCGCGAGCTGGGCCGGGTCGCGCGGCAGGGCCACGACCGCGTTGCCGATCAGGTTCACCGTCGTCTCGCAGCCCGCGCCGATGACCAGCGTCAGTGTGTTCATCAACTCCTCGTCGGTGAGCGGCGCGCCCTCGGCGTCCCCGGCCCTGATCAGCTCGGTGGTCAGGTCGTCACCGGGGTTCGCGGTCCGGCGGGCGACCAGGGCGTTCGCCACGTAGCCGCGCTGCTCCTGGATGACGCCGGGTCGGAAGCGCGGATGATGGCGCTCATGAGCTTGCGTATCGGCTCCAGCAGCGGGGCGGGGACGCCGAAGAGGTCGAAGATCACCCGCATCGGCGGGGGGGTAGGCCAGCCCCTCTATCAGGTCGACCACCCCGCCGTCGCGGGTCGCCAGCGCGTCCGGCAGTTCGGCGGTGACCGTCTCGACCCGGAGGCGGAGCGATTCGGTGCGGCGCTTGGTGAAACTGGGGGCGACCAGGGAGCGCAGGCGGGCGCGGTGGTCGCCGTAGGTGGCGAGCGTGCTGTCCACTGCGGACCAGGACCGGACCCAGCCCCAGGCGGGGTGTTCAGCGAACTGCGGCCAGAGATTCCAGTGTCGCCGGGCGTCGCGGCTGACGTTCGGGTCGAGGATGAGGCCCTTCAGGGTGTCGTGGCCGGTGGGCGCCCAGGCGGGGATGCCGCCGGGGAGTTCCACGGGGACGATGGGGCCGAGGGCTCGTCATCGGGCGGCCTCGGCGGGGATGTCCGCGCCGAAGGGGTCGATGGCGATGCGGTCAGGGGTGGTGGCGGGGGCGGTGCGGTCGGTCGTGGTCATGGTGGCCTCCCGGCGGGCGGGGTGGGCGGGGTGTGGGCTGGTCACGCCGGCGGGCCGGTACACAGCGTTGCCGTGAGGTGTCCCAAGAGTTGTGCCGAACGTCTGCCCGAATCGCCCTGTCGGCTGCCCGGTGGGGCGAGGGGCAGCCGACTCGGCATCACAATCGGCCGGATCTTCGATCCCCGGTTCCGTGTTCGTACGACCGTCACCGTCACGGGTGATCGGCTCTCTCCCCAACGCCCGCCCGGACGCGCCCGCCTCGCCGGGCAGCGGGGCCGAAGCTGTGGCACGCCCCGTCTGTGATCATTGGCGACTTCTGTCACATGCCACACATTGCGCGCCTGTCCGAAAACTTCCGCCTACCCGCGTAGCGCCCTTGCGCTTTCCGGCGCGCGGCAGCGAGCCTGTGGCGGATCGCGGCGGCGGTGAATCGGCGGGGGAGATCGCACAGTGGTGTTGGCGCAGCAGGATATCCATGCATACGACGTGACAGGTGTGCCGAGCAAAGCCCGCTATCGCGCGATGCTCACCTTTCTGCGCAATAGATACAATGCCCCCTACAACGCCGCAGCTGAATTCGATGCGCGCTTGTTCCGGGTTGACTTTCGGATCGACGCCGGAGAGGTCCGGGCCTATTTCCTGAAGAGGGACTTTTACCTTCAGGGCTGGGCGATCGCCAGTGACAGGCCCAGCAGCAGTGGCGGCGACACGGCCAGCGGTAGCGACAAGGCCAGGGGCAAGGGCAGAGGAAAGGGCAGAGGCAGGGGTAAGGGCAGAGGTAGGGCCAGCGACAACGGAAACGACAACGGCGACGACAACGGCGACGAAATAGAGTTCAGGTACTTCGCCGCCGGGGAGGACCCGGATACGGTCCCCCAAGAGACCCGGCGGATCGGAGCCGACAGAAGGATCTTGATCGACTACAACGGCACATCCGGTGAGCCAAAATTGGGGTGGGTTCGGCTTTCGGAGGACTTAAATACCCTCCACGGTTTCGTGACCGAATTAGTGAGGGCGGAGCCAGATAGTCATGCAGAGGGGCCGGATATCACTTATCTGCGCCAAGCCGAGCACTCGTTCCATGCGGTCGCCAGAATGACTTCAGAAATGGCCCGCTTCGGTGGATTCGCCGCGAATTTCTTGCAGTCGTGGATGGTTCCGTGGCCCCAAAACACCCAACTTAAGACGATGCCGTTCAACACGGCGGTCGTCAACTGGGAAAAGCTGTCGCGGAAAGCCCGCCGCGAAGAAGTCCTGCTGGACGTGACCACGGAAGAAGCCGAGCTGATCATGGGCTCGGGCGCTCTGTATAAAGACCGCTCGAAAAAGGATACCGATGCCGCGACCTGACGGAGGGGGATCGATGGATCTCGACGCCCTGAAGGCGCACCTCACCAGCCTGGGGGAGTTACCCGCGCTGTCCGTCACGGACACCGAGCTGCCCGTCCAACTGACGGACCTGCTGGCCACGTTCCCGAACGGCACCTGTCAGGGCACGGCCGGCTCGCAAGCACCGCGGATCGACAGCGGGCGCACCGAGCTGACCTTTGTCCTTGCCTGTGCCTCCACCGTGTGGCCCGCCGGCGGCAAGGTGACGCTCGCGGTGACCGGGGTGACGGTGACCGTGTCGGCGGACGGTTCCGTCAGTCTGGTGCTCAGCGGCGCCTTCGACACCGTGCAGGTGGTGTCCACCGTGACCGAGGGCGAGGACGGCCGGCTCACCGCCGCCGTACGGCCCCGGCAGGCGGGCGCCTTCGCCAACGCGCTGGACGAGTTGGGCGGACGCTTCGCCGACCCGGCCGTGTGGCAGAGCGCGGTGGAAGGGCTGCACGCGTTCGACTTCGCGGCCCGCGATGTCGCCGGGTTCGACTACCGGCTGACGTGGAACGAAGATGCCGTACCGGCCGCCTACGAGGTGACGTCCATGGCGGTCGTCGCCGCGCTGGACCTCAAGGCGCTGCCGCTGGACATCGCGGTCTGGCTACCGGAGCTGCGGGTCACGGGCGAACTGCACGACGACAAGCCGGTCACCATACGATCGCTGCTGGAGTCGTTCGATCTGCCCTCCGGTGAGGTGCCCGAGTCACTGGCCCTCGGTGAGCTGTCCTTCGCGGCCCTGCTCGGCGATGCCTACCTCCTCCGGATAAAGGTCACGGGTGACTGGGAGATCGGTCCGTTCACCATCACGGCCCTGTCCGTGTACCTGTACTACGACGCGGAGCAGAAGTTCGTCACCCAGTTCGCGGGCACCGTCTCGATCAGTGAGTCCATCGCCATCAGCGTCTCCGCCGCGCAGGTCGGCGGCGACACGGGCGGCTGGACCTTCAGCGGCGGACTCGCCGCCGGTGCGATCGGCGTCGCCGATGTCATCGACGCCCTGCACCTGCCCGACGTACCGCAGCCGCTCAAGTCGCTGAAGCTGACCGGGCTGTGGCTCACCCACACCACCGGGACCGAGATCTACGAGTTCCTGTGCCACGGCGAGATCACCATCTCCGACGGCATCACCGCCGAACTGGGGCTCACCGCCACCCGCGACGGCTCCGCGACCCACTACGGCGGCACCCTGTCCGTGGACGGTTTCGCCTTCGAGGTCGCCCTCGATCACGAGAAGTCCGGCGCCGATGTGCTCGCCGCCACCTATCACGCCCCCGAGGACGGGGGGCAGATCACGCTACGGGACTGGGTCGCCCACTTCTCCGAGGAGCTGGCCGCCGATGTTCCCGACAGTCTGCGCATCGGGCTCAAGGACGCCAAGTTCGTCCGGGTCAAGCCGCAGGGCGGGCCGCCCGTGTTCGCCCTCGGGGTGGATCTCTCGGCCGGGATCGATCTGGCGCAGTTACCGCTGGTCGGCGGATTCCTGTCGGAGGCGGGCAGCCTCGGCGTCGACGATCTGCAAGTCCTCTACTCCTCCGGGGTGTTCGACGCCGCCGCCACAGCCGCCGCCAACGCGCTGCTCACCCAGGCCGGGGTGGCCGCCCTCCCGGCGGACGGGCTCAAGGCGGGACCGGCCGCGCTGGCCGCGCTGAAGATCGGGGCGGAGAGGGTGCCGGTCGCCCTGGGACTGCCCACAGCCGCCACCAGCACCGGGGGTACCGGTGACACCGGAGGATCCGGCACCCCGGCCCCCGCCCCCTCCACACCATCCGCGCCCACCACCCCCTCCACCCCCTCCACATCCTCCGCGCCCGCCAAACCCACCGGCTCCTCCACCGGCGTCTGGATCACCGTCCAGAAGCAGCTCGGCGTCATCCAGATCAACCGGATCGGCGTGCTGTACCAGAACAACGCGCTGCTCTTCGGTCTGGACGCCGGAGTGCAGCTCGGGCCGCTCGCCCTGTCCCTGGACGGGCTCGCCGTCGGCTCGGCGCTGGACAAGTTCGCGCCCGCTTTCCAGCTCGACGGCGTCGGTGTCGGCTATATGGCTCCCCCGGTGGAGATCGCGGGGGCGCTGCTGCGGATCCCCCCGGCCCAGTTGGACGAAGGGGTGCTGTTCCAGTTCGACGGGTCGGCGACCATCGCCGTGCCGGACTTCTCGCTGGCCGCCATCGGGTCGTACGCCCAACTGGAGGACGGCTGGCCGTCGTTGTTCCTGTTCGGGCAGTTGGAGGCGCCGCTCGGGGGGCCGCCGCCGATCCTGGTCACGGGGCTGATGGCCGGGTTCGGGTTCAACCGGGAACTGAAACTGCCGAGCGCCGGGGAGGTGTCCGGCTTCCCGCTGCTGACGCTGAACAAGCAGGGGCCGGACGCCCCCAAACGGCCCTCCGACGTGCTGGATGTCCTGGAGGGGCGGGTGTCCGCCGTACCGGGCAAGGACCCGCGGGAGTGGATCGCCCCGAAGGAAGGGTCGTACTGGCTGGCCCTCGGTATCGAGTTCACCGTCGCCGAGCTGGTGAACGCGAAGGTGCTGCTGGCCGCCGAGTTCGGGCAGGAGCTGGCGCTGGCGGTCCTCGGGCTCGCCACGCTCCAGCTGCCGATACCGGCCGAGTCCGCGACCCGTACCTATGTGTACGCCGAGCTGGGGCTCGAAGCGGAGATCAAGCCGCTCTCCGGGAGCATCGAGATAGGCGCGCAGCTCGCGTCCGCGTCGTACGTGCTCACGCCCGACTGCCATCTCACCGGGGGGTTCGCCGCCGCCGTGTGGTTCGGGCCCCATCCGAACGCCGGGCAGTTCGTGGTCACCCTCGGCGGCTACCATCCGGCGTTCCGGGTCCCCGCCCACTACCCCGACGCACCACGGCTCGGCCTCAAGTGGGCGGTCAGCTCGAATCTGTCGATCACCGCCGAGGCGTATCTCGCGGTGACCCCGTCCTGCGCGATGGCCGGTGGCAGGCTGAGCATCAATTTCCACGCGGGTGACTTCCGGGCATGGTTCAACGCCCAGGCGGACCTGTTGCTGTCGTGGCGGCCGTTCTTCTTCACCGCCCGGATCTCGGTGAGCATCGGCGCGTCCTACACGGTCAACATCGGGCCCGCCCACAAGACGATCAGTGTGACCGTCGGCGCCGATCTGGAGCTGTGGGGGCCGCCCACCGCCGGCACGGTCACCGCGCACTTCGTCGGCTTCTCCAAGACCATCGGCTTCGGCTCCCGGTCCGCCGGGACGGACGCGAAGGCACTGGGGTGGGACGAGTTCGCCTCCATGCTGCCGAAGGCGGCCGACGTCGTCACCATCGCGCCCGTCAACGGCATCGACAAGGCCGTGGACGACACCGCCGCCCACGACCGCGGCAACAGCGGCAAGGCGTGGTACGCCCGCGCCCGTGACCTGCGTTTCTTCACCCAGTCCGCCGTCCCTGCCAGCCATCTGCGGAACGGCCCCGACCCGCTGTCCGTGCCGCGGTCCGGTGACGGTCCCGGTGTCGACATCCGCTCCATGGACCGTACGGGACTCGTCGGTGAGCACCGGCTGACGCTGTACTACGGCAACCTGCCCGCCCCTATGGACGGCTGGACCCTCACCCCCCGCACCCACCATCTGCCCGCCTCCCTCTGGGGCGCCCCGCCCTCCCCCTTCAGCCACACCCCGGACGCGCCCAGCGCCGAAGTCCTCGCGGACCGTGCGGTCGGGTACGACGTCCAGGCGCCCCGGCCCGAACTGGCGGGCTCGCGCGGGGTGTTCCCGCTCAGCGAGTACACGTCCGACGAGATCCCGCCCGGCCTCGCCCCGCTGCCCTCCTCCCCCGTCGCCGACGGCGACTACGTCCCCGTACCCGACGACGCGTGTGTGGAGCGGATCGCGCGGATCGACCGGGGTACGGCACGCGCCGGGCGGGACCAGGTGTGGGCGGCGCTGGCCGACGCCAAGCTGCTCGACGGGCCGTCCGACACCCTGACCGCGCTGGCGGCCGGTGCCGGTCATCTGTACAGCCAGGCGCCGATGGTCCAGAACCCGGACCGGAACTGACCGCCGGAACCGATCGGCAGCCCTGATCGGCAGCCCTGATCGCCGGCACTGATCGGCAGCGCTGATCACCAGAACCGATCGTAAGAACTGATCGAGGGAGCAGAACGACGTGAGTGCGAGCCCGCCGCACCCCGCCCGCGACACCATCCCCATCGGGGACATCGAACTGCACGACCACTATCTGCCCGCCCTGCCCGCCGGTGACTACCGGATCGAGGCCACCCACACCCTGCGCACCGGGACGGACGGGGGCGCGCGGGTCGTCGGGGGGCCGTTCCGGGCCGTGCAGCGGTTCACCGTACGGGCGCCGCAGGTGGCCATCGACACCACGGCGGTGGTCGCCAAGCAGCCGCCGGACTCCTCCGGCGGGCGGTTCGCCGAGGTGCTGCCGCATCTGGTGCTCGGTGACCCGCTGCTGCCGTGGGAGCGGCCGTTGCGCGGGGCGGGCCGGAGCACTCCGTGGCTGGCGCTGCTGGTGCTCACCGACGATCAGCTCATCGGGGGCGACACCGCCCCGACCCGGACCGAGGCGTCCACCGTCGGGGCCTTCCTCGCCGCCGACGCGGACGTGCTCAAGCCCGCGACGCCCCTGGAGTCCGACATCGGGCCGAACGATCCGTGCGAGGTCATCCGGATACCGGCGTCCGTGTTCACGGCGGTGGCGCCCCGGCTGGACGAACTGCCGTTCCTGGCGCACTGCCGGGGCGCGAACACCGGGGACCGGGCCATCCTGGGCGTCCAGGAGGACGGGCTGTTCTCCGTCGTCGTCGCGAACCGCTTCCCGGCCGCCGCCCCGCCCGGCTCACCCCCGGACGCCCGCACCAAGAACATCGTCCATCTGGTCTCCCTGGAGGGACATGAGGGGATCCTCGGACCCGACCCGGACTTCCAGCGCCGTACGTCCGTCGCCCTGCTGTCGCTGTGCAGCTGGACCTTCTGGGCCTACCCGGACGGCAAGGCGCACTTCCGGGACCTCGCCGAAGGGCTCACCCGGACGCCGGACGGCTCGCGGGCGGCGACGCGCGAGGAGATGTGGCTGCGGCTGCCCTCCCCGTACCAGGACAGCGAGGGCACCCCGGCCGCCCGGCGGCAGGTGGCCCGGCGGATCGGTGACGGGTATGTGCCGCTGCCCTACCTGAACCGCTCCGGCGAGTCCACCTTCGGCTGGTACCGGGGGCCGCTCACCCCCGTACTGCCCCTGGCCGTCGGCCGGGTGGCGACGGCCACCACCGCCGACTCGCTGCTCGGCTACGACCCCGCCTGGGGCAGCTTCGACGTGTCGCTAGCCACCGCGTTCGAGACGGGCCGGGCGCTCGCCCTGGCCGACCCGGCGTTCGTGCAGCAGCTGATCGCGTTCAAGCGGGCCACCCATGAGCTGGTGGACACCCTGTACCACCAGGCGACCAGCACGCATCTGCCGCCGGACGGCGAGGGCGGGGCGCGCTCCGCCCGCACTGCCTTCGGGGCGCTGCTCGACGGGCCGTTGCTCGCGACGCTCGGCGCGACGCCGGCCCGGCCCGGTGACCCGTGGTCGCCGCCCGCACCCGCGCCCGCGCCGGGCGACCCGAGCGCCGATCTGGACGCCTTCGTACGGTCCGACGCCTGCCGGGCGGCCGTCACCCGGGCGCTGGCGGCGGACGACGCGCTGGGCCAGCAGCTCGCCCCGGTGGTGGACTGGCTGGCGCGGCTGCTGCTGCTCGTCCCGGTGCCGTTCACCCACCTCGTGCCCGACGCGCGGATGCTGCCGCCGGAGTCGCTGCGGTTCTTCCACACCGACCCGAACTGGCTGGACGCGCTGATCGGCGGGGCACTCGGCATCGGCACCCAGTCGAGCCGGGACACGCTCCAGGACGCGGTGGTGACCTCCGTCGTACGGACGCGGGTGGCGGAGGCGGCGGCCCGGCACCGGGACGGGCTGCGCGCTGTCCAGGGCGAGGGCGGGGGCGACGGCGAGGGCGATGGCGGCTCCGCCGCGCTCGGGCACGTCTCCGGGCTGCTGCTGCGCTCCGCGCTCGTCTCCGGGTGGCCCAACCTCGCCGTACGGGCCGTCGACGCGGGCGGCGGGCCGCTGGCGCTGCTGCGGATGGAGCATCTCTCGCCGTCCGTGCTGCTGTGTCTGTTCAACGGGGTGCCCGCGACCGTCGAACTCGCCGAGCCGCAGGAAGGGTTCCGTTTCGGCGTCGAGGACGACGGGCGGATCCCGCTGCGCAGTCTGCTGCCCGGCTCCGGGCCACGGCTGCCGCTCGGTGAGCAGCTCGGCACCGACGTCACCTTCCCGGTACTGGACCATCTGAGGCCCTCCGCCGACCCCGCCGTACGCGTCCTGGACCTCGGTTCGCTCGTCCCGGCGCTGACCGGCGCCCTGGACAGCGCGCACGGCACGTCGGTGGGCGCGGTCGGGCCCGCCGATCTCGCCCTGCAACTGGTCAAGGTGCCCGAGGCCATTCGTTTCGACGGCCCGGACGGGGACCGGTTCCCCGCCTCCCAAGGAGATCCGCGATGAGCACGCGCCCCGCCCTCGTCGTGCCGGTCGGCCTCGACGCCCTCGTGGTGAACCCGGCCGTGCTGCGCCGGGACGGCTTCCGGACCTGGCGTCAGAACTATCTGGCCATGAACGACTACATGAGCCCCGAGACCGACGAGGGCGACCGTCAGACCACCGACCCGCTGTTCACCCACACCGGGGTGCATCTGCACTGGACGCTGCCCCGGGGGCTGCGGCACGGCGTGGAGGACCCGGCGACCGGCCACGTCGACTACCCGCTGGTGCCCAACCGGTGGCTGGTCACCCGGTTCAGCGGCACCGGCACCCGGCAGGTCAGGGCCTGGGTGGTGGAGAGCGACTGCCCGCACACCACGTACGCCCGTCAGCAGGGGCATCCCCTGGACCACTCCAGCCCCTACCTGGTCACCGCCGACACGCTGAGCGCCTGGCGGGCGAGCGCCGACCCCTACCGCAGCGCCCGGACGTCCAAGGCGCTCGCGGGGCCCATCGGGCTCGCCTTCCCGCACACCGACAGCGCGCCCTGGACGGAACGGGCGGCGCGGGACCCGCTGTTCCTCACCGCCATGGACACGGGCGACCCGTACTTCACCACCTACACCCCGCACAACACCAACGTCTTCTCCTTCCTGGACGACCTCTCCGACCTCAGCACGGCGGACACCCTCGGGTATCAGGTCGTCGGCTGGTACTCCGACCCGGGCGCCGATGTCCTCGCCACGCTCCCGCCCGGCACCTCCTACGCCGACCGGCTCACCCGGCTCGACTGGCGGGACCCGCGTCTCACCGGCAATCCCGTCCTGGACGGCGATGTCACCCCGGCCGTGCGCAGCCTCTACCAGGGCCTCGCGCTGACCGTCCGCTGGGACCCGGCCGCCACCGCCGCCCCCTCCCCCGACCCCTTGCGCACCGTCAAGGACAGCGGGGCGCTCAACGTCGCCCTCGGCACCACCACCGAGGACGCCTTCACCGCGCTCGCCGGGCACGCGCTCCGGGCCACCGGCGCGCGGCCCGCCGCCGAGGACATACAGCTCCTGCGCGCGTTCCTGCACGACCTGCTTCCCGTCGCCGACGAGAAGGGCGGCGACGAGCGGGTACGGCGGGGCGTGCACGCCGCGTCGTTCGGGGCCGCGTCGGGCGGATACCGGTGGACGGTGACCCCACCGCCCGCCGACCCGTCTCCTGACTCTGCTGACTCCCCCGGCTCCCCCGGCTCTCCCGGCTCTCCCGGCTCCCCCGGCTCTCTCGACTCTCTCGACTCTCTCGATGTAACACCCCCGGCGCCCTTCGTCCCGCCCGCCTGGCTCACCACCCTCAACGACGACCAGAGCCGGCTGGACGACTTGCTCGGCGAGGTACAGGCGCTTCAGTGGCGGCTTAACTCCCTCTGGCTGAAGAACGGCCTGCTGGGCATCCTGGACCCGCTCCCCGCCCACGCCCCGGACCAGGACGACATCCAGGCGGAACTGGACCCCGACCGCGAGGGCTCCCTCGCGCACACCGTGCGGGAGCGGACGACGCAGGCGCGCGCCCTCGCGGACCGGGTGCCCCAGCCGGACCCGTCGGCGGCGCACGCGGGCGCCCAGGACGCGCTTCAAGCCGGGATCAGCGCCTTCGCCGAGGCCAAGGGGCTGTCCGGGGGCGCCACGCTCAAGGCCGTGCCCCGGCCCGCGTACTGGCAGAGCGTCAACCCGGTGGTGAGCCTGTCCGGCGTCCTGCCCCCGGCCGACGCGACCGTCACCGACCAGCCCGTACCCGTCCGGCCGCTCGCCGAGGGCACCCCCGCCCCGCTGGTCAGCGCCGTCACGGTCGGGGGGCGGGCCGTCACCGCGACGCCGGGTCAGGGGCCGCTGCCCGGCCTTCCGGGCCTCGGCGCGCTGCCGGGTGAGGTGGCCGGGCTCTTCGCGGAGTACTTCCTGCTGGACCCGGGCAACGCCGCCGCCCTGGCCGGGGCCACCGGGCTGGCGGAGGCCGACCTCACCACCGCCCTCGCCGCGCACCGGCCCGGCGACTACACCGGCACCCTGCCCGCGCTGGGCCTGGACCCCTGGAACCAGCCCTGGCAGCCGCTGTTCATGGAGTGGAAGACCTCCTACCACCACATCCCGCACAGCAGCAAAGGCCAGAGCTGCTGGGCCTTCGACGGCACCGACTACCGATACGTCCCGGGCACGGCACCCGCCCCGAAACCGGTCTCCGTCAAGGGTGTCTCCCCGCTCAGCCCGCACCCGCGCTCCCTGTTCGCCGCCCGGCTGAAGGAGTTCGTCTCCCGGCACGGCTCCACCGCCCAGCGCGACCAGCTCGCCTCCTGGCTCGGGGCGATCGGCGACTGGGGCATCCTCGCCCAGGAACTCACCGGCTTCAACGACCGCGTCGCCGCCCGTGACACCCGGGCCTTCCGCCGCCCCACCGCCCAGGACCGGCACTTTCCGCAGGTCGCGGGCCTGGCCGGCTACCCCGACGCCGCCACCGAGGATGGCCTCCCCGCCCGCTACCTGGGCCGGGTCACCAACGTCCCGCACCTCCCCGGGGGCGAGAGCGGGACATTCCACGAGATGCGGCAGGGCCAGATCCACCTCGAAGAACTCTTCCTCTACGACAAGTTCGGCCGGGTCCTCGATGTCGTCAGCCCCGACCTCCAGCAGGGCGGTCTGCACGACTACCGCAACTTCCCCCTGGTCATCGACTCCGCCCTGACCACCGAGTCCTCGCTCACCCCGACCGTGGCCGCCGTCGCGCAACTGCCCCCGCGCCCCCTCAAGCCCGCCCGGCTCGACTTCGACCTCCTCGACGCCGCCACCGGCACCCGCGTGGTGGAGACGGCCGCCGACCCGAGCCCCGTCACCGGCTGGCTGCTGCCCAACCACCTCGACCGCAGTCTGCTGCTGTACGACCCGGCGGGCCGGTTCCTGGGCACCCACCGGCTGCTCACCGGCCCGGACGGCACTCGCACCGGCCAGTGGGAGCCGCCGCCCGACGGCTCCCTCACCACCCTCGCCGAGGTCGAGGCGCTCGCCCCGACCGTCGCCGGTCTGCTGCGCTCGCGGGGCCTGGCCGGCGAGGCGGGCCTCAGCGCGTTCCTGGACGTCATCGACTCGACGCTGTGGACGACGGACCCACTCGGCCGCCGCACCGACCAGACCCTGTCCGCCCTCATCGGGCGGCCGTTGGCCCTGGTCCAGGCGGGGCTGCGGCTGACCCTGGACGGGCCGCCCCTGACCGACACCGGCTGGGCGGCCACCCTGCGCCCGCCGCCGGCCACTTTCACCGCCGACGCGTTCGACATCCGGCTCGGCGATCAGCCCGCCCGCGACGACGGCCTCATCGGTTTCTACCGGACCGCGCCGGGCGGCGGGTACGACTACGAGCGCTTCGACAGTGTCACGGCCCCCGACGACGGCCAGGACCTCATCGTCCGGATCGGCCCGCCCGGCGCCGCCGCCCCGAACCCGCCGCAGCCCGCCAACTACCTGAGTCTGACGTTCGGCGACCCCGCGCCCACCCGGCTGCTGCTGCTCGTCGACCCGCGGGCGAGCGTCCACGCCATCAGCGGCATCACCCCCACGACCGCCGTCACCGTCCAGCCGCAGCACGTCGACGCCGCGCTGCGCCGCCTCCAGGCCCACTTCCGCTTCGGCCCCGTCCTCAGCGGCGACGGCGGCGACGACCACACCCTCGCGTTCCCCCGGCCCGGCACCCGGCACGGCACCTGGTCCTGGCTGCGCCCGGCCCCGCCACCGGACGGCGCCTGGACACCGTACGACGTGTCCCCGGTGCTGCCGGACGCGCGGTTCCCGGACCGTCCGCCCACGCTCGAAGACGGTCTGCTCCGTCTCCTCCCCGAGCCCGCTCCCGAGCCCGAGCCCGAGCAGCAGTAACCGCACGGCAGCGATCGAGCCGCAGTAGCCGCATCCACCCTGGCAACAGAAGTCACCGAACCAGCAGGAGGCCCCGCCATGTCCGCTCAATCCCCGTTGCTCACCTACCGTTTCGCGACCAGCCCGTCACCGCTCCAGGCGAGCACTCAGGAAACCGACACCCAAGGACGTATCAACGTCACCGTCACCACTGGCCAGGAGAATGTGTACTGCGACTGGATACAGATCGCCGTGCCGAAGAACAGCCCGGCCGGAGGTGCCTACTTCACCGATACGCCGGATTTCTCCACGGACAGCGACGAGTGGTCCCTGGCGTCCCTGGCCCAGGTGTCCGGGAAGCACCTCGGCCTGAAGAACGACGACGCCGAGTACTACCGGGCCATCTTCCGCTACTCGGGCGACGACACCGACCCGGTCAGCGGCACCGTGCACTTCGGCCTCAGCGGCCCGCTGAGCACCATCACCGGCACGCTCGACTACCACATCACCGAGCACTCCGACACGTCGTCCGACCCCGAGGACTATGTGCCGAGGCGGCAGGTCGTCCCGCTGCCCGTCACGGCGCCTGTCCTCTACCTGCACGCCTTCCTGGCCCGCGACGACGAGAGTGCCACCGCCCCGAGGACAAGGTTCTCCAGCGACGGCAGCCCCTATCTCTCCTGGGAGAGCAACGGCTCCAACTTCCGGCTGTACGACGGTGACGGCACCATCGTCTACGAGGGACCCGACACGTTCACTTCCGTCGACGCCGGGTCACTCACCGCGGACACCACCTACACACTGGAGGCATCCTTCGCGTCGGAAAGCGGAGAGGGCGGCAACGACTTCGAGTCGGTCTACCAGTACGCCACCCTCTCCCTCACCGTGACGGACCCGACCCTGAGCGCGCTGACCGTGCGGGGGAACGTCGACGCCCAGTCCGGGCTGGAGGTGCGCGGGAGTACGTCGGTGGGGTCCTCGCTCACCGTGGGATCCTCCGCCACCGTGCAGGGCTCGGCCAGCGTCGGCAGCAGCCTGACGGTCAGCGGCAGCACCTACGCGCAGAGCAATCTCACGGTGAACGGCTCCCTGAGCGCCGAGAGCAGTCTGTACGCCAACAGCGGCCTCCAGGTCAGCGGCACCCTCGACGCCAACGGCGACCTGAACGCCAACAGCACCCTCAACGCCTACGGCCAGGTCAACGCGGTCAGCGACGACTACTACGTCCGCATCCGCGAACTGCGGGGCCCCTACGGCGAGAAGCTCTCCATCAACAGCAACCTTGAGGTGCTCTCGGGGTGCAGTGTCAATACGGCGGAGGACATCTGGGTCAAGGGCTACAAGGTGTTCGCCAACAACGCCACCGTCTCGCTGTGGAACAACCACTACCGGGGCTACTTCTACGCCACCATGTTCGTCAACGACAGCCGCCGCGAGGTGGCCGTGTGGGACCCGGGCAACGACGTGAACTCGGCGCAGTGGCAGATCTCCTTCGACTGACCGCGCCGTAGCGCGCGAGGGCCGCACCCCCGATCGCTCGGAGGTGCGGCCCTTGACGTCGTCGAGGTCAGCCGCGGATCAGGTTCCGCAGCACGTACTGCATGATCCCGCCGTTGCGGTAGTAGTCCGCCTCACCCGGTGTGTCGATCCGGACCACCGCGTCGAACTCGACGCCCGTGTCGGTGGTGACCTTGACCGTGCGCGGGGTGGTGCCGTTGTTCAGCTCGGTGACGCCGGTGAAGGAGAACGCCTCCTCGCCGGTCAGGCCGAGGGTCTCGGCGCTCTGGCCCTCGGGGAACTGGAGCGGCAGGACGCCCATGCCGATCAGGTTGGAGCGGTGGATGCGCTCGTAGGACTCGGCGATGACGGCCTTCACGCCGAGCAGGGCGGTGCCCTTGGCGGCCCAGTCGCGGGACGAGCCGGAGCCGTACTCCTTGCCCGCCAGGATCGCGAGCGGGATGCCCTGCTCGATGTAGTTGCGGGACGCGTCGTAGATGAAGGAGACGGGGGCCCCTCCTTCACCTTCGGCGGAACGGGTGAAGTCGCGGGTGTAGCCGCCCTCGGTGCCCGGCGCGATCTGGTTGCGCAGGCGGATGTTGGCGAACGTGCCGCGGATCATGACCTCGTGGTTGCCGCGGCGCGAGCCGTAGCTGTTGAAGTCGCGGCGCTCCACGCCGTGCCCGGTGAGGTACTGGCCGGCCGGGGTGTCGGCCTTGATGGCACCGGCCGGGGAGATGTGGTCGGTGGTGACCGAGTCGCCGAGCTTGGCGAGAACGCGGGCGCCGGAGATGTCGGTGACCGGGGTCGGGTCCATGCGCATGCCCTCGAAGTACGGGGGCTTGCGGACGTAGGTGGACTCGGCGTCCCACTCGAAGGTGTTGCCGGTGGGGATGGGCAGCGCCTGCCACTGGGCGTCACCGGCGAAGACGTCGGCGTACGACTTGTTGAACATGTCCTCGCCGATGGAGTGGGCGACGACGTCGTTGACCTCGGCCTCGGTGGGCCAGATGTCGGCGAGGTGGACGGGCTTGCCGTCCTGGTCGGTGCCGAGGGCGTCGCGGGTGATGTCCACCTTCATCGAACCGGCGAGGGCGTACGCGACGACCAGCGGCGGGGAGGCGAGGTAGTTCATCTTGACGTCGGGGTTGATCCGGCCCTCGAAGTTACGGTTGCCGGAGAGCACCGAGGTGACCGCGAGGTCGTGGTCGTTGACCGCCTTGGAGACCTCCTCCGGCAGCGGGCCGGAGTTGCCGATGCAGGTGGTGCAGCCGTAGCCGACGAGGTTGAAGCCGACCTTGTCGAGGTAGGGGGTCAGGCCCGCCTTGTCGAAGTAGTCGGTGACGACCTTGGAGCCCGGCGCGAGGGTGGTCTTGACCCACGGCTTGCGGGTCAGCCCCTTCTCCACGGCCTTCTTCGCGACCAGCGCGGCGGCGACCATGACGTAGGGGTTGGAGGTGTTGGTGCACGAGGTGATCGCGGCGACGGTGACGGCACCGTGGTCGATCTCGTACGACGTGCCGTCGGGGGCGGTGACGGTGACCGGGTTGCTCGGGACGCCGTTGGTGGCGGCCGGGGCGTCGGAGGCGGGGAAGGACTCCTCACCGGCCTCGTCGGCGGTGGAGACGTAGTTGAGGACGTCCTTCTTGAACTGCTCGGCGGCGTTCGCGAGGACGATCCGGTCCTGCGGGCGCTTGGGACCGGCGATCGACGGGACGACCGTGGAGAGGTCCAGCTCCAGCTTCTCGGAGAAGTCCGGCTCGGCGGCCGGGTCCAGCCACAGGCCCTGCTCCTTGGCGTACGCCTCGACCAGCGCGACCTGCTGGTCGCTGCGGCCGGTCAGCCGCAGGTAGTTCAGCGTCTCGTCGTCGATCGGGAAGATCGCGGCGGTGGAGCCGAACTCCGGGGACATGTTGCCGATGGTGGCGCGGTTGGCGAGGCTGGTGGCGGCCACGCCCTCGCCGTAGAACTCCACGAACTTGCCGACCACACCGTGCTTACGGAGCATCTCGGTGATGGTGAGCACGAGGTCGGTGGCGGTGGTGCCGGGGGTCAGCTCACCGGTCAGCTTGAAGCCGACGACGCGCGGGATGAGCATGGAGACCGGCTGGCCCAGCATCGCGGCCTCGGCCTCGATGCCGCCGACGCCCCAGCCGAGCACCCCGAGGCCGTTGACCATGGTGGTGTGCGAGTCGGTGCCGACCAGGGTGTCCGGGTACGCCTTGCCGTCGCGGATCATGACGACCCGGGCGAGGTGCTCGATGTTCACCTGGTGGACGATGCCGGTGCCGGGCGGGACGACCTTGAACTCGTCGAACGCGGTCTGGCCCCAGCGCAGGAACTGGTAGCGCTCCTTGTTGCGCCCGTACTCCAGGTCGACGTTGATCTTGAAGGCGTCGTTGGTGCCGAACTTGTCGGCGATGACCGAGTGGTCGATGACCAGCTCGGCGGGGGCCAGCGGGTTGATCTTCGCCGGGTCGCCGCCCAGCTCCTTGACGGCCTCACGCATGGTCGCGAGGTCCACGACACAGGGCACGCCGGTGAAGTCCTGCATGATCACGCGGGCGGGCGTGAACTGGATCTCCTGGCTGGGCTGGGCCTGCGAGTCCCAGCCGCCGAGGGCGCGGATGTGGTCGGCGGTGATGTTCGCGCCGTCCTCGGTGCGGAGCAGATTCTCCAGCAGCACCTTCAGGCTGTAGGGAAGGCGCGCGGAGCCCTCGACCTTGTCCAGCCGGAAGATCTCGTACGACTCGTCACCCACGCGCAGCGTGCTGCGGGCGTCGAAGCTGTTCGCCGACACGACAGTCTCCTTCATTCATGTGCGCGTACCACCGCATCCTGCCGCCACGCCCCCTTGGCCGATCCGCTAAGGTACGGCTAAGTTAGGTAACCCTTACCGGTACCTCACCGGGGTGGGTGGCTGCGGCACGCCTCGGCAGATATCTCGATGTCGAGATAACTCTAGTACATGGGGGCTCGCTGGTCATGCCCTGGGCCTTCGTCGCGTTCCGTCGAGACCCCGTACCAAGATCGCCGTCATCACCGCGCCCCTTCCATGCGCAGGTCGACGGGCCGAGTCACCCCCCTGTCAGCCGGTCCGAGAACCGAGGGGACATTGGATTGTGGTGTCCTGCCGGGGCTGGCGGACGGGCCGCCGGAGCTGATACGGATGACCGGACGGGGACACACCGCGTCTCCGCCGGGGGGCGGGCCGCTGTCCACTACGGAAGGTGATCTGTCGATGGCCAGTTCAGCAGCGGATCCGTCAGATCCGTCAGCGGCGGATCCGGGGGCGCTCTCCGGGATCCGGATCGCCGACTTCTCCCGCATCCTCGCGGGCCCGTTCGCCACGATGATCCTGGCGGACCTGGGCGCGGAGGTCGTGAAGGTGGAGCGGCCCGGCGGCGGTGACGACACCCGTGCCTGGGGGCCGCCGTACGACGCGGCGGGCACGGCGACGTACTTCCTCGCCGCGAACCGGAACAAGACGAGCGTCACGCTCGACCTGACCACGCCCGAGGGTCAGAAGGCCGCACGGGAGCTGGCCGTCGGGTCCGGGATCGTCGTGGAGAACTTCCGGCCGGGGGTGATGGCCCGCTTCGGGCTCGGCTACGAGGAGCTGCGGGCCGAGCGGCCCGACCTCGTCTACTGCTCCATCAGCGCCTTCGGCTCGGGCGCGGGGGCGGCGGTGCCCGGCTACGACCTGATCGTGCAGGCCGTCGGGGGCCTGATGAGCATCACCGGCGACCCCGAGGGCGAGCCGCAGAAGGTGGGCGTGGCCCTGGTCGACGTCCTCGCCGGGCTGTTCACCTGCGTGGGGCTGCTCTCGGCGGTACGGCACCGGGAGCGCACGGGCGTGGGACAACTGGTCGAGGTGAATCTCCTCAGCAGCCTCCTCGCGGCGCTGGCGAACCAGGCCACCGGCTTCACGGCGGGCGGGGTCGTCGCCTCCCGGCTCGGCAACGAGCATCCGTCCATCGCCCCGTACGAGACCCTGCCGACGGAGGACGGCCAGCTCGCCCTCGCCGTCGGCAACGACCGGCAGTTCGCGGCGCTGTGCGCGCGGCTGGGGGACCCGGGCCTCGCCCAGGACCCGCGCTTCGTCACCAACACGGACCGGGTCGCCCACCGCCCCGCCCTGCGGGCCGCACTCACCGCACGGCTGGCGGGCGGGACCACGGCCCACTGGGCCGACCTGCTGAACCGGGCGGGGGTCCCCGCCGGGCCGGTCAATGACATCGCGGGCGCGTTCGCCCTCGCGGAATCGTTTGGCCTCGACCCCATCGCCCAGATCGGTCAGATCGCGACACCGAGCAACCCGATCGGGATGTCCCGGACACCACCGACGTACCGGCTGCCGCCGCCGGGGCGGGAGGGGAGTGGGGAGGAGTAGCGCTGGGGGGCTCGCCGACTGTCGCTGGGGCTGATCAGTCCGAGGGGAACGCTGGTGTCGGTTGTGGGGTCCCGGGGCGGGGGCCGGGAGTTTCCGGGTTCAGGGGCCGGGTGCCGGGGCGGGGGCGGGTGGCTGTCCGGCCATCAGGATGCGGTCCGGGCGCAGGGGCAGATCGCGATGGCGAACGCCGGTCGCGTGCCGGACGGCGTTGGCGATGGCCGCCGCCGTGCCGACGATGCCGATCTCGCCGATGCCCTTGATGCCGACGGGGTCACCGTCGTCCGGCGCGTCGAGCCAGTGCGCCTCGATCGGCGGGACGTCGGCGTGGGCGGCGAAGTGGTAGCCCGCGAGGTCGGCGCCGACGGGGGCGCCGGAGGCGGGGTCGCGGGCGGCCTCCTCGTGCAGGGCCATGGACAGGCCCCAGGTCATGCCGCCGACGAACTGCCCCCGGGCGGTGAGCGGGTTGACGATCCGCCCGGCGGCGAAGACGCCCAGCAGCCGCCGTACCCGGATCTCCCCGGTCACGGTGTCGACGGCGACCTCGGCGAACTGGGCGCCGTAGGAGTGCCGTTCACGCGCGGGGAGGGCGGCGAGGGCGGCGGTGGTGTCGGCGCGGGCGGTGATGCCCTCGGGGGGCGGTTCGGCGCCCGGCACCAGCCGTTCGCGCAGGTCGCGGGCGGCTGCCGTGACCGCCCAGGCCCAGGAGCGGGTGCCCGTGGAGCCGCCCGCGATCTGCGCGGGCCCGAAGTCGCTGTCGCCGATCCGCACCCGGACGCGCTCCGGCTCCACGTCCAGCGCGTCGGCGGCGATCAGGGTGAGTGCCGTACGGGCGCCGGTGCCGATGTCGGCGGCGGTGATCCGGACGGTGAAGGTGCCGTCGGCCTCGGCGGTGATCGCCGCCGTGGAGGAACCGGCACCGGCCGGGTAGACGGCGGTGGCGGTGCCGGTGCCTAGCAGGAGCGGGCCTTCGCGGCGCACGCCGGGGCGCGGATCGCGGTCCGCCCAGCCGAAGCGGGCGGCGCCCTCGCGGAAGCAGTCGAGCAGCTGGCGTCCGGCGAAGGGCAGTCCGGAGACCGGGCCGAGCGCGGGTTCGTTGCGTACGCGCAGCTCGATGGGGTCGAGGCCGAGCCGCTCGGCCAGTTCGTCCAGGGCGCACTCCAGGGCGAAGGAGCCCGGTGCCTCGCCCGGCGCGCGCATCCAGGTCGGGGACGGCAGGTCCAGCCGTACCAGCCGGTGTCCGGTGTGGTGGGCGTCGGCGTCGTACAGGACCCGCCCGAAGGAGGCGGCCGGTTCCAGGAACTCATGGACGGTGGAGGTGAGGCTGAACCCCTGGTGGTCCAGGGCGCGCAGCCGTCCGTCCGGGGCGGCGCCGAGCCGGACCCGCTGGATGGTGGGGCTGCGGTAGCCGGCCAGGGTGAACATCTGCCGCCGGGTCAGCACCACCCGCACCGGGCGCCGCAACCGGCTCGCGGCCATCGCGGCGGCCACCTGGTGGGCGCGCAGCCCCTTCGAGCCGAAGCCGCCGCCGACATGCTCGGAGCGCACCCGTACGGCGGCGGGGTCGAGCGCGAACAGCTTCGCCAGGTCGTTCCTGACCCAGGTGGCGCCCTGGTTGGAGTCGGCCAGTTCGAGCCGGCCGTCCGTCCATCGGGCGGTGGCCGCGTGCGGCTCCATGGGGTTGTGGTGCTGCTCGGGGGTGGTGTAGCGGGCGTCGACGACCACGGCGGAGGCGGCGAGCGCGGCGTCGAGGTCCCCCTTGCGGGCGACGGTCTTGACGTGCGGGCCGTCCGGGGGGACGTAGGCGCCGGGGTGGTTCTCGTGGAACGCGGTGTCGTGCGGTGCCACGTCGTAGTGCACGACGAGGGTCTCGGCGGCCTCCCTGGCCTGCTCGGCGGTCTCGGCGACGACCAGTGCGACGGGCCAGCCCCGGTACGGGACCCGGTCGTGCTGGAACACGGCGAGGGTGCCGTCCCCGTCTCCGTCCCCGGCCGCAACCCGGGGCGCGTTGCCGTGGTGGAGGACGGCGAGGACGCCGGGCCGGGCGAGGGCGGGGGCCGAGTCCACTGCGCGGATCCGGCCCCGGGTGACGGTGGACAGCACCAGCCAGCCGTGGGCGAGGTCGGCGAACGGTATCTCCCCGGAGTAGCGGGCCTGGCCGGTGACCTTCTCGGGGCCTTCGACGCGGGGGTGGGGGCGGCCTACGGCGGTTGGGGGGCGGACGGCCTCCGGGGGTTGGACGGGGGTCGGGGGTGGGACGGGGGTCGCGGGGGTGCCGATCATCGTGCGGCCCCTTCGGCGCGGTCGGTGGGCGGACCGGTGTGCGGGTCGCTGTGCTGCTCGGCCAGGTCGGTGAGCATGGCGGTGGTGAGGTTGCGGAGGAGGGGGACCTTGTACGCGTTGCCGGGCAGTGGCGTGGCGGCGGCGAGTTCGGCTTCGGCGGCGCGGGCGAAGGCCGTCGGGGTCGCGGGACCGCCGGTCAGCATCCGCTCGGCGGTGCGTGCCCGCCAGGGCCGGGAGGCGACCGCGCCGAACGCGAGACGTACGTCCCGTACGACGCCGTCCGTGACGTCCAGCGCGGCGGCGACGGACCCGATGGCGAAGGCGTACGAGGCCCGCTCGCGCACCTTGCGGTAGCGCGCGTGCGCGGCGATGGGGGCGGGCGGCAGGGTGACGCCGGTGATCAGGGCGCCGGGCGGCAGCGCGGTCTCGCGGTGCGGGGTGTCGGCGACGGGGAGATAGAGGCCGGCCAGGGGCAGTTCGCCGGTGCCGTCGGCGGTCTCGTACGAGATCAGCGCGTCGAAGGCGATCAGGGCGACGGCCATGTCCGAGGGGTGGACGGCGACGCAGTGGGCGGAGGCGCCGAGGACGGCGTGGTTGCGGTGCTCGCCCCGGACGGCCGGGCAGCCGCTGCCGGGGGCGCGTTTGTTGCAGGGGCCGGTGGGGTCGGTGAAGTAGGGGCAGCGGGTGCGCTGGAGGAGGTTGCCGCCGACGGTCGCCATGTTGCGCAATTGGCCGGAGGCGCCCGCGAGGACGGCCTGGGCCAGGGCGGGGTGGTCGCGGCGGACGTCCGGGTGGGCGGCGAGGTCGCTGTTGGTGACGGTGGCGCCGATCCGCAGGGAGCCGTCGGCGGACCGCTCGACGCGGTCCAGTGACAGCCCGCTGACATCGACGAGCCGGGTGGGGCGCTCGACGCCGGACTTCATCAGGTCGATGAGATGGGTGCCGCCGCCGAGGTAACGGGCGCCTGGGTCGGCGCCGAGGAGGGCGAGGGCGCCGGGGACGTCGTGGGCACGGTCGTAGCCGAACTCCCTCATGGGGTGGGCTCCTTGGGGGCGGGTACCACGGAATCGACGGCGTGCGCGGCGGCGTGGGAGACGGCGTCGACGATGGCGACGTACGCCCCGCACCGGCACAGGTTCCCGCTCATCCGCTCGCGTATCTCCGCCGGGGTGAGGGGCGGGGGTCCGGCCTCGGGGCGCAGGTCGCCGGTGACGGCGCTGGGCCGGCCGGCCGCGTGCTCTTCGAGGACGGCGACGGCGGAACAGATCTGCCCGGGGGTGCAGTAGCCGCACTGGTAGCCGTCGAGGTCGAGGAACGCCTGTTGCACCGGATGCAGCCGGTCGCCGTCCGCGAGCCCTTCGACGGTGGTGATCCGCCTGCCCTCGGCGGCGACGGCGAGGATCAGACAGGACAGCGCGCGGCGCCCGTCGACCAGCACCGTGCAGGCGCCGCACTGTCCGTGGTCGCAGCCCTTCTTGGTGCCGGTGAGGTCGAACCGTTCGCGCAGGGCGTCGAGGAGGGCGGTGCGGTGGTCGGCGGTGAGCGGGTACTCCTCCCCGTTGATGTGGAGGGTGAGTTCGCTGGAGGTCGGCACGGGGGCCGAAGCCATGGTCAGCCTTCTTTCGCGGTTCCGGGCGTCTTTGCGGGAGCGGCCGGTCGGCGGGGGGTGCGGGGTGGGGGTGCGGGTGGGGAGTGCGGGGTGGGGGGTGGCGCCGGATCGGAACGGGACGCTGGGACACTGGGCTCGGCACCGGCCGGGACACAACCGGACAACTGTCCGGTACGCTCAGGAACGTAGCGGACAGTTGTCCGGTTGGCAAGATCGGGTTCGCCGAAGACCCGTCGGCAGCTACGAGGCCGGCACGTACGAGGCCGGGAGAGAGCGGACATGGGACAGCCGGAGAACGAGGCACCGCAGCGGGCGGACGCACAGCGCAACCGGGATCGCATCCTGGCGGTGGCGCTCACGGAGCTGACGCTGGACGCCGCCACCCCCCTGAGCGCGATCGCCAAGAAGGCGTGCGTCGGACAGGGCACCCTCTACCGCCACTTCCCGAACCGCGAGGCACTCGTCATCGAGCTGTACCGGCACGAGATGCAGCAGGTCGCGGACGCGGCGCCGGAACTCCTGCGCCGCCGAACGCCGGAGCGGGCACTGCGGGAGTGGATGGACCGGCTGGCCGCCTACTACATGACGAAGATCGGCCTGGCCGAGGCCATCCGCCGGGCGACGAGCACCCCGGGCGGCGGAACGGCCCCGGGCGCCACGCCCCTCCTCAACGCGATCGAACTGCTCCTCGAAGCGAACGAGCAGGCCGGCACCGTACGCCCGGGAGTCACGACGGACGACTTCGTGCTGGCGATCGCGGGCCTGTGGCAGATCGACCCGGCGGGCGACTGGGAGCCGAGGGCGGAGCGGTTGCTGGACCTGGTGATGCGCGGTTTGCGGGCATGAGCGACGCCCCGCACGATGAATACGACATAGCCCGATTTGCAGGCATCTCCCCTAGCCCTGCCCCTTCTGCCACCCTCCGCCCCACCAGCCGGGATTGACACCCTTTCACCCGAACAGACCCCCCAGCAGGCGCCATCTCATATCTGAGATAGCCTCAACCTCATGGCAGACGACTACCTCGAACGCATCGGCAGGCTCATCCGTGACGCCCGGCAGCACCGAGGCTGGACACAGGCACAACTCGCGGAAGCGCTCGGCACCAGCCAGAGCGCCGTCAATCGCATCGAGCGCGGCAATCAGAACATCAGCCTTGAGATGATCGCCCGAATCGGTGAAGCACTGGACAGCGAAATCGTCTCACTGGGCTACGCCGGCCCGATGCATCTGAGGGTCGTCGGCGGCCGTCGGCTCTCCGGCGCGATCGACGTGAAGACCAGCAAGAACGCGTGCGTGGCGCTGCTGTGCGCCTCCCTGCTCAACAAGGGCCGCACGACACTGCGCCGGGTGGCCCGGATCGAGGAGGTCTACCGGCTCCTGGAGGTGCTCAACTCCATCGGTGTGCGCACCCGTTGGATCAACGGCGGGGTGGACCTGGAGATCGTGCCCCCGGCCGACCTGGACATGGACGCGATCGACGCGGACGCGGCCGTGCGGACCCGCTCGATCATCATGTTCTTCGGCCCGCTGCTGCACCGCATGGACCGCTTCAAGCTGCCCTACGCCGGCGGCTGCGACCTCGGCACCCGGACCATCGAGCCGCACATGATCGCGCTGCGCCGGTTCGGCCTGGACATCGCGGCGACGGAGGGTCAGTACCACGCCCTGGTGGACCGCTCCGTACGCCCGGACCGCCCGATCGTGCTGACCGAGCGCGGCGACACGGTGACCGAGAACGCGCTCCTCGCGGCGGCCCGCCACGACGGCGTGACGACGATCCGCAACGCGTCCTCGAACTACATGGTCCAGGATCTGTGCTTCTTCCTGGAGGCGCTGGGCGTGCAGGTGGAGGGCATCGGCACGACGACGCTGACCGTCCACGGCGTGCCCACCATCGACGTGGACGTGGACTACTCCCCGTCGGAGGACCCGGTGGAGGCGATGAGCCTCGTGGCCGCGGCGGTCGTCACGGAGTCCGAACTCACCGTCCGCCGGGTCCCCATCGAGTTCCTGGAGATCGAGCTGGCGGTCCTGGAGGAGATGGGCCTCGACCACGACCGCAGCGCCGAGTACGTCGCCGACAACGGCCGCACCCGGCTGGTGGACCTGACCGTCCGCCCCTCCAAGCTGGAAGCCCCGATCGACAAGATCCACCCGATGCCGTTCCCCGGCCTCAACATCGACAACGTCCCCTTCTTCGCGGCGATCGCGGCCGTGGCCCAGGGCAAGACCCTCATCCACGACTGGGTCTACGACAACCGCGCGATCTACCTCACCGACCTCAACCGCCTCGGCGGCCGCCTCCAGCTCCTCGACCCCCACCGCGTCCTGGTCGAGGGCCCCACCCGCTGGCGCGCCGCCGAAATGATGTGCCCCCCGGCCCTGCGCCCCGCCGTGGTCGTCCTCCTCGCCATGATGGCCGCGGACGGCACGTCGGTACTGCGCAATGTGTACGTCATCAACCGGGGGTACGAGGATCTGGCGGAGCGGCTGAATTCGATCGGGGCGCAGATCGAGATCTTCCGGGATATCTGACACGCGCCTGCCGCCGCATCTTGACTGACCTGCGATTTGGCGGGTGAGGGAGGGGTGCGGCGCTCCGGATCCGTGTGTGCGGATTCGGATTCCGCCGGGGACACTCCGGGAAATTCTCCCGACCTGCGAAACAAGTAGGTCGGGAGTTTTTGCGTACCTGCGAAAACACACTCGGACGTTTGACCGTTGCTGTTTTCGGGCTGCTGGTCTTTCCGTCCGGCGGGGTGCCGGTCTCGGTGAGCGGCAGGGAACAGACCTCCGGCGCGATCTCCTCGTGGCCCGGTGAGGCGACACCCGGTGCGGTCGCCTTGGCCGCCGGCGCGTGCTGGAGCCCGTACGCGGTACGCGGTTGTTCTGACGGCTCACTGTCCACGGCGGTCGGTGCGCCGGTCTCGGCCCGCGAGATGCCTTGATGGCGGCACTCGTCGAGGATGCGGGCGACCGTGGTGGCTCGCTGGAGTTCGGCTGGACCCATCGGGTTGGCCTTCGCGAATGGCCACTGGTTCCGTTGCCTTCCCCGGGCGGTGCCGCCCATATGGGCAGCCTACTTGACGCATGGGCGGGCTGGGGGTCTGATGACTCCACCCGCGCCACAGAGTCGTAATGCGGCATTTACGTCGTGGACACGACGCGCCGCCGACGGCAGGAACGGGCTGATGAGATCCCTGGCCGAGCACTCGCACCGGGTGCCCGATCCCCGCCGTCCCCGGAGGTACACCGTCGTGAGTTCGCCAGCTGAGGACCAGATCCTTGAGGGCGCCCGAGAGGTGATCCGCCGGGAGAGCGCCGCCACCGCGAGCATCGCCGAACAACTGGACGAGTCCTTCCTGACCGCCGTGTCACTGCTGCTCGGATGCCGGGGCAAGGTGGTCGTGGCCGGCTCGGGGACCTCGGGGACGGTGGCCCGGCGGATGGCGCACCTCCTGTCCGTCTGCGGAACCCCGGCCGTCTTCCTCCACCCCATGGACGCGCTGCACGGCTCCCTGGGCGCGGTGTCCGGGTCGGACGTGGTGATCGCCATCTCGAAGGGCGGAGGCTCCGCCGAACTCAACGACTTCGCCCGCCGGGCACAGGATCGCGGTGCCGACGTCCTGTCGCTGACCGCTCGCGCGGACTCGGCGCTCGGCCTGATCGCGGACGTGAGCGTGCGGATAGATCCCGCCTCCCACGCGGACCCGGGCGGTGTGATCGCCATGGGCAGCACCCTCGCCATGTCGGCCTGGGGCGACGCGCTGGCGGTCACCCTGATGCGGCTCAACGGCTACTCCTGGTCCCAGGTGCTGTCCGCGCACCCGGCCGGCACGGTGGGCCGGCTCACCGAAGCCCCCCAGGAGTTGGCACCCCTGGACGCCGCGGCACTGAGCCGCGGGGGCCGGCCCGCGCCATCCCCACCGGGAGCCGCACCGGGAACCGACCTCACGGCCGAGACGACGAACCACGAACCACGGAGACTCCCATGAGAAAGTTCCGACTGCCCGACGAGACGGGAATCTTCCTGGTCCTGCTGGTCGTGCTCGCTGTGCTGAGCATCCTGTCGCCGTCCTTCGGCACCGTCGACAACGGCATGGCCCTGCTCCTCAACGGCGCGGTCATCGCGTTTCTTGCCCTGGGCCAGACGTTCGTGCTGCTGACCGGCGGGATCGATCTGTCCACCGGGGCCAATGTGGCCATGACGGGAGTGCTGGCCGCCGTCCTCATGCGGGACGGGCTTCCCTGGCTGGTGGCCTCCGTGCTGGCCGTCGGAGCGGGACTCGTCCTCGGGGTGATCAACGGTCTGGTGATCCACTACGTGAAGGTGCCGCCTTTCATCGTCACGTTCTCCACCCAGGGCGTCGCCATCGCCGTCCCCCTCATCATGACCGGAGCGAACTCCATCTCCGTACGGCAGGCCGGCTTCTCCTGGATCGGCCAGGGGCGTATCGCGGGAGTCCCGCTGCCCGTGATCATGCTGCTGATCGCGGCCGTCGCGGCCACCTGGTTCCTGACCCGGACCAGGCTGGGCCTGCATGTCTACGCCTCCGGCGGAAACAAGCCGGCCGCCCGGCTGGCCGGCGTGAACATTCCGGCGGTCACGATCCTGGTCTACGCCGTCAGCGGCGTCTGCGGGGGCATCGCGGGGCTCATCGCCACCTCGCGCCTGATGGTCGGGTTCCCGGCCACCGGACTGGGCAACGAACTCTTCTTCTCCATCGCCGCGGCGGTGGTCGGCGGGGTGAGCCTGTTCGGCGGTACGGGGACGGTGCCCGGGGCCATGATCGGTGCCGTTCTGATCGCCTCGGTCTCCAACGGTCTGAACGTACTGAATGTCAACAGCTACTGGCAGTCGCTGGTGATCGGCTTGATCATCCTGCTCGGTGTCTCGTTCGACACCTACCGGCGGGGCCTGAACGGCGCATCGATCCTCGGCTCGCTCACCGGTACGTCGCGATCGGCATCCGCGAAGGAGCCCACGGCGGTCTGACTCCGCAGCGCGCCGCCCCGACGGCACCGCCCGCCCCGACACGCGTCGGCCCGTCTCACTCCGCCTCCCGGCGACCTCGGCCGCCATCCAGGCTCCGGCCGCCTCCGCACCCTTTCCGACGTTCCGTCACATTTCGCCCACTGCACGCCACTCCGATCCGGCCCGAGCCTCGCCGCCACCGGCGGCAGGCACCTTTCTCAACCCGCGTCAGACGACCGCGCCGGACGCGTCAACCGAGGAGAGAGCAGATGCCCAACAGAACCAGAGCGCTGACCGTTGCGTCGGCAGCCGTCTCACTCGCACTTCTGACGGCCGCTTGCAGCAACCAGGCGACGAGCGGCACCCCGACGTCGGACAGCAGCACCGCGTTGCCCGACAACTGCGCGACGGACAAGCCCGTGCTGGGCGTCGCCCTGCCCAACACGGTGAACCCCTACTACGTCGCCATGCGTCAGAGCTTCCTGGACAACGGCGCGGCGAGCGGATTCGACGTCAAGCTGGCCATCGCCAATGACAGCGACTCGACCCAGCTCTCCCAGATCAACAGCTTCATCCAGCAGGGAGTCTGCGCGGTCGCGCTGAACGCGGTGAACTCCGGACCCGGCGCCGCCAGCGTCGCCGCGCTGAATCAGGCGAAGATCCCGGTGTTCACCGTCAACGTCATCGTCTCGCCGGACGACCTCAAGACCCAGAACGCCAGCATCGTCCAGTACGTCGGCGCCGACCAGGTCGAGGGTGGCAAGGCGATGGGGACCCAGCTCCTCAAGGACATGGGCGCGGACGCCGAGATCGAGGCCGGGATCGTGGGAGACCCTGACCAGATCCCCACCAACCAGCGTGACAGCGGCTTCAAGGACGCGCTGAAGTCCAACGCCAATGCCAGCGTGGGCCCCACCGTCAACAGCAAGGTCGACCCCAACATCAGCCTCCAGGTCACCACCGACATGCTTCAGGGCAACCCCGGCATCAACGTGGTCTTCGCCGACACCGGTCCCGGCACGGTCGGCGCGCTCCAGGCGATCAGCCAGCTCGGGAAGGACGGCGAGATCGCGCTGTACGGGTTCTGCGCCGCCGACAAGGCGCTGAACGACACCTACAAGGCGTGTGCCGCCCAGGAACCCGCCGACTACGCGCGGATCGTCGTCGAGAACGTCGAGAAGTACCTCGGCGGGGAGCAGGTGCCCGCGGAGATCCTCCAGCCGCTGAAGATCTTCACCAGCGGCACCCCGGGTCCGGGCGAGGTCGGCTGACCCTGCACGGCCACGGCCGCCGAGACACACAGAGAGAGGTGCACAACAGTGAGTGGAGCCACTGCGCGGTGCTTCGCCGTCGACTCGATCAGCAAGCACTACGGGCAGACACGGGCCCTTGACCGTGTGACGGTCGCACTCCACCCCGGTCAGGTGCTCGCCCTCGTCGGTCACAACGGCGCGGGCAAGTCCACCCTGCTGAAAATGCTCGCGGGCGCCGAAAGTCCTGACGAGGGCTCGGTGCTCATCGACGGCGTCCCCCAGCACTTCTCCAGCCCCGCGGACGCGCTGGCCGCCGGCGTGGCCTGCGTGTACCAGGAACTCAGGCTCGTGGACCAGCTCACCGTCGCCCAGAATGTCTTCCTCGGCCACGAGATCAGCCGGCACGGCAGGCTGGCACGGTCGGAGATGAACCGGCGTACCGCCGAGCTGTGCCGGACGTACGGGGTCACCGCGTCCCCCACCGAGCGCGCCGCCGAGTTGTCCGTCGCCCAGCGCCAGATGGTCGAAGTGGTCGCCGCGCTCAACCGCAACGCGCGGTACCTCCTCCTCGACGAACCGACGACGGCCCTTGAGGCTCAGCAGATCGATCATCTGCTGGCCACGGTCAAGCGCATCTCGCGCGAGCGGGACATAGGTGTCCTGCTGGTGGATCACAAGCTCGACGAGGTGTTCTCCGTCGCCGACCACATCGTCGGGCTCTCCAATGGTCAGGTCACGCTGAGCGGGCCGGCGGACACGGTGCACCATGACGATGTGGTGCACGCCATCATCGGCGAATCCGCGTCTGCTGATCCGTTGCCGACGAGCGGGCCGAAGGCCAGGGAGAAGCCTCGGACGGTCCAGGACCGGAGGAACCTCGGCCGCAAAACCCACGGGCACGGAACCCACGGGCACAGAACCCGTGACCACGAAGGCCGTGACCACGAAGACCCTGACCGCGAGGTCCGCGACCACGAGGCGGGCGAGGTCGTGCTCAGCGCCGTCCATCTGTCCACCGACCGGCTCAAGGACGTCACGCTCCAGGTGCGGGCCGGTGAAATACTCGGCCTGTACGGGTTGGTGGGCTCGGGACGCTCACGGTTCCTGCGTACCGTGTACGGATCGGAGCGCACTCCGTCCGGGTCACTGACCCTGATGGGCTCCCCGTACCGGCCCAGGAGCCCGGCCCGGGCGATCAGGTCCGGGATCGTCTTCCTCTCCGAGGAACGCAAGGCGGACGGCTTCATCCCCGGGATGAGTGCGAGGGAGAACGTCTCACTTCCCGTGCTGCATACGTTCAGCCGTGCCGGTCGGCTCCAGCGCAGGCGCATCGCCGAAGCGACGCACGACGCCCTGGACAAGGTCGCGGTCCGCGGCGACCTCGATCAGCCCATCGTCCAACTGTCGGGCGGAAACCAGCAGAAGGTGTTGTTCGCCCGCGCTGCTCTGCAACAGCCGCGGCTGCTTCTGCTCGACGAACCGACCAAGGGCGTCGACATCGGCGCGAAGGCCGAGATCCACGCTCTGATCCGTGCCATGGCCGCCGAACAGGACGTGGCCGTGATCGTGGTGTCCACCGAGGAGGAAGAGCTGATCGGGCTCGCCGACGCGGTGTGTGTCTTCAAGGACGGCCGGTGTGACGGCGTCACATACCCCGCGGACACCGTCACCCCGGGCGATCTGCGCCAGCTCGCCTGGCCCAGCAGCCATCAGCCGCCGGACTCGTCCGCCACGACGGCTCGCGCGGCCGGGTAGCAGCGTCCACCCGCGATCCGCCTTCGTTGCCCGCCCCTGTCGAACACACCCCGCTCCGACGGGCACCTGGAGTGAACGGCCCCCGGGACCGCGCCGTTCACCGCAGGTGCCGGGACCGGGCGGGCCCGGCGACTTCCCCGGGCCCCGGACCCCCCGGACCCCCCGACGCCACCGCGCACCCGCACCCGCACCCGCACCCGCAGGGCGCTGTGGCCTCCCGCTAGGAGAACATCCCATGCCCGTCGTCGCCGGAGTCGACTCCTCGACCCAGTCCTGCCAGGTCGAGCCGCGTGACCTGCGCGACGGCTCGCTGCTCGCCTCGGGAAGCGCACCCCATCCACCCGCGTTCCCGCCCAGCGGCGAACAGGACCCCGCCGCCTGGTGGACGGCGCTGAGAGCCGCCGCGCTCATGGCCGCCAGGAACGACGCGGGCGGGTCCCCCGACGGCATCGGCGCGGTCGCGGTTGACGGCCAGTGCCACGGCATGGTCGCTCTGGACACCACCGATCAGGTCCTGATCCCGGCGAAGCCGTGGCACGACATCACCTCCGCACCACAGCTCGAACGGCTCAAGGGCCTGACCGGGGCGCCAGATTGGATTCGCGCCGTCGGCTCCCCGCCGACTGCGGCCTTCACCCTCGGCAAGCTCGCCTGGCTCGCCGAGAACGAACCGGCCCACTACCGGCGACCGCGCCCCGTCCTGCTGCCGCACCACTGGCCGATCCGGAAGCTCTCCGGCCGGTACGCCACCGACCGCTCCGAGGCATCGGGGACCGGTTGTCACAGCGCCGCGCGGTCCCGGTATCTCCCCGAGATCCTGGCCCATGTCGACGCCGAACGGGACCGGACGGACGCCCTGCCCAAGGTCATGAACGCCTCGGCGGCCGTCGGAACGCCCACCGCCACGGCCCGCGCGGAACTCGGGCCGCCTGCCGCCACCCTGGTGGAACCCGGCGGCGGGGACCAGCACGCGGCGGCCCTCCGTCTCGGTGCCGCCCCCGGCGACGTGGACCACACGTTCGGCACCTGTGGCGTCGTCCTCTCGCCCAGCGACACCCTCGGTTCTGATCCCCACGGCACCGTCGACGGCGTCGCCGACATGACCGACGGCCACCGCCCCCTCGTCTCGACACTGGACGCCGCACGCGTCACCGACACCTTCGCCCGCATCCTGGGCGTCGACCGCCAGGCCCTCGCCGAACCGGCACTCGTCGCCTGCCTCGACGGCGAACGCAAGCCCAACCGGCCCGGCGCCCAGGGCATCCACGCCGGGCTGACCTCCACGACGAGCCGCGCGGACAGCGCATGGGCCGCCCTCGAAGGCGTCATCCTCGGCCTGCTCCCCGGCGAGCGGCACCTCAACACCGCCGGGGTCGCCACCGGCGGACGCCTCATCGCCACCGGCGGTGAGGTACTCGTGGCCGATGCCCCCGAGTCGTCGGCGCGCGGCGCCTGCGTACAGGCGGCGGCCATCGCGTCCGGCCGGCCGGTACGCGATATCCGCGGCGAGTGGGCACCTACGACCCGGTCGGCCGCCGCCCCCCAACCCGGCTCGGCACACGCGCGGGAACGGGCCTACACGGTGCTCGCCGACCGGGACCCGCTCGACACCGACGGCGCCGGGCACGCGGGGCCCACGACGTGACACGGTACGACGCGGACCTGAACCCGGACCGGAACCCGGACCTGAACCCGGAGCTGCTCGCCGAGATCGCCCGCCACCCCGGATCGGTCCTCGCCGGCAGCCTCTACGCCGTCGCCGAGGCGGACCGGCTCGCCGCCGCCGAGCACCTGAAACACGCCGGCCTGTGGATCCACGCCGACATCATCATGGACGACGGTACGCATCGCGGCGTGAGCCTCTCCCTGCTGCGCACGCTCGCCGAGCGCCGGATCGGGCCGCTCGACATCCACGTCATCGCACCGGAACTCGACGGCCTGATCGACGAGGTCTGCGCCCAGCAGGCCGACCGCGTCACCTTTCCCTTCGAGTCGTGCCCGGACCACGCGGCCGTGGCCGACACCGCCGAACGTATCCGCGCCTCCGGCGCGACCGCCTGGCTCGCGGTGGCGCCCACCACGGAACTCAGCTCGGTCCGCCCGTGCTTCGAGATGGTCGACGGACTCCTTGTCATGCTGATCGAACCCGGCAGCACCGGCGCCGCCGACCTGACGCTGACGGCCAAGGCCGCACAGGCACGCCACGCCCTCCCGGTCGGCGTCGACGGCGGCGTCAACACCGGCAACCTCGGCGCCTGTCTCCAGGCCGGTGCGCGCTACGCCGTCTCCGGCCGCGCCCTGCTACGCGCGACCTGATGCCGGCAGCGGCAACGTCCCGGACCGTGCCGCCCTGCGGCCCTCGGTAAGCGCGCGGCACAACGTGGCTCACCCTGTCCGCGCCCGAGGCCCACGCCGATCACGACGAGGATCTGGCAGCGGGCCACCGGCCAGGCATCCCGTACCGTCGGCGCCAGTTCCCCGGTGTCCGTCGGGCCGGGTGCCTGTGCGAGCGCTCTTCACGCGAGGTTCTGAGCCATCCCGGACGCGGCGCTGAACGTCACCCCGGCGGACCGTCTCAACCCGGTGGTCATGCCGGCAACGTACAGCGCAGGTGTGCCGCCCGCGGCCCACGGGCAGTGGCTGTCCGATGCCGTAGCCGTAGCCCTCGCCCTCGCCGAGACCCCGCCGAGACCCCGCTGAGGCATCTGCCGTCCACCCGATCCACCGCGCCGCCCACCGAGGAGCCCCGTGCCCGTCGAGGACATCAACACCGAAGCCTGGACCCGCTATGGCCGGCGCCAGCTGGACCGCGCCCATGTGCCGGACGTCCCCGGCCGCCTGGCCTGGGCGCCCTGGGACGGGGTCGGACCGGGCGCTGAGATCCTCGGGGACATCACCGGCCGACGTGTCCTGGACATCGGGTCCGGAGCCGGTCACCACGCCGTGCATCTCGCCCGGGCCCACGGCGCCCTTGTCACCGGGGTCGAGCTGTCGCCCACCCAGCACCAACGCGCGGTCACCGCACACGTGGGGGTCCGGGGCGTGCACTTCTCCCACGGGGACGTGGCCGCGTATCTCGCCGAGGCCGAGCCCTTCGACGCCGCCTACGCCATCGGGACGCTGGCCTTCACCGACCCGCACCGCGTCCTGCCCGCCCTGCGCGACGGCCTGCTCCCCGGGGCGCCGCTGATCCTCTCCCTCCTGCACACCGACCTGCACGGCCAGGGCCCGTCCACGGAGGTGGTACCGCGCGAGCAGACGATCCTGCTGCGCGAGGACCCACCCCTGCCGACCCTGATGTGGGTCCTGGCACCGCACCTGTGGGAGGGCCTGCTCACCGACTACGGCTTCCACGTCGAGGCCATCGATCTGCTGCGTCCCGTGGATGACGGCAACCCGGTCGTCCAGCAGCTCATCCGGGCCCGCCGCCCGCACCACCGGCCGCCGACCCGGATCTCCAGCCGCCCGCGCACCACCCGACCCCCGCAGCCTCAGGCGGCCGTAGGGGTCGGCGGTGCGGGTGTGGGCGCTGGTGTTGATGTAGGCGCTGCTTCCGTCGATCCCGACGAGGATGCGTACGGCCGCGGTCCACGGGTTCGCGCAGTGGAAGAGCTGTGCGCCCGTGCCCGCCGCGATGAGCTGTTCGATGCGGCGGCACCAGAGCAGTTCCTGTTCGACGACATGGTCGCGGAGCACGGGGCGATAGCGCGACAGGTGCCGTGCGTTCAGCCAGAGCTTGCTGACGTTGTCGAATTCGGCGCTCGCGATGAGGGAGAAGAAGCGCCGGAGCGTGCTCAGCGGGGTCTCGTGCCCGGGGCCCGCGGGCTCGTCCGGCAGGAGGCCGTCGAGTTCGGCCGGCGTCAAGCGCTCCGGGTTCGGCCGCGAACTCGGACGGGCGGGCATCGAGGAGTTCGTCAACAAGAAGCTCGTCCGGACCGTTGCCTGACCGTGGCCGGTCTCAGGTGTGGCCCTCGGTGGTTGCCTCCACCGCCGCCGTGATGCGGGTCAGGAGATCCCCGAGTGTTGTCGTCTCATCCGCTTCGAGCGGGTCGAAGAAGAGTTGCCGTACGAACTCCGCGTGCCCGGGTGCGGCCGCCTCGATGGTCTCCCTGCCCTTCTCGGTCAGTCGCACCATCGAGCCGCGCGCGTCGTCCTCGCACGCTTCCCGGACGACCAGGCCGCGCTTTTCCATCCGGCTGATCTGATGGGACAGCCGGCTGCGCTCCCAGTCGACCCACGCGCCGAGTTCACGGGCCCGCAGGACGCCGTCCTCGGACTCCGACAGCGGGGCGAGCAGGGCGTAATCGGCGGCCGAGATACCGGAATCCCGCTGCAACTGCTGGTCCTGGGCCCGCTGAAGGAGTCGGCCCAACCGGCGGTACGCCGCCCAGATCTCGGCCTCGCGCGGGGTGAGCCATCGCGGTTCGGACATAGGTCGACACTAGCAGGTTGTTGATGCGTCAATAAAGACGGGAAGGGCCTGACGGGCCCCGGCGAAGGGGTGGTCGGCGTCGACCGGGATGCGCAGCTCGCCCTGGACGACCTCGACGGCGAGGGACGCCACGCGTCCTTCGGTCGCGCGCGTGCCGCCGTACAGGACGGTGACACCGCGGTCGAAGACGGCCGGGCAACCGAGCGGCGAGACCGGGATGCCTCCCGGCCTGGCCGCCGCGGCGGTGGTGGCGAGGCCGGAACCGGCGTGAGCCCTGTCGAACACGACGTCGACCCCGCCCGACACCAGACGGACGCATCCCGAACTCCTGGGCACCGCCGCCCGGTTGCGCCCGGGGACCCGGTAGCGGAGCCGCCCGCACGCATCAACGGGAGAGGAATCGACATGCCCGTCCGCCGTCCCAACCCGGACACCCCGCACCGGACCCCGCACCGGATCAGCCAGCTCGTCCTCCTCGCCGTGCCGCCGGACCCCCCAGCCCGGCGGCCGGGCACGGTGGTCGCGCAGGGCAAGACCACGCCGGGAGGCGGAAACGGCCCGGCGGTGGTACTTCTACCGCGCCGGAGCGGCACCCGCAGGGCCGGTAGGTGGCACTCCCGCCGCGCCGGAGTGACACCCGCCAGGCCGATGGCAGGCCGTCGAACCCTGGCCACCAGAGCACAGTGGTCGCGCAGCGCAGGACCGCGCCGGGAGGCGAAAACGACCCGGCGGTAATACTTCCGCCGCGCCGGAGTGACACCCGCCAGGCCGGCGGCACGCCGTCGCGCCCTGAAGCGGCCTCGCCGGTTGCCGCGCTGTGCGTCGGGTCAGTTCGCGTGGGGGCGGGCCAGGCCGTGGTCGTAGGCGAAGATCACGGCCTGGACGCGGTCGCGGGCCCCGATCTTGGCCAGGACGCGGCCGACATGGGTCTTGACGGTGGACTCGGACAGGACGAACCGGGTGGCGATCTCGCCGTTGGTCCAGCCCTTTCCGACGGCGACGAGGATCTCGCGCTCGCGTTCGGTGAGCGAGCCGAGGGCCGAGTCCCCGGTCCGGTCCGCGCGGTGGGCGGGGACGTAGCGGGTGTACTCGTCCAGGAGGCGGCGGGTGAGGGCGGGCGCGATGACGGCGTCGCCGGAGGCCACCGCGCGGATGGCGGCGAGGAGTTCGTCGGGGCGGGCGTCCTTGAGGAGGAAGCCGCTGGCCCCGGCGCGCAGGGCGGCGTGGACGTATTCGTCCAGGTCGAAGGTGGTCAGGACGAGGACGCGCGAGCGGCCACCGGCCGCGACGATCCGGCGGGTCGCCTCGATGCCGTCCATGCCGGGCATCCGTACGTCCATCAGGACGATGTCCGGGCGCAGTTCGGCGGTCTTGCGCACGGCCTCGGCGCCGTGGGCGGCCTCGCCGACGACATCGGTCTCGGCGACGGAGTCCAGCAGCAGATGGAAGCCGTAGCGCTGCAAGGGCTGGTCGTCCACGATCAGTACGGTGGTCATCGGTCGCCGCCCGGGGGTGTGAGGTCGAGAACCGCCTCGACGCTCCATCCTCCCTGTTCCGTCGGCCCCGCGCTGACGGTGCCTCCGTACAGGGCCGCTCGTTCGCGCATACCCACCAGGCCGTGTCCTTCCTCGTTCGGCGGTCCGGCCGGGGTGGCCGGGCCGCTGTCCTCGACCCGGACGGTCAGCCTGCTGCCCTCGACCTGGACCGACAGACGCACCCGGGTGCCGGTGGCAGCATGCTTCAGGGTGTTCGTGAGAGCTTCCTGAACGACGCGGTACACGGTCAGCTGTACTCCGCTGTCCAGGGTGTCCACATCGCCGGAGGTCCGGTAGACGACCTCCAGTCCGGCGGTGCGCACCCCGGAGCACAGGGCTTGAAGGTCGGCGATGCCGGGCTGCGGGCTGAGCGGGGGCCCGCCCGTGGGACCGTCCGTGGTCTCGCGCAGTACGCCGAGCACCCGGCGCAGCTCGCCGAGGGCCTGGCGGCCGGTGTCGCCGATGAGCCGCAGGGTCTCCTTGCCCCGTTCGGGGTCGATGTCCGTGGCGTAGGCGCCGGCGTCGGCGAGGGTGATGATGACGGACAGGTTGTGCCCGACGACGTCATGCATCTCGCGGGCGACCCGCGTGCGTTCGGTGGCCGTGGCCAGCCTGCTGCGCTGATCACGCTCCACCTCCAGCCGCGCCGCCCGTTCCCGCAGTCCGGCGAGCTGGGCGCGGCGGATCCGGATCATCAGGCCGAGCGTGAGGGCCGCGGTCGCCGTGCTCAGCAGGAAGAACAGCGCGTCCCAGACGGACACCACCCCGGAGATGCGGACCGCCACCAGCACCATGGCGCCCACCGTGGCCGCGCAGGCCCAGGGCAGCTGCCGCAGCCTGCCGTGCAGGGCCAGGCTGTACAGGGCGACGAAGAGGGCGGCGTCCGCGCGCAGCACGGCGCCCAGGGACCACTGGAGGACGAACACCGCCGTGATGGCGGCGAAGGCCGCGAGCGGTCTGCGCCGCCGCCACAGCAGGGGCAGTACGAGACCGGCCTGGAGCGCCAGCATCCCCGCGACGGGCAGCTGGGCGAAGGCGAGCCGGAAGCGGCTCGGGACGTCGGCGTCACCGGCGGTACCGCCGCGCAGAACGTCGGGCAGGCAGAACACGAGGAAGACGACGACGACGACCGCGGTGTCCAGCACCCACGGATGCGTCCGGTCGGCCCGCCGCAGCCGCCGGCCGCCCCGGGAGACACGGGCGACCAGCGGCCCCATGGCGCTGATGTCATCGGTGGTCACGGAGGTCACGGAGGTCACGCTGCCATGGTGCGGCCGGTCAGGCGTCGCTGCGGGTCAGCCGGAGCGCCGCACCCGCCAGCGCCAGGGCCGTCCAGCCGAGGAAGACCAGCATCCCGGAGGTCGGCGACAGCATGGTCGAGTCATGGGTCAGGGCGAACATCGCCTCGCCCGCGTTGGACGGGAGGTAGGGGCTGATGTTGTCCTGCCAGGAACTGGGCAGCAGGGAGATCAGTCCCGGTATCAGCATCATGGTGGCCACGAGCACGGAGATCCCGCCGGCCACCGACCGCAGCAGCGAGCCCAGGGCGGCGCCGAGCACCCCGACCAGTCCGAGGTAGAGCCCCGCGCCCAGCAGGCTGCGCACGACCCCCGGGTCCGACAGGCTCATGGCCGCGGGGGTGCCGGAGAGGATCGCGTTGCCGATCAGGAAGGCGGTGAACCCGCCCAGCGTCCCCACGATCAGCGCGACCAGCCCGTACACCGCCGCCTTGGACCACAGCACGGGCAGCCGGCGGGGCACCGCCGCGAGCGTCGAGCGGATCATGCCGGTCGAGTACTCGCCCGCCGTGACCAGCACGCCGAGCACGCCGAGGGCGAGCTGGGCGAAGCCCATACCGAAGAGGGAGAGGCTGACGGCCGTCGCGTCGGCGAACTCCTGGTCCTGCTGGCCTGGGCCCTCCCCGGACTGATAGCGGCTCGCGGAGATCAGGCCGAAGGCCACCAGGAACAGCAGGGCGAGGCCCAGGGTGATCCACGTCGAGCGCAGGGACCACAGCTTGGCCCACTCGGAGTGGAGCACGCGCCGCCCGGTCACCCGGTAGCGGGGACGGGCCGCGGCGGTCCTGGGGTCTTCGGTGGGGGCGGTGAGGGTGCTCATGCGGTCCTCCCGAGGATGTCGGCCCCGGCCGTCGTGGAGCCGTGGTACTCCACGGCGTCCCTGGTCAGCTCCATGAACGCGGACTCCAGTGACACGGTCCGCGCGCTCAGTTCGAACAGGGCGATCCCGTGCTCGGCGGCCTTCAGCCCGATCTCGCGGGCGGTGATCCCGGTCACCTGTAGCTCCTCGGAGCCGATCTTGCCGGTGACCTCGACGCCCGGCCCCGCCAGTACGTCCCGCAGCCGCGCCGGGTCCTGGGTCGCCACCTTCACCGTGTTCCCGCCTGCGTCGCGGATCAGCTCGGACACCGTGGTGTCGGCCAGCAGCCGCCCGCGCCCCACGATGATCAGGTGGTCGGCGACCAGTGCCATCTCGCTCATCAGGTGGGAGGAGACCAGTACCGTCCGCCCCTCCGCGGCGAGGGTCTTGAGCAGATTGCGGATCCAGAGCACACCCTCGGGGTCCAGCCCGTTGACCGGCTCGTCCAGCATCACCGTCTGCGGATCGCCCAGCAGCGCCGCCGCGATGCCCAGGCGCTGGCCCATCCCGAGGGAGAAGGCACCGGCCCGCTTCTTCGCCACGGTGCTCAGTCCGGCGAGGTCGATGACCTCCTCGATCCGGCGGTCGGGAATGCCGTGGGTCAGCGCGAGCGCCCGCAGATGCTGGTACGCCGAGCGGCCGGGGTGGATCGACTTCGCCTCCAGCAGGGCACCGACCTCCTGGAGCGGGGCCTGATGGCGGGAGTACTGGCGGCCGTTCACGGTGACGGAACCGCTCGTCGGGGCGTCCAGCCCGACGATCAGCCGCATGGTCGTGGACTTGCCCGCCCCATTGGGTCCGAGGAAGCCGGTCACCGAGCCCGGCTTCACGACGAAGTCCAGTCCGTCGACGGCCGTCTTGTCGCCGTACCTCTTGGTCAACTGCCGTGCCTCGATCATGTGTGTTCTTCCTGTCGGCCTGTGGTGTCCGTCGCGTGCGACGCCCCCACCAGCGACGCTAGGCGCCGGATCACCCCACCCCGGTGGTACCGGGAGGCTGAACCACGCCGGTCCGTGGTACCGGGGTACTACGCCGTACGGGGCGTGCCCGAGCGGTGAAGATCGTATAAATACGGGATGATTCGGCCAACCTTCACCCTTCCCTGGTCATTCTTTGCCGCTTCATAGCCCTCGCCATACTTTCGCTTGACGCTGTCCGGAAGGCGGGAGAGTCCGCCTCGTCATCTGCCCCAGGGGTTCGGCCCGTTGGGGCTGATTCGCGCTGCCATGACAGATCACGACATGACGGCATGGCCCGACATGACATGACATGACAGAAGGAGTCTCGGCATGATCCGCCTCTCCCGGACGCCGTCCTCAGCCCGGACATCGTCCCCGGCCCGGACGCGCTCCTCGGCCCGGATACTCACCTCAGGCTGGCTCGCGGCGGTCGGTGCCGCCGCGCTGTTCGGCGTGCTGATGTCCGCGCCCACGGCCCACGCCGTGCCGCTGACCTGCGGCCAGACGGTCACCACCAGCGTCGTCCTCGAAGCCGACCTGCTCAACTGCCCCGGTGACGGACTGGTCGTCGCCGCCCACGGCATCACCATCGACCTGGCCGGACACACCGTCGACGGCATCGGCCTGGGCGTCGGGATCCGTAACAACGGGTTCGACAACACCACCGTCACCGGCGGCGCCGGCACCCCCGGCGTGGTGCAGGAGTTCGACCACGGGGTACTGCTCAACCCCGGCACGTCCGGCACCCTCGTCGAAGGGCTCACCCTCCAGCTCAACGAGATCGCCGGCGTCGAACTCAACAACGCCGATGTCGACAACCGCGTACAGGACAACCTCATCGACCAGCAGGCCCAGAGAGGTGTCACGCTGATCGGCGGATCCAGCGGCAATGTGATCGCCGACAACACGATCACCTTCAATCAGGGCGAGGGCGTCTTCGTGGAGAACTCCGCGTCCAACCGCCTCGAAGGCAATCTCATCGCCGACAGCGGGGACGCGGGACTGGTCCTGGAGGGCGCGTCCGGCAACACCCTGCTGACCAACACCGTCACCAACAACAGCGACGGCGCGATCGTCCTCCAGCTCGCCTCGAACAACAACCTCGTCCAGGGCAACACCTCCTCCCTGAACTCGGACGCCGGGCTGACCGTGTCCGAGTCCACCGGCAACCACCTGCTGTCCAACACGCTCCAGAACAGCGGTGACAGCGGCATCCTCCTCCAGGACGCCCACGGCTCCACGATCACCGGCAACGACGTCAGCGGTAACCCCGGCGGCATCGAGCTGAGCTACTCCGACAACAACCTGATCCGGTCCAACATCGCGAACTACGGCAATGGCGACGCGATCACCCTGGAGGGGTCGCTCGGCAACACCCTGGAACTCAACCAGGCCAACAACAACAACGGACGCGGCATCTACATCTCCGGCGAGGCGGCCTCGGGGACCGGCAACCGGCTGATCGGCAACACCGCCAACGCCAACTCCGGCGACGGCATCTCCGTCTCCAAGGCCGTGCACACCCTCCAGGGCAACACCGCCCGCGATAACAACGCCTGGGGCATCTACGCCGACTCGGGCAACCTCGACGCGGGCGGCAACCACGCCTCCGGCAACGGCGAGTCCGCCCAGTGCACGGGGGTCGTCTGCACGCCCTGAGTGAACCCCGGCCGAGGAGAAGGTCTGAGGAAAAGGTCTGAGGAAAAGGTCTGAGGAAGAGGTCCGCTCACTGCGCGTGGACGACGACCGAGATGACCCGGACCTCCTCCTCGGTCATATTGCGGTACTGGTGCGGGGCCGCCGCGTCGAAGGCCAGTGAGTCGCCCGCCTCAAGGACGTACGTCTCGAAGCCGATGTCGGCGTGCAGGGTGCCGGTGAGGACGAGCTGGTACTCCCGGCCCTCGTGCCGGATGGGCGAGCGGCTGTCGGTGGAACGGCCGTAGGGGGCGTACACGACCTCCAGGAAGTCGACCTGGGCATCCTGGTGGGGGGTGAGCCGCTCCCAGCGGACGCCACTGGCGAGGTCGATCGTGCGGCGGCCGGAATGGCGCTGGACGATGGTGCCCACGGCCGGTGGCCCTGCCCGGGCCCCGGGGCCCGCCCAGGGCCCCCCCCCCCCCCCCCCCCCCCCGCGCCCCAATGCCCACCCCCCAGCCGGAACC